>JAEUUV010000300.1 GCA_016787285.1 Saprospiraceae bacterium | reverse complement strand
ATCAAAAATCGATTTTTGGAGCCTCTTTGATACTATCGTCCACCCTCAAGCATCAGGCTGCGGAAAGTTCCAAACCAACAAGTGGGCCGCCTGAAATGAAAAAGACCGCCTCATAAGTGCGACTTATGAGACGGCCTCGTTCGTTGCCGAAAAATGACCATTCCATGCCGAAAACACCTGCCATCACCGGCACCCGCTACGTGCTCGCCGTCAAGAACCTGGAAGCCTCCGCCCGGTTTTACGAAGAAAAATTGGGCTTTACGACCCACTGGAAAGTGGGCGGCTGGCAGCAATTGTACCGTGAAAAATTCATCGTTCTGCTCGGCGAATGCGCCGACGACCGATCGGCATTCGAGACGCGTAACCATTCCTATTTTGCCTACGTGGACGTGGCGAACATAGACGCGCTTTTTGAAGAATTCCGCGACAAGCAGGTAGAAATCACCTCAACCCCGGAAGACAAACCCTGGGGGCAGCGGGAGTTCGGTATCCGGACGGTTGACGGGCACCGGATTATGTTTGGGGAGAGTTTAGAGTAGAAGTGACTTGATCCGCCCCATTTTCGATCACACCCCCACCTGCTCCCACGCCTTCTCCGCCAGTTGCGCCGTCAGTTTTTCGATATAAAAACTGCCCGCCGCCGGGTCGGACATCTGCTCGAATCCGCTTTCTAATTTCAGCAGGTGCTGCACATTCCGCGCGATGCGCCGTCCGAATGCACGCGGATATTGCGCCTGTGCTTCGCGCCCGGCATCGTAGGGCAGCACCGTGATCCGGTCGGCGCCGCCGAGCGCGGCAGACATGGCCATCGTAGTGGCTCGGATCATGTTGGTGTACAGGTCGTCGGTGTAGACCCCGGGGGCAAAACGTACATCCAGCGCCGGATAGGCAGGCTCGACTTTCCAGGCGTTCAGCACATTGAGCCAGAGCAGTTTGAAGGCCCGCAGTTTGGCGATTTCCACAAAATAACTTGTCCCGATGTGCAGGTTAAACTGCATCCGGACAGCCAAATCATCTGGATCTAACCCATGCGCAGCGCCCTGACTCAGGTACTGTGCGCCGCGCCGGAGCAGGGCGGCCAGTTCGTCGGCAGCACTTTCCGGGCCGTTGAACGCCGAAGTACCGTCCACAGAAATACACCGAAAACCCGGCAGTGTTTCCTGCGCAAACTGGAGCAGGTCGGACAGGTAGCGCCAGTCGGTCAGCTGGCCCGTCATCGGGTTGTAGCCCAGCGTACCGCGCAGGTGCTGGAGCGGTACATTTTGTTCGCCGGCGATACCGGCAAGTACGGCGAGCACGGCTGCCGGGCCGTTTGTCACGCCCGGCCCGCTGAAATGCAGGCTGATGTAGTCGAGGTAAATCCGGCTCAAAAGCGTTTCCATCTGATCCGAAATATTCGACTCAACCAGGTGAAAATGCACGCTTTCGGCTCCGAAAGCCAAGGCTTCGAGCGCTTGCCGGTTGGCTTCGGCAGGTGAGCCGGCGTCCATGTCTTCGTTGATTTCCCACTTGTGGGGCGTAGCCGACAAAGGGGACAAGGGCGCCGGCTGGTCGTCGGCATGGCCGAAGGGATCCACCGTCAGGCCCGTTCCGAGGTGCCAATACAGGTCCTCCAAAGGTTTGCCTTTCAAATCCTTGGCGATTCGCTCCAGCCATTGTTCCTTGCTTACAGGCAGGAACTCGGCGAAAAAGTCGTCGGGAAGGTTCTTTTCCATGCAGGCAAAGGTAGGGCTAAAGCACTTTCCCAGACTTTTGTTTGAGCGTAACTGTGCAACATTTTGATACACTGAAGCATAATGCACCACAGATTCGCACAGATTTCCACAGATTTACTCGAGAAAAATCTGTGGAAATCTGTGCGAATCTGTGGTGAAATCAATTCCTGCGGGATGCAGTCGAAGATGTACTTTTTTTCTTCAAACCTTTTTCCGTGCAAGCTGTTACATTTGCCCTCGGAAAAATAGCCGTGGAATCAATCTAAATACAAAGTCAAACATTCAATGGATAAGCGCCGACTCATTTACCTGGACAACAACGCTACCACACCCTGCGATCCGCGGGTGGTGGAAGCGATGGTGCCCTATTTTTTTGAAAAACATGGCAATGCCGCCAGCCGCAGCCACCAGTATGGCTGGGAAGCCGAAGAGGCCGTGGACTATGCCCGCGAACAGATCGCCCAGTTGCTCGGCGCTGAAGACAAAGAGATCATTTTTACTTCGGGCGCTACGGAGAGCAACAACCTAGCCCTCAAAGGCGTGTTCGAGATGTATGCCCGCAAAGGCAACCACATCATCACTACCGAAACGGAGCACAAAGCCATCCTCGACACCTGCAAGCACCTGGAAAAACAGGGCGCCGAAGTTACCTACCTGAAAGTCAAAGAAGACGGCCTGGTGGACCTTGCCGAACTGGAAGCCGCCATCCGCCCCACGACCATTTTGGTAACGATCATGTGGGCTAACAACGAAACCGGCGTGATCCAGCCCATGCGCGAGATCGCCATGATTTGTGAAAAACACGGCGTGTTGTTCCACAGCGACGCTACGCAGGCCGTAGGCAAAATCCCGACAAACCCGCGCGAAGTCGGCATCCACCTGATGTCGTTCACCAGCCACAAAATGTACGGCCCCAAGGGTGTGGGCGCCCTGTATGTGAGCCGGAAAAACCCGCGCGTGAAAGTCACCGCCCAGATGGACGGCGGCGGCCACGAACGCGGCATGCGCTCCGGCACGCTCAATGTGCCCGGCATCGTGGGCTTCGGCAAAGCCGCCGAAATCGCCCGGCTCGAAATGGCACAGGACGCCGAACGCGTCAGCCGCCTGCGCGACCGCCTGGAACGCGAACTGACCAAACTGGAAGAAACCAAGATCAACGGCAACGTCAACAGCCGGATGCCCCACGTGACCAACATTTCCTTCAAACATGTGGAAGGCGAGGGCCTGATGATGACGTTCAACCAGAATATCGCCGTGTCCTCCGGCTCAGCCTGCACCTCGGCTTCGCTGGAACCCTCGTACGTGCTGGTGGCTATGGGCCTCGGCGACGACCTCGCACATTCATCTATCCGCTTCTCCCTCGGACGTTTCACTACCGACGAAGACGTGGACTTTGCCATTCAGGCTGTGAGCAAAGGCGTCAACCATATGCGCGACCTCAGCCCGATCTGGGAAATGTACCAAGACGGTGTGGACCTCACGAAAATCGAGTGGGCTGCACATTGAAATTATTATTCCGATTGATTCGATTAAGTCCGATTGATTCGATTGGATTTGATCGCGCCAATCGAATCAATTCAAAAAAATGCCGATACAGAGTCCGCCCGATGCTTTTACCAGGTTGCTTTACCGGATATTTTACTTTGTTCGGGGGCTTTGGTATTCGTTGCAGGGGAAAAACAAAAAATAAAAACCAGCCTTTCATAGCGCATGAAAAACATAAAAATCCTCTTGCCGATTCTCGGTTTCCTGTGCCTGAATATCGTTTCCGTTCGTGCTCAGAGTACAGACAGGTTTATCCGAATAGTTGGGAACTCCAAGAAAGAATATTCAGCAGTAAAAGCAGGCATTGCGGTCACCGTATCGGAGGTACAACCCAATGAATACCGACAAATTAAATACAAGCCGATTGAAGTAATTCATCAGGAGTTGACGACAGCATTGGGTAAAATGGGCTATCAGCCAAGTGATCTGATCAAAGATATCCATTGGGGATCGTTCCAGAGTGTTCGAGCAGAAAAGTACCGACTGCAAGTGAGTGACCTTTCAAAACTACAAGACCTGTATAACCTAAGCGTCGAAGGAGTGAAGTTTGGAGAACTAAAATACATTTTTGATGCCCCCGGGTATGAAGAAGAGGAAAAATTAGCCTTGGCTGCAATTAACGATGCAGAACGAAAAGCAAAGCGACTGGCCGCTGAAATGCACAAAAAAGTGGGTAAAATTCTCAATATCGAAGATAAATCCAGTGGCTGCTGCCGCGAAATTGAAGACAGCACCCAACCCAAAGCGATAAAATCATACAAGATCAACGTGACGTTTGAACTTCTTGATTAATGCCAATATGCGCCATTTTGGATTCACAATAATTATTCTTTCGGCTCTACTTTGCTGGATCGGGGTTGCTACCGCTCAACCGGTTAGCCGAATGTCTACCATACAAGTGCTGGGACGATCCGACTACGTTGAGCAGGCTGAAGCATATGGCATTGATCTGCTCTTTGAAGAAAATCCGAACAAGTGTGACCCTCAACGTGGATTTATCAGTTTGGAAGAGCAAGTGAAACACTTTTCGGAAGCGCTTCAGGTCAAGGGGGTGGCATGGAAGGACTTCTCCAGGCTACCCAAAAGGAATACGGAGACGGAAACCAGACACTGGCGATATAGATTTACGCACATTGACCCTTCAAAAATTTCCCTGATAAGTTCAGTATGTGCAGATCAGGTTATTCAGGTAGAAAATACATTTACAATATTTCCGGAACACCGGTACGAAGACGAAGATGAGCAAGCCATTCGTGCATTTCAGGATGCAGAACGGAAAGCCAAGACAATCGCACGGAAGCTCGGCAAACGTATTTCCAAAGTTGTCAACGTAGATGATGATACTTCGCTCAGGTTTTTGTTGGATATTGAAGAAGACCAAGACAGTGCCAATGCAGCATCTTTTGAAGAATTACTTGAATTTCTTGTACGACTGGAAGGTATTGCTGGAATGGAAAGAGAGTCCCAAAGCCCTTCAAGGAGCCGCTCATACTCACTCCTGGTAACCTTTGAGATGAAATAACCTAATAACCAATTTTTAAAAAATTTAGCAAAACTCAACTCTCACATGGCATACAGCAATAAAGTCCTCGAACACTTCCAGAACCCGCGCAACGTCGGCGTTTTGGACAAAAGCAAAAAAAACGTGGGCACCGGCCTGGTCGGCGCGCCCGAATGCGGCGACGTCATGCGCCTCCAAATCGAAGTGGACGAAGAAACCGGTGTCATCAGCGACGCCAAGTTCAAAACCTTCGGCTGCGGCTCTGCCATCGCTTCTTCCTCGCTGGCTACCGAATGGCTCAAGGGCAAATCGGTGGACGAAGCGCTCAAAATTGACAACATGGATATCGTGGAAGAACTGGCCCTGCCGCCCGTCAAAATCCACTGCTCCGTACTGGCCGAAGACGCCATCAAGGCCGCCATCAAAGATTACCAGGAGAAAAACGGCATCACGGTCGAGTCCGATGCCACAGCCGTTTCCGCCTGATTATTCTCAAGCACTCATTTGCTCTATGATCTTCGTAGCAGACAGCGCCAAGCAAAAAATAACCGAAGTGCGCACTTCGGGCCACATCGCCGACGACTTTTTCCTCCGGGTAAGCGTCGTGTCGGGGGGCTGCTCGGGTTTGTCTTACAAACTCGACTTCGACAACGAATCCAAGCCGAACGATCAGGTTTTTGAAGACAACGGCGTGAAGGTCGTCACCGACCTGAAGAGTTTCCTGTACTTGTTCAACACCACCCTGGAGTTTTCCGGCGGTCTGAACGGCAAAGGTTTCTTTTTCAACAACCCGAACGCTACGCGCACCTGTGGGTGTGGAGAGAGTTTTGCGGTGTGAGAAAGCGTCTCCACATGGCTGATGGTGGACACGAAGTATTCCGGGTTAGTGATAATCGGCAACTAGCGATCTGCGAACGCTGTTTGGCCCGAATAGATCAGAATATTGGTATCAATAAGTCTCACGCAAACGAATCAAATTCGATAAGGCAACACCCGATCCTTCCGGATATTAATTTGAAATTCCAAAGCATCTCCGAAGGTGGACATGTCACAGCCCATCTGCACGATTCGAATAGCATCGGATAAGTCAGCATCGCGATCAACAGGCGTTTCTATTTTTGTGAAACGGATTTTTAGTTGCTTCAGCAAAGGCAACAAAGCATCTACCATCCGTTGATTCGGAATCTCTAAAACCAATTTCGTCATAGTCAATCAATTTTCGGCCCCAAAGATACCGCTCAACTGCCTTTTTATCAAGTAGTCATCATTGTGTTTTTACATGACAATCAGTTCTTTCACAACCACCTGACCCGACCCTGCCCATATAACGAAGGCGTACACGCCTCTGGCTTGACCACTGAAATCCAGACGGAATGTTCTCTGTCCCGCCGGCCACACCCCCGCCAGTATTTCCTGCCCGGTACTGCCATATAACGCCCAGCGCCCCTCCCGGATACCCTCGCCCCCGCTCAATTCCACCGTGCAGGACTCCTGCGCCGGATTGGGCCACAGCACCACCTGCATTTCTTTTTCGCGCTCCGACTCCCCTGTTGCCACCGACCCGTTGATGCCCAGCGTATCGCAGGGACTGCCTGACAGGTCGTACAGGCGGAAATGGGGGAAGTTGGGAACCTGCCACATAATTCTTGCAGGCAAAACCAAATCATGTTGCCTGAAATCACAAGCCAGGCCCAAGGCATCAGGATTATGGATGGTATGCATAACATTGACCCCGCTGGTTCCGGTCATGTAAATCTTACCGTTGGGAGCCAGCATCATTTGGAAAAAAGTGGTGGCAAACCCCGTGACATCAAATCCGTCGTACTCGCCTACGAGCACCCGGGTGGCCTCCACGTTGGGCTTGGTCAGATCGTACTGAAAAAGCATCAGGCCGGTAGTGACATACAAGCGCTGCGAGTTGGGCGAGAATGCCACACCGCAAGCATACAGATCGGGATCGGGCAATGTCAGTTTCCGAGGCTGGGATAGCAGACCCGTGCAGCGGTCGAAGCGAAACAGGTGCAGTTCGTTGTGCGGGTTGGCGCGGGCATACCAGCTGCCGTCGGGTGAAAAAGCGGCCTGGCCCGACCAATCTTTGTACGACTGGTTTTCGCCCACCGGTGGCTGGACGTAAGGCCCTGAAATTCCGTTGGGATTAAGCAATAACCTGTAATAACTGTTGCCGCCATGATAATTTTTCGGAACCAGTACCCACCAGTCCCGACCATTGCCATGTCGAACCGCTGTCAATATATCGGAAAGGCTATCGTCTATAACTTGCTGGTTTTTTATGGCACCCACATCCCCCATCCCGCCGGCCAAATCCATGTCAATAACCGAATACAACAAGTCATCTTTGATCGCATCACCGGATTTTCGCATGTGAAAGTAGAAATACTTGTTGTCACTTGCCGGCCATGGCAACATCAAGTTGCCCTGCCAGGTTGGGTAGCCACTTTTACAGTTGCTATCATGGGTTGGCCCGGGGTTTATTCCATCCCCATTGGGCATGATCTGGTGTTCACGATTGGCAACTTGACATCCGTTGGAATAAAACAGCAGATTCCCGTCTTTGTCACTCATGCCCGCATGAGAAAACAAGTAAAAAGGAACATTGAAAAATGAAACCTCGATTGGGTCGGAGTTGAAACTGATCTGGGTGCCGCCAAATAAATTTTGTGGTGAGTTTGTGCCATAACCTAGCATCCAATTGTAGTCATGCTTCTCTTGCGCGAAGAGACCTAAAGGGAGGATGAGTAATATCAACATCTTGCTCATGGCATGTGTGGTAGCAATTGCTATGTCAAAAGATAAAAACCTCGGGCCTTTGTCCAGCAAAAACCCGAGGGAAAGAGATGATGCTTAACGAATCACAATCAGTTTTTGTTTGCCGTGTTGGCATCCCGCCGACAACAACGGCGAAGCTCGGTGCCCTGTAAGTTTCTTCCCTACCCTCGCACCAGCCTCCCGCTCCGTACCTCCCCACCCACAGAAACCCGGTACAGGTACACGCCGGGCACAGGCAATTCCCCGCCGGACAAAACCCATTCCTGCCGCCCGGCTTCCAACCGTCGGAGGTCCCGGAAAACCGGTTTTCCGCTCAGGTCAAAAATTTCCAGCAGCACATCCGCCGGGGCTTCCAGCGAAAATGCAAAGGTGGTTTTGGCAGAAAACGGATTGGGTTGCGGCGATGCCACCGACCAGACCGCCGATGTCGTTGGGCGCTCAAACCGGAAATCGAGCGGACGGCCCGCCGGCGCATTGGCCGGATACACCTCCGGCAAAAGATGCTCGCGGCCGAGGCGCAGCGCCCCGGAAAGTTGCCCCGCTGTTTTTGCCGACACCAACACCTCGAACAGCGCATCTCCGGCTGAAAAAACCGCCGGTGCATCCGGCAGGCAGGCGATCCGCAGTTCACCCGACGGCAACACGGCCACGCACTGTGGCGGCACGCCCCGCACGTCGCGTATTTCCACGCGCTCGGGGTCGGTGTGCAAGGCCAATTGCCAGCCTTCCAGCGCGATGTTTTCGGAAAGCCGGAACGCCACCCAGCACTCCTGACCGGCATCCAGCGCAGGGTTGTCGGGCAAGAGCAGGAGCGGCACACCGCCGCGGTCTTCGGCTTGGGCGCTGTGAAACGTCGCATTGGCATTGGCGTCGCCCATTTTTATGCCCACAAAATTGAGGTGGGAGAAAAGCGTATCGAAATACAGGTTGGGTACCGAAAAGGGGTAGGTATCGCGCACTTCGGCGAACGCAGTCAGGTTGAGCGGGTCAGGTACCGGGCGGATCATGCGCCACACAGGCACCTGCGGAAGCGAGTCGTACAGGCCGAGAATCAGTTTCCGGATTTCGATGATGTCGAACGTGGAAATCGAGTTGCTGCGGTTCACGTCGGCGGCCAGTACCTGGTAGAAGTTTTCCAGCGGCTGCTGACCGAGAATGTGGCGGTTGATCAGCACCAGATCGAAGGTGGACACCCCGTCGAGCGGACTCCCCGAGCGCGTCGCCCATACCGAACCGGAGTATGCGCCGTTGAGGGGCAGGTCCAAAAAGCCGGCGTTATAGCAGGAGTCCTTGACGATTTGTACGAGCGTATCACTAATCGGGGAAGCCTGCAGCGGCATTCCCGCGAGCGTTGCCCGAATCGAATATTCATTGAGCCGGGCACTGTCGGCACTACGTGCGCAGCCCTGGAAAAAGATACCTGCCGATTGCTCGCAAATGCAAAAACCGGTGTTGTCTTGCACCACTACGTAGCTGTTGCAACTGTTGGCCAGTCCGTTTCCGTCGCGTACCCAGATTTGTACGGGGTACTGGCCTTGCTCGCATTTCCCAAAAGTCAGGCTGGTGTCTGCCGGAAATCCGGAGCCGTTGCCCGGCCGGCGTATGCCGTACTTCAGTTGTGCCTTGGGCGTGCAGTTGTCGCCGGCGGTCAGGATAAAATCTTCGGCGTTGAACGACGCAATGCAATCCGGTACGAGCAAATTTTTGGTCAGACCACTGACGCACAGTAGGTTGGGCGGGATGCAGTCTTTAACTGTGACAAGATAGGAACATCCCTGGTTCAGGTTGCCGCAGACGTCGGCTGCCCGCCAAAGCACCAGATGTGTGCCGGCCGGCAACACCTCCCGCAACGTATCCTCGGTAGACTGGATGTCTATCGAGCCGTTGTTTCCCAGGTCTATCCGGTAGGAATAATTGATTTTCGGCGTGCCACAGCCGGTCACGGCTTCGACTGTCAGGACAACCGTTCCGCTGGAACAACTTCCCGGATCAAAGCAAAACGTGGTGTCGGTGCAGGGCGAAAGCCAGGTAATACTCTGTGCGTCTGTCCGCAGTGCCGCGAGCAGGAGTATGCAAAAAAGTACGAATCGTTGCATGGCTCAGTCGGTTAATTTGCCGTAAACAATTACCCGCCGAAAGCGAACAAGGATTAGCAAGAATACGGACTACACCGCACAAATGATGCCATAAATTGGGTAAAACTACTCTGTATAAAACTGCCGCAGCATACACAGATATTTCTCCTGACTTTTAGGAATTTAGCCCTGAAAGGGCGCTATCCTGCAAGGCAGGGTGCAGCCCTGCCTATAGCAGGCCCCCACAGGCAAGCCCTGAAAGGGCGTCATAGAGCACATCCCGCGAACCGTATTACGCTCTTTCAGGGCTTCAGGATTCGTCCGGCTTTTTACTCGGGGCTGTGCCCCGAGTTTGTAAATAGCGCCCTTTCAGGGCTAAGTTCCTGAAAGTCAGGAGAAAGATGTGTACATTCCGTAGATGCAAACGGTGTGTGCAATACTTGGCGCCGTGGTATCGGAGCCGGTTCGGCAGTGTTGGCTGTACGTCTGTGAATGGCCGGCGGACGAATTACTTGTTCCCCGGCACATATTTCTCCAGTTCCATGACTTGCAGTGCCCGAACAAACAGGTCGTCGAGCGGGGCTTCGATGCGCACATCCTCGCCGGTAGCCGGGTGCCGGAAAGCCAGCAACCGCGCGTGCAGAAGCATCCGGGGCAGCAGCAGGGTTTTCCAGAAATAGGCGTTGTGCTTGTTGTCGCCGTGGCGCTTGTCGCCGATCACGGGGTGCAGGATGTGGGCAAAATGTTTGCGAATCTGGTGGCGGCGCCCGGTTTCCGGTTCGGCTTCCACGAGCGAAAAGCGCGCGGTGGCGTGTTTGTTGCCGATGGCGTGCGGCACCTCGCTGCGGCCCAGGGTGCGGTAATGCGTGATGGCAGGCAGCAGTTCGGCACCGGGGCGATCCTGGTCGCGCACGGGGTAGTCAATGGTCCCGCTGTCGTCGGTCCAGCCCCGAACCAGGGCGAGGTACTTTTTTTCAATGGTTTTTTCCCGGAAATGCGCGGCCAGCAGTTCGGCGGACTCACTGCTTTTCCCATAAATCAGCACACCGGACGTGGCCCGGTCCAGCCGGTGAATGGTGAACACCTGGGCGCCGATCTGGTCGCGCAGGGTTTGCAACACAAACACGTTGTCTTCGCTGATCCGCGTGCGATGCACGAGCATGCCTTCGGGTTTGTTGATCGCGACGAAATACGGGTCGGAAAAAAGGATTTCGAGTTTGTCGTCCATGTTGTCAGGCCTCGGGTGTGGAGTCGTTTTCGGGTTCCCGGAAGGGTGAATGGTCACGTTGGTCCTGTGCCAGTCGGCTGAAAAAATACAGGGTCATGTACAAGGCCGCAGTGCCCAAGGCCACCAACCAGCGCGACCAGTTTTGCAGGATAAGCACGTCGTAGGCGCCGTGCAGCAGCACCGAAAGCCCGAACCCGCAGGCGAGTAGCCGGGTCTGGTTGGACGGATCGAATTTTGCCTTGCCGGCGTAGTAGCCCTGTGCAATGGCAAACGCCAGATGCGCCGGCACAGCCGTCAGGGCGCGCACTACCGTCGTTTGCAAGCCGAAGCGGCCGGCATAGGCGATATTTTCGAGGGTAGCAAAACCCATGGCGATCAGCACGGCGTACACAATCCCATCGAACGGCTCGTTGAAAAAACGGCGGGGAAATGCCGCCACACGGAGGACGGCGAATTTGGCCCCTTCTTCCGCCATGGCGAGCAGGCCAAAAGACAAGAGCAGCGTTTGCCACAGATGGTACGGCGGCGTGCCGAGAGCCGACAATACGCTGCGCTCCGCCGCCACCACCGGCACCGTGATCGCTGCGCCGAGCAGAAAACACAGCAGCAGCGGCCCGGCGGGTTCGCGCTCGAACTTGTCGGCCCGGAAAATGGCGTAACTAATGAGCACGCCGGGCAGCGCGGCAAGTAGCAAAACGAAGGTGTTCATGTATGCGCACGCGGCATCGCGGTTTTTTTACCGCAAAGGCGCTGTCTCAAAAGGTAATGGAGGCGCGTGTCAACGCAAATTTTTCACCGCAGAGACGCGGAGACGCAGAGTTTTTTTCAATTCAGGAACATGAAAAAACTCTGCGTCTCTGCGGTGAAAAAATTCAGACGGCGGCAGCCGTCAATAGCGGTAGTACTCCGGTTTGAACGGCCCTTCCACCGACACGCCGATGTAGGCAGCCTGATCGGGGCGCAGCTCTTCCAGTTCCACGCCGATTTTGGCGAGGTGCAGGCGGGCCACTTTTTCGTCGAGGTGCTTGGGCAGGAGGTACACCTTGTTGTCGTATTTCGTGTGGTTCTGCCACAGTTCGATCTGGGCCAGCACCTGGTTGGTGAACGAGTTGGACATGACGAACGAGGGGTGGCCCATGGCGCAACCGAGGTTCACGAGGCGGCCTTCGGCCAGCACGATGATGTCGTTGCCGTCCACGTTGTAAATGTCCACCTGCGGTTTTACGGTAGATTTGGTGTGGCCGTACGATTTGTTCAGCCAGGCCATGTCAATTTCGTTGTCGAAGTGGCCGATGTTGCACACGATGGTTTTGTCGTTCATCAGGCGGAAATGTTTTTCCGTCACGATGTCGCAGTTGCCGGTAGCGGTCACCACGATATTGGCGCGGGGGATGGCATTCTCCATACGCTTCACCTCGTAGCCGTCCATGGCAGCCTGCAGGGCGCAGATCGGGTCAATTTCGGTGACGATCACCCGGGCGCCGGCGCCGCGCAGGGAAGCAGCCGAGCCTTTGCCGACGTCGCCGTAACCGGCCACTACGGCCACTTTTCCGGCAATCATAATGTCGGTGGCGCGGCGGATGGCATCCACGAGACTTTCCTTGCAGCCGTACTTGTTGTCGAACTTCGATTTGGTCACCGAGTCGTTGATGTTGATCGAGGGCAAGGGCAGGGTGCCTTTGGCCATGCGCTCGTACAGGCGGTGCACGCCTGTGGTGGTTTCTTCAGAAATACCACGGATGCCGGCCACGAGTTCGGGGTACTGGTCGAGCACCATGTTGGTGAGGTCGCCACCGTCGTCGAGGATCATGTTGAGCGGCTGGCCGTCTTTGAACGCAAAAAGCGTTTGCTCAATGCACCAGTCGAACTCCTCGTTGTTCATGCCTTTCCAGGCAAAAACCGGGATACCGGCGGCGGCGATAGCAGCGGCAGCGTGGTCTTGAGTGGAGAAAATGTTGCACGACGACCAGGACACCTCGGCGCCTAATTCCACCAGCGTCTCGATGAGCACGGCGGTCTGGATGGTCATGTGCAGACAGCCGGCGATGCGGGCGCCTTTCAGCGGTTTGCTTGCGCCAAATTCTTCGCGCAGCGCCATGAGGCCCGGCATTTCGGCCTCGGCCAGTTGAATTTCTTTGCGGCCCCATTCGGCAAGGGCGATGTCTTTGACTTTGTACTGGGGACGAACAGCGGTAACGGTGGACATGAAAAAAGTTTTGAGTGTTGAGTTTTGAGTTTTGAGTGGCTGCACGTGGTTAACAAAACATCCTTTGGGTTTGTTGGCAAATTTAGCCGCCGCAAAGGTAGGTAATTTGGTGCTTCATGGAAAAGGTCGCCGCTTGCATGCAAGCACTGTGCCGGTTTGCGCGGTTGGCATCGGCAAATTCAGCGCAACAGGTTACTTTCGCCGGGCCAAATCGCAAGCGTACGCCCTGTGGGAAACCGCCACTTCCGGCGAAATCTGTGACTCTACCAATTAGACATTTGCCACTCCGCATGACATTTTTCAGGAAAACCACGCTCCTGGCAGCCCTTTGTTGCCTCTTTATTTCCGCAGAAACCCGCGCACAGTTCGACACCAACGCCTACATCATTGAGGATGACCTCGGCACAGCCCCTTACCCCGACCTGCTCCATTTCAGCATCCGCGACATAGACGGCGACGGCCACCCTGATGTATTGATGACTCATCAAAAACACGTGGTCTGGCACCGCTCCGACGGCGCCGAAAATTTTTATACCGACTCCGTGCTTATCTCCGTGAACCTGCCCGACAGCGTCGGCTTTTTTCAGGCCCGTTTCCTCGACCTCGACGGCGACGGGCTGAAAGACCTGGCAGCAGACCGTTTCTGGCGGAAAAACCTCGGTAGCGGAAGTTTCGCCCCGCAAGCAGCGGTATTTGACAACCCGCTCGCCGAACTGGCCGACCTCGACGGCGACCAGTTGTCCGACGCAATTACCTGCTCTGCGACCGAAATTTTGTGGCAAAAAAACCTCGGCAACGGGAGTTTCGCACCGGCACAAAGCCTGTGGACAGCCGCCAATCCCCTGATTTTTACAGCCGCCGATCTGAACAACGACGGCGCGACCGACCTGCTGGCACGTGCCGAAGCCGGCGGTTTTTGGCTGAAAAACCTGGGGAATGGGACATTTCAGGCCATCCAACTTTTCTCCACTCCGCCCGCCCGCCTGCTTGCCGAAGATTTCAATTCGGACGGGCAAACCGACCTTGTCACGGCACATCCCGACGGGCACATCAACTGGTACACACTGGACACCACCGAACAACTAAGCCTCGTTCAGCAAATTTCAACTAAATACCAGGGCGGAGACATTGCCCTCGGCGACCTCACACAGGATGGTCACGCTGATTTGATGGCCGGGCACGTCAACACAAACGGCGCATATTTTTCTTTTCTGGAAAGCACAGGTATATTCAGCAACAGTGAACAAGTACCCTCGCCGGGCTTTTTCCCGGACTACGGCTTGATCAAAATAGGCGACCTGAACCAGGACGGCTGGAACGACATCATCGTCACCAACCCCTCTTTTGGCAGCCCCTCCTGGCTCAAACAAAGCAGCGCACCGGGCGTTTTTGCCAAACCGGCAGCCTTGTTCTACGACTTCGCGGTGCCCACCGCCATCGAATCCGTGGATGTGGAGGGCGACGGCGACAACGATATTATTGTCAACAACGCCTGGCTCATCGAAAACCTGGGCGGCGGTCAGTACGCCGAAAAACGCCGGTTCAAAGGCTTGGGCGGCAAAGGTTTTCGCGCAGACCTGGACGGCGACGGACTGAAAGACCTGGCGCTGCCCGTCGGCGACGGCATCGGCTGGCGCAAAAACCTGGGCAATAACACGCTCGGCACCCCCCAACTCATCCCGAATGCGCTGGTACTGGACTGCCGCGAGGTGGCCGGCGGCGACCTCGACGGCGATGGCGACACAGACCTTTTTGCCGCAAACGGCTCGGCAACGATTTACCAAAACGCCCTGTCTTTTTGGTTCGAAAACGACGGCGACGGCAATTTTACGCCGCACTTGCTCGAAATGGGC
>JAEUUV010000185.1 GCA_016787285.1 Saprospiraceae bacterium | reverse complement strand
CCCGGGCCGGCATGTACCCCCACCACGATCACCCGCGGGATGGCCTCCAGGAAATACAGGGTTTCGAGCGTGAGCGCGAGGTTGGCGACCGGCAAATCCTGCCCGTCGTTGAACAGTACCAACGGATACCGGCGGTCAGGGTGTTCGTGGTAGTCGTGCGGCAGGTAAATGTCCACATCCACATACCGGTGCAGGTGGCGGGAATATTCCCGCCGGATCTGGCGGGGAATGATGGCGGTGTTCATTCGGCGAAGGTAAAAAAACCGCGATTGCCTACATTTGACCCGCTTTGAACAAAAACGAATCAACACCATGTGCGGCCGCTACTCCTTTGCTCCCAAGCCCAAACAACTCGACACCCAAATGCGCGACGTACAGCGCCCTGTCGAACTGCACATCAGTTACAACATCGCCCCCACGCATCAGGCATACGTGATCGCTAACGATGCACCGGGTACACTCCAGACGATGGAATGGGGCCTCGTGCCGTATTGGAGCGCCGACGGCAAAAACACCGGCCGGCTCATCAACGCCCGGGCCGAGGGCATCGAGGAAAAACCCTCGTTCCGCGAACCCCTGCGCAGCCGCCGCTGCCTCGTGCCCGCCGACAGTTTTTACGAGTGGCGCACCGAACCGGGCGGGCGCAAAACACCCTACCGAATTTTGCCGGAAAATGACGACCTGCTGTTCATGGCCGGCATCTGGGACGAATGGCGCCACGGCGATGCGCACAAACGCACATTTTCCATCATCACCACCCCGCCCAACCGCGAATTGGCGACCCTGCACGACCGGATGCCGGCATTGCTCACCAGCGCCGATGCGCAAAAAGCCTGGCTCTCACCCCTGCCGACAGACGAACTGTTGCACCTGCTGCACCCCGCCGGCGACGGCTGGCTCAGGCTGTACCGGGTGTCGGAAAAACTGAACCGCCCCGGTAGCGATTCGGCGGAATTGCAAGAGGAAGTACCGGAGCAACCGACACTGTTTTGAATCACTCCTTCTTCAGCAACGGCGACACTGCCTGCGCCGTTTTTTTTTTACCAAATCCGGCGCGGCGTCTTTGCTGCCCTCCACGTCCATCGGGGCAGCAGCCAGGGGCTTGTTATTCCGAAACAGGTTCATCACGTCCACCGGGCGGTCGCCCTGCGTGACGAGCGTTTTCATAAACTGCAAAATGCTGTACGTCAGCAGGCCCTGCCCGTACTCGTAACACACCTTGTCGGCAGCGCTGCCGGTGAGCACAAACATGCCGGTTCGGTAAGGTAGACAATACCCGCTCTACCGCCTACTGCCTGACAAACTTGCCCGTCAGTACCGAACCTGCGGTCTGGATTTTCCAGAAATAAACACCGGTCGGCGCCGCCTGGAGGGGTACGGCAATGCGCATTTCTCCGTGCGTTATGTCTGTCAGGCCGGACCAAAGCAGTTGCCCGGCGGCGCCGAACACTTCTACTTGCACCGTTCCGGAGGCATTTTTTATAGAAAAAAACACCGCCTCATCTGCCGGGTTCGGCGAAACGCGCACTTCGGCGAGTGTGGCATCGGGCATGCGTACCGGACTGACGGCCAGCGCCTGGAGCACGGCGGCCAAGGCATCCACGCGCCCATAGCCGTAAGTATTGTTCGGGTAGTTCTGGCCGGAGTTGTCGGAGCAGTCGAGCGTATCAAATGCCGGAATGGCCGTTTGCTCGATGATATCCTCGATGAGGTCTACCTCGCCGGCAAGATCGGGCCGGGCGGAAAGTACAAGTGCCACGAGTCCGGCCACGTGTGGGCCGGCCATACTGGTGCCCCAGAAGTGGGCGTAACCGCCGTTGCGCACGCTGGAACGGATGCCGGCGCCGGGCGCCACTACGTTGGGTTTGGTGCGGTAACTGCTGTCAATTGTCACCGGCCCGCGGCTGCTGAATCCGGTGATGGTGTCGGTACTTTCGGTGGCCCCGATGCTGAAACTTTCTTCAAAATACGCCGGCGGGCCGAAGGTGCTGCCACAGCCCTGCGAACCGGAGTTTCCGTTGCTGACCACCACCACCACACCCGACGTACGCAACGCAATTACGGCCTGTCGCAGCAGGGCATCCACCGTCATATCCACACAGCCTTCGCCGGTGGAGCAATACCAGGAGTTGTTCACTACGTGGGGGGCTTTGGCCGGGTCGGCATTTTGGCCGTTCAGGTCGGTAGGCGCGAGGAACCACTCGAAGCACTCGATATAGGAGGAGGGTTTGCCGTTGCCGCGTTCCATGTTCCGGCAAGCGATCCATTGGGCGCCGGGCGCCACACCGATCTGGTTACCCTGGCCGTCGTCGCCTACCATGGTACCCATCGTGTGGGTGCCGTGGTTGTTGTCGTCACAGGGCACTTTGGAATCAAGTCCGCAAGGATTGTTGGCGGGATCGGGAATGCTGTCGTTGTTGAGCGGACTGATTTCGTGGATGGCGTCGTGCCAGTTGTAGTTGTGGTCGGCGGTGCCGCCAAAATTATCGTAGCCGCGGTAGTGGGGTTGAATGGCGCGATGGTCCCATTCGTAGCCGGTATCGGCGCCGGCCACCGTGATGCCCTGTCCGGTGTAGCCCATTGCCCATACGGCGGGGGCGTTGATTTTTTCGATGCCCCACTCAACGGCGCCGCGTTCGGCCACCGGGCCGGGAGTGGTGCGTTGTTCAGGAAGCGGCATCGGCACGTCGGGATCAGGCGCCAGTGCGGCCACCTCGGGCAATTCGGCCAGCATGTAGGCCAGTGCGGCATCGGCCTTCGACACGGCGATGGCATTAACGAGGTAAAAACTGTTGGCAAATGCGCCGTGTTCGCGCAGGATACGGCGTGCGCGGGCCTGACTACGTTCGGCGGTTTCGAGCAGACGGGCGTATACAAAGCGGGCTTTTTCTGTTTTTCCCGCTACTTGAGCCGCCGCACGGAGGTCTGATTTTTCCCGGAAAACAACCAGCAGGTCAGCCGGCTCTCCACCGGCAAATGCGCGCTGCAGGGTCGGCGAAATTTTTTGTTGAACTTCAGGGGCGACAACGTGCACCTGTGCAGTGAGGTGCGAAAAACAGGCAAGCAGAAACGCGACGAGCGGTGCGCGGTGTAGCATAAATAATGTGTTTGTGTGCTTTGTTTGAACGGGTCAAAAGTACGTTCACGCGCCCAATCGGCGCATTGGGCGATTGGCAAAAATGAGCAAAGACGGCATTCGGCCAAAGAACTACCTTTGCGGCGTTTTAATACTACCTTTTCCACACCGGACACTCAAAAACGCAACAACATGAACATCGCAATCGGATGCGACCATGCCGGATTCCCGTACAAGGACGGGTTGGTGACCATGCTCCAGCGCGCCGGACACATGGTGCAGGACTTTGGAACGCATTCACTGGACTCTGTTGATTACCCCGATTTTGCCCACGCGGTGGCTTTGGCGGTCGAAAACGGGCAAGCCGACCGCGGTATCGTGCTTTGCGGAAGCGGCAACGGTGTGGCCATGACCGCCAACAAACACCAGGGTATCCGCTGTGCCTTGTGCTGGACGGAAGAAATTGCCGCTCTCGCCCGCCAGCACAACAATGCCAACATGATAGCCGTGCCCGCCCGGTTTGTACCCGAAATTCTGGCCCAGGCGATGGTGCGTATTTTCCTTAGCACCGAATTCGAGGGCGGCAGGCATGGCCGTCGGGCGGAGAAAATTGCCTGTGGATAACCTGGGATTTGGAAGGTTTCCGGTTTGAGGGTTTCTGGTTGAATAAACATAAAGATACGGGCGGAGGCAGGTGCCGACCGCCCCGCTTTTTCAATACACACACACATTCTGTACACATGATGACTCGCTTTTTGATTTTTTTCCTGTTTGTGGCCACTTCTCTCGGCGCACAGTCAAAATTGCCGGAAGATACGATTGCTGCGCGGCTGGGCCAACTCCTGCGCTCGTATAAATTGCCTGACGCCCGGCCTTTCGGACAAACCATAACCGAAGGCGACATGCGCTTCCTGATTGATACGCTGGCATCCAACACCATGGCCGGTCGCGAAACAGGAACGCCCGGACAGCGCTTAGCCGCCGATTTTATCGCCGAACAGTTCAAGGCGCTCGGACTGCCTCCTGTAGCCGACCGCAATACCTATCTTCAGGATATCCACCTGCAACGGGAGTCCTGGACCGACCTCGCCCTGAAAGTGGAAGAGCAGGAGTTTAAAAACCGGACGGATTACTACGTGTATGCCGCACAAAACATGAGCCGCCCGGCGGAAAAAATCAAGGACCTTGTTTTCGTCGGCTATGGCATCGTGGAAGGAAAGCACAACGATTACGCCGGCACCGATGTGGAAGGCAAAGCCGTGATTTTTTACAACGGCGAACCTGTGAACGACCAAGGCAAGTCGCTACTCACAGGTTCGGAAGCCCGCTCGGTCTGGACGCTGGACTGGAAACGCAAGGTGCAACTTGCTACGGAAAAAGGCGCGACCATGGTGTTTATCATTGATCCTGACCTGGAAAACTCTGTAAAAACCAACCGCCGCCAGATGTCGGGTCGCGGCTGGGAACCATATTCCCCGAACAAGGCTACTGCAACCACTAACTTGACCAACAGCATGTTCGTCTCCACCGCCGTAGCAAACGCGCTTATTGGTAAAAAAGCCGAACAAGTGGAGGAGGCGCGCAAACTCTCCTACAAAAGCGGCGACTACAAGCCGGTGAAACTCAAGGCCAACGTAGAAGTGCGCATGGTGAAGGAAACCAAAACCTTGCAAGGATCCAATGTGGTCGGCTTCATTGAGGGCATTGACAAAGACTTGAAAAACGAATATGTCATCATCACCGCCCACTACGACCACCTCGGCGAAGCCGGCGGCCTGATTTACAACGGTGCCGACGACAACGCTTCAGGAACTTCAGGTGTGATTGAAATTGCGCGGGCTTTCGCCAAGGCAAAAGCAGAAGGTGTCGGCCCACAACGCAGTGTGATTTGCATGCTCGTCAGCGGAGAGGAAAAAGGACTGCTCGGTTCTAAATTTTATGTGGAATTCCCGCTGTTTTCGCTCGAACGCACGGTAGCCAACATCAATATTGACATGATTGGACGTGTAGACAGCCGTCACGGCGATAACCCGAATTACATCTACGTGATCGGTTCGGATCGCCTGAGCACCGAACTGCATGAGATCAACGAATACGCCAATGCCTCGTACACCAACCTCGAACTCGACTACAAGTACAACGACCCGGCCGACCCAAACCGATACTACGAGCGTAGCGACCACTACAACTTTGCCGAACGCGGTATCCCGGCTATTTTTTACTTCAACGGCACGCACCCCGACTACCACAAGCATACCGATACGCCGGACAAAATTGACGCTGCTGCGGCTGCCAAACGCGCTCAACTTGCCTTCTACACAGCCTGGGATATCGCCAACCGCCCGAGACGACTGATTGTGAACAAGTAGAACGAAAAAAATTCAAGGGCTTTGTAAAAAGCAAAGCGAGCGATTTTCGCTCCAAATGTGATTCAAATTCTCCACGGAGACGCGGAGGCGCAGAGCATTTTCCCCGCGCCTTTGCGTCTCCGTGGAGAATAACTTGCGCCGTCTCGCGCTTCCTTCCTCCTTGTTATGCACTCCCAAAAACCAAAATATTACCGCTTTCTCAAAAAATGCCGCCGTTCCCTAAAAACAGGTTTTATCTGTGGCGAACGTAATTTTATCTTCGTCCCAGTTTTCTCATAGTATGTTTTGATTTTCCTACTGCTCCCCCTTCTGGCAGTAGGATTTTTTTCATCTACAAGGGCCCCCGCCAAGGTCCATTTTACTCCACACGCCCCCTTCCTTTTTGTCTTGGCCCCTTTGCGCTGCCAAGGCGCCTTTCAATCCCACCGCTCCGGTAACAACCTGTGCATTCATTCCGATTTATGCGTCTGCAGACGGAAACCGATGTGTTTCATGAGAAGAAAAGGAATCAGGGTAGTCGGCCTGTTGCTCCTCTGGGCAACGGCCGGCTACAGCCAGGTTGAAAGTGCCTCCTTCCGGCTGATGTTGAACACCCTGTTGCTACACAGTGTACCGGAAACCAGCGTCCAGTCTGCCGCCGAGCAGTTTTCCGAACTTGTTTTTCTCGATGCCCGCGAATGGCGGGAATATGCCGTGAGCCACCTTGACGGGGCAATTCACGTCGGGTACGATCATTTCGATTTGAATAAAATTTCCGGCCTTGATCTGGGTAGCCACATCGTGGTATACTGCTCGGTGGGCTACCGAAGCGAAAAAATTGCAGAAAAAATGCTGGCCGCCGGATTCAAAAACGTGACCAACCTGTACGGCGGCATCTTCGAATGGGTCAATCAGGGGCGCCCTGTGTTCAATGAAAAAGGAAAAACCAGGAAAGTACACGCCTACGACCGCGCTTGGGGGGTATGGCTGAACAGCGGGGAAAAAGTGTATTAGTTTTGAGTTTTGAGTTTTGGGTTTTGAGTGGTTCGATTAAACAATTTTGCCGTACAGGTCGAATTCCTCTGCTTCGGTGATCTGTACGTTGGCGAAATCGCCGATTCGGGCATAGTTGGTTTTAGCGTCCACCAGCACCTCATTGTCCACTTCCGGGGAGTCGGCTTCGGTACGGCCCACGAAATAACCGCCTTCTTTCCGGTCAAACAGGGTCTTGAGCACACGCCCGACCTTCGCTTCGTTTTTTTCCAAAGAAATTTCCTGCTGCACGTCCATGAGCCGCTGCGCGCGTTCGGCTTTTACTTCGGCGGGCACGTCGTCGGACATATCGTAGGCCCGGGTGCTTTCCTCATGCGAATACTGGAACACTCCGACGCGCTCGAAACGCTGTTCCTGTACAAAGTCGAGCAGGGTTTCGAAATCGGCCTCGGTTTCGCCGGGATGACCGACCAGGAAGGTCGTGCGCAGGGCGATGTCCGGGATTTTGGTGCGAATCTGATCGAGCAGGCTGCGGGTCTCGTCACGCGTGATCTGGCGGCGCATGGCATTCAGCACAGGGTCGCTGGCGTGCTGCAAAGGCATGTCGAGGTAGTTACAGATTTCGGGACGCTCGGCTATGACGTCAAGAATTTCCAGCGGAAACTTGCTCGGGTAGGCGTAGTGCAGGCGAATCCACTCAATGCCGTCCACGTCGGCAAGGGCGTGCAGCAGACGAGGCAGGTCGCGTTTTTTGTATAAATCAAGGCCGTAGTAGGTCAGCTCCTGTGCGATGAGCATCAGTTCCTTCACTCCACGCCGGGCGAGGTTGCGGGCTTCCTGCACCAATTCTTCCACGGGTCGGCTTACATGCTGCCCACGCATGAGCGGGATGGCGCAAAACGAACAGGTGCGGTTACAGCCTTCGGAAATTTTCAGATAGGCATAGTGGGACAGGGTGGTAATCTGGCGGTCGCCCAACAGTTCGTACTTGTAGTCGGCATCCAGCCGGGCCAGCAGCGCGGGCAGTTCCAGCGTACCGAAATAGGCGTCCACTTCGGGAATTTCCTGCTCCAGATCGTCTTTGTAGCGCTGGGAAAGGCAGCCGGTGACATACAGTTTTTCAATTTTTCCCGCCGACTTGAGCGCTGCGTGCTCCACGATGGTGTCTATGCTCTCCTGTTTAGCCAGATCAATAAACCCGCAGGTATTGATAATCACGATGTTCGCGTCGGCGTCGTCGCGCTCGTGGGATACCTCATAGTCGTTGCCGCGCAACTGGGTTATCAGGTTCTCGCTGTCTACCAGATTTTTGGAACAGCCCAGCGTGATGACGTTGACCTTGTCTTTGCGAAGTGCTTTGGTCTTCATTTTTAAAAAAGTGATGCCGTGTTTTGGTGGTGATTGCAGGTTAAAATACCCAAACACCTTCTCGCCAAGCCGCAAAAGTCGGGCAAATCCCCCGGATTTCGGCAGGAGGTTTTCGGCTACCGGTTTTTGGCAGATGTTTGACATAAAATTGAAGGCAGGCAGGGTGTGAAAGAGTTTTGCGTGTACTTTTGCCCGGAACAAAAATCAACCACATTCCTAACCGCCAACAACCTGAGGCAAAAAGCCGGTAATGACACAACACGAACTGCTCGACCATCTTGAAACCGAACTGCGTGCCGTACTGGCTCATGTGCGCGGGAAACTGGCGGAACTGCCGTCCGACGCCCTTCGGCAGCGCAAGGCTCCGGAGGCTTGGAATGTGCTGGAAGTCATGGCGCACCTCAACGCGTATGCCGACGACTACCTGCCGCGCCTGCACCGGGCCATTCACCTGGCCAAGGCGAGGCGCTGGGAACCGACGGAACAGCTACGCTACACGGCTCGGGGACGTCGCCTGCTGCGCCGGGCGGATGCAGCCAACGGCAAAGCCTTCAAAAGCCCGAAACGTTACAATTTTTTGAATCAGCCGCTCGAACCAAGCGTAACCAAAGCCTTCATTATCAATTGCGAGCAACTGCTGCGCGTGCTGCAGGAAGCCCGAAAAACCGACCTGAACCGCCCGACAATCCGTAAAGCCCACGCGTGGTTTGGCCGCTATACCCTCGGCAACCTGCTGGAGTTTTTGGTACTACACAGTAAAAAGCATATTCACCGCATTCCGGCATAAGCATCGAAATCCTCGTTTTTCAGCATGACCTACCTGCGTCCCAAGTTTCGCCACCCCGAACTCCCGCGCAACGCCCGCGGATATACCCGCCAATACTACGAAGGCGCCCTGTCCACCCTTTGCGCCGGCTGCGGACACGACTCCATTAGCGGCGCCATCATTCAGGCCTGTTTCGAACTTGCCATCGAACCGCACCGGTTAGCCAAGTTGTCGGGTATCGGCTGCTCCTCCAAAACGCCGACCTATTTCCTCGGCAACTCCCACGGATTCAACTCCGTACACGGGCGTATGCCGTCGGTGGCAACCGGCGCCAATCTGGCCAACCGCGACCTGATCTACCTCGGCGTTTCGGGCGACGGCGATACCGCCTCCATCGGCATGGGTCAGTTTGTGCATGCCCTTCGCCGAAACCTGAACATCACCTACATCGTGATGAACAACGGCTGTTACGGCCTCACCAAAGGGCAGGACTCAGCCACTGCCGACGAAGGTTCGGTGAACAAAGCCGGACTGGCCAACCCCTTCCAGTCCATTGACCTGGTCGGAATGGCGATGGAACTGGGTGCTACGTTCGTAGGCCGCAGTTTTTCGGGCGACAAAGAGCAACTGATCCCCATGATCAAAGCCGCTATGGCCCACGAGGGATTTGCGTTTATTGATGTGCTTTCGCCCTGCGTGACGTTCAACAACAACCCCGGCTCCACCAAATCGTACGACTTTATCCGGGAGCACGTAGAGGCCACGTCGGCGGTAGATTATGTGCCCGTCAAGTCGGAAATCACCACCCAGTACGCCGAAGGCACCAACAAGGTAATCCGTATGCACGACGACTCACACGTCACACTGAACAAACTGGCGCCCGGCTGGGATCCCGGCGACCGCGGCCTGGCATACGCACGCCTGCACGAAGCCCGCGCCAAGGGCGAAATCCTGACCGGCATCATTTATCTGGAGCCCCAAACCCGCGACCTGCATACCATGCTGGAGACAGTGCCCAGCGCGCTGAATACCCTGCGCGAGGAAGACCTGTGCCCCGGTATGGCCGCGCTGGAGTTGATCAATGCGGAAAACCGGTAGTTTTTTTAGTGATTAGCGATGAGTGATGAGCGATGAGTGTTTTCCGACAACACGAAATACTCATCACTCATCACTCATCACTCATCGCTAATCGTTTATGCATCACATCGCCATTTTTGCCTCCGGCACCGGCAGCAACGCCCTCAAAATCATGGAGTATTTTGCCCAAAACGACCGGATTCGCGTCGCGCTGGTGGTGTCGAACAAACCCGATGCGGGTGTGCTGGAAATCGCGCGTACGCATCAAATCCCCACGCACATCGTCGGACGGAAATCGTTTTACGAAACGGAAGAACTGCTCGGAGTGCTGGAGCAGCATCAGGTGGACTTCATCGCGCTGGCCGGTTTTTTGTGGCTGATTCCGCCTTACCTGGTACAGGCCTACCCTCGAAAAATGGTGAATATTCACCCCGCTCTGTTGCCGAAATACGGTGGCAAAGGCATGTTCGGCAAGCACGTACACGAAGCGGTGAAAGCCGCCGGCGAACAGGAAACCGGCATCACAATCCACTATGTAAATGAGCACTACGACGAAGGTGACATCGTTTTTCAGGCTACTTGTTCCGTAAAACAGGACGACACGCCCGACACCATCGCCCACCACGTTCAAAAACTGGAACACCGCTATTTTCCCGAAATAATCGAGCGAATCCTGAGTAATTCCGCATGACCTTGCGCCAATTCATCCGACTTATCCGCATGGAACATTGGGTCAAAAACCTGTTCCTGTTCATTCCGGCTTTCTTTGCCGCACGCCTTTCCGAATGGCCGGTGCTGCAACATGCCGTCGGCGGATTTTTCGCCTTTTCACTGGTAGCCTCGTCCGTGTATGTGCTGAACGATCTCGTGGACGCCCCTCAGGACCGGAACCATCCGCACAAAAAACGCCGGCCGATTGCCGCCGGGGCAGTGAGCAAACGTGAAGCCGTTGCCGTTATGACCGTGCTTTTTGTGGCCGGCCTGATACTGGCGGCATTGTTGAACCCGGTTGTCCTGGTCATCTGCATCGTCTACGCCGGTATCAACGTGCTGTACAGTTTTTCGCTGAAACATATCGCTATCGTGGATATCAGCCTGATTGCCACGGGATTCCTGATGCGCGTTTTTGCCGGAGGTGCCGCCGCCGGCGTGGAGGTGTCGCACTGGCTCATCGTGATGACCTTTCTGCTGGCCCTCATCCTCGGCCTGGCCAAACGCCGGGGCGAATATGTGATCGCCACCGGCGGGCATACGTTCCGCCGGGCACTCGAGGGCTACAACCTGCCGTTCCTTGACGTGAGCATCACGGTTTGCTCCACAGTAGCCATCGTGGCGTACCTGATGTACTGCTTTTCACCGGAAGTAACCGAACGCATCGGGAGCGACAAAATCTACTTCACCACGTTTTTTGTCATCATGGGCATCCTTCGGTACCTCCAACTGGCGCTGGTATTTCAACGCACCGAATCGCCCACGCGCGCACTCCTGCGCGACAGGTTCCTGCAAATCGTGCTCCTGGGCTGGATCGCATCTTTTGCCTGGCTGCTTTATGGGAAGCGATGGTTTGGTTTTTAAAGATGTCACAGAGACTCGCAGAGACTAAGAATACACAGAGTTTTTCCCCACGTAGAGCGGACGGATTCCTACGGAGTGACAAAAAAACTCTGTGTGCTCTTAGTCTCTGTGAGCCTCTGTGACACTTTCTAATTTACATTTTTTCCTTAAAAAAGGAGTCAAGGTACTTCACGCACTTGTCGGCAATTCTTTCAGAAACATGGCCGGCCCGGAGCAGTTCCACAAAAGAGGCCCGGTGTTCCTGCAAGGTTTTGGCGGCCTTCTTGATGGCTTCATCGGCAAGCCCGTCGGCCATAAGAAAACGGTCGCGCACGTTGCGCAGGCCGGATTCGCTCATGGGCGTCGCGTAAGGGGCATCCACAAATCCGCAGAAATCAAAGTCGAACGGAACCGGAATAATTGCACCGGCTGCAGTTTGCAACAAGCGCACATTCCGGAAATCGCTCAGGCTCCAGTCGGTATTGCCGATCATGTACTGGAATACGGCCATGAGCGCAGCCTGCTCCGTTTCGAAGTCCGACATGGTCATGCCGTAGCGTTCGATCACCTTACCTCCGAGGCGTGCGGCAGTTTCTTCCTCGTCTTCCAGCAGGATCGCCTTGACGGTGTATTGCGCTTCTCCCTGGAATCCGGTGTTTTGCAGGGTCAACGTAATGAGTTGTGCCCGAACGTGATAAGGTGATACCTTTTCGTACATTTTGTAGGCTAGGTATTCGCGTACCACGCGCTCGTCGCCTGCCTCGTCCAGCGAGGTAGGCAGTACCAGTTTGAGTTCGTTGAGCGTGTCCAGCCCTTCAGCCAGCAGGAGTTTTTTCTTGATCTTGATTTTCAGCGGCGGAATTTCCGAGATGCGGCGGCGAAACTTGCCGCGCGGTTTCACGCTTGCCTCGTACTTCCTGCCGTCCGAACACAAGAGCAGGGCCGACTGGTAGTCGTCGGTATTTTTGTTTGCGATCAATGCCGACACGTCGGTGGAGAGGGTAAGCCGCACGTCTTGTCCGGCGGAAAGGCGCTCGAACAGGGAAGGTGGCTGGTCGGCCCGGACGATGGATACAAGCAGGGCAAGTGCGAAAGAAAGGAGGATTCGTGTTTTCATCTTCATGCTTAAGTCGCCGGATTGTGGCGACATGGCCACATAGACAGCGACAAACTTTATTTGGTGGCAAAAACCTGAAATTATTTTTTTTCGGGAAAAACAGTGCAACCGTTCGGCATCTCAAACCTGTCTGACCGGGTATTGCTCATTAAATTGACACAGCCATGTTCTCCCGATTCTTTCTCAAAACTGCAACCCTGCTTACCATTCCTGTCGCCATGTTGATCGCCTCCTGCGACCCCGCGCTTATCGGCAGCGGCGCAATACTTACCGAAAACCGCGACGTACAGGATTTCACCGGCCTGCACATTTCCGTGCCCGGCGATGTCAGCGTCACCCGGAGCGACACGTTTGGCGTACAGATTGAGGCCGAAGAAAACCTGTTGCCCTACCTGGAAACCGAACGCAAAGGCAACGAACTGCACGTTTATTTTTCCCGAAATGTACGCGACGTGGACGGCCTTCGCATCACCATTTCCATGCCCAAACTGAAGAACGTGCAACTGAGCGGCAGCGCCGAAATACTGACCAACGGCACATTCGAGGGCGCCACGCTCAACCTCGGCGTGTCAGGCTCCGGGAGTCTGATGCTCGACAACATGCAATTCCCCTACATCGCAGCCAACGTCAGCGGCAGCGGTGAAATCGGGCTTCGGGGACAAACCGAGGAACTGGACATCCATGTGTCCGGAAGCGGCGAAGTGGATGCATTGCATTGCCCCGCCAAGGTCGGCGAGGTACACGTCAGCGGTTCCGGCTCGGTGTGGCTGACGGCGTCGGACTTGCTGAAAGCCCATATTTCCGGCAGCGGCAATGTGTGGTACGAAGGCAATCCGGCCTTGGACACGCATGTTTCGGGTTCGGGTAAGGTGCGAAAATTGTGAGCACCGGTGCCCACCGTTGAAAAGTCCAAAAGTCGCCCGTTCCCATCCTACATGCCCACTTCCGGAAGGGCCGACCTTTGTGCCCGTCTTCGAACATCTGCATTGGCAGAACCCCGAAGACGGGTTTTATTTTCAACACAACCAAACTACGTTTTTATGGAAAATCTCCCATATTCGATGCCGCGGATCGGCGATCAGGCGCCCGATTTTGAGTCAATGACCACCATCGGCAAACTCAAGTTTTCAGACTACATCAAAGGCAAGTGGGCTATCCTGTTCTCGCACCCGGCCGACTTTACGCCCGTATGCACCACCGAAATGTCGGGCTTTGCCCTCGAAAAAGACTTTTTTGAGAAGCACAACACCAACCTGATCGGGCTGAGTATTGACAGTATTCACTCCCACATCGCATGGGTGAACAACGTACGCGAAAAAACGGGGGTTTACTTCCACTTCCCGATCATTGCCGACATTGACATGAAGGTGTCCAAACTGTACGGCATGTTGCAACCCGGCGAAAGTGAAACCGCCGCCGTACGCGCCGTATTTTTCATTGACCCCAACGGCAAAATTCGCCTGATCATGTACTACCCGCTGAATGTGGGCCGCAACATGGAGGAAATCAAACGCGCGCTTGTGGCCCTGCAAACCGCCGACGAGTACAAGTGCGCCATGCCGCTGAACTGGAAAAAAGGCGAAAAAGTGATCGTGCCGCCCCCCAAAACCATGCACGAACTGGAAGAACGC
Organism: Saprospiraceae bacterium; assembly: GCA_016787285.1. Lineage (GTDB taxonomy): Bacteria > Bacteroidota > Bacteroidia > Chitinophagales > Saprospiraceae > M3007. The sequence goes on along the minus strand of JAEUUV010000185.1, from coordinate 12,202 downwards.
CTCGCCTCCAATTTGGAAATGGTGGATTTCTACTTAGCCAAAAAGGAGCTGGTCTGATCGTTTAAAAGCCGTGTAATTCCGTGTCCCATCCTGCGCAGGACGGGACACGGATTACACGGACTTTTCCTGAATACGATACCCGCTCTGCACGTAGTACACCACGAATGCAAAGCATACGAACGGTACCAACAACGCCCAATGCATCCCGCCGGCGCCCGACAACAGTCCGGCAATGGGTGGCATGACGGCGCCGCCTACGATGGCCATGATGACCAGCGAGGAAGCCAGTTTTTGCTCTGCCGGCGGCATGCCCTTCGTAGCCAGCGCAAAAATGGTGGGGAACATGATGCTCTGGCAGAAGTAGGTGAGCATGACGCAGGCAATAGCCACGAGTCCGCCGGTGGCAAAGGCCAACGCCACGAGCGCTACGGCGGCCATGCTGTAGTACGCCAACACCTTGCGCGGCTCCATGCGGCTCATCAGCCAGGTACCCAGAAAACGCCCCAACATGAAGAGCACCAGCGCAAACGAAGCATGGTAGCCGGCCATTTGTTCCATCGTCATGGCCGCCAGTTCTTTCTGGATGGTATTGTGCCAAAAATCGGCGTACGGGATCACCGCACCGAGGTGCGTCGAGGGAGAAAAATCCATTTTAAAATCCACAAAATAGCCCCAGAGTGTGGCTTGGGCGCCCACGTTGGCGAACTGTGCCAGCACCCCGAGGGACAGATGCCGGTGTTTGAGCAAGGTATCGAGAATACCTACGCGGCCCTCGGCCAGTTCCTCCTCGCGGCCTACTTCGGGCATTTTGGTCAGCCAGAACAGCAGGGCCACCAACAGCACGATTCCTGCTACGGCTAAGTACGGCCCTTGCACCGAGAGCGCTTCTTCGACACGCGCGGCGGCGATTTGCTCCGTTGTCATTGTGGCCAGCACCTCCTGCGTGTATTCTTTTTTGGAAAAAATGAACAGGCTGCCGATCACCGGGCCGAGGATGATGCTGATGCCGTTGAACGACTGCGCGAAGTTGATGCGCCACTCGGCGTCTTTTTTGTCGCCCAGTACGGTCACGTACAGGTTTGCCGCCGTTTCCAGAAAAGCCAGTCCGGAGGCGATGGTAAACAGCGCGAACAAAAAGAACGCGTACACCCGGATATCGGCAGCCGGGTAAAACAGCGCGGCGCCGCCGGCATACAGCAGCAGTCCGGCGAGGATGCCGCGTTTGTAGCCGAATTTGCGCATGAAAATGCCCGCCGGAAGCGCCATCACAAAGTAGCCGAAGTAAAAGGCCGAATCCACGATACCGGCCTGCCAGCGCTCCAGATCGAGGGCAAACTGAAAATGCCGGATCAGTGAGCCGTTCAGGCTGTTGGCAATGCCCCAAAGGAAAAACAGGCTGCACACCAGGGCAAACGGCAGGAGGTAGGGGTTGCGGGCGGAAGATTGTTGCATAGTTGATTGATTCGATTGGTTCGATTGATTCGATTGGTTCGATTGGTTCGATTGATTCGATTGGTTACCGGACGCAGCGCGGTCGTAATCTCGCTCGGTAATCGAATCAATCGAACCAATCGAATCAATCAGAAGAAAGGTGTAGCAGCATATCCCGGGTCATGGCATCGAGGTCGTATTCGGGTTTCCAGCCCCAGTCGTGGCGGGCGGCGGAGTCGTCAATGGAGGCCGGCCAAGAGTCGGCGATGGCCTGGCGGAAGTCGGGTTTGTAGGAAATTTTGAAATCCGGCACCTCTTTGCGGATGCTGGCGGCGATTTCTTCCGGGGTAAACGTCATACCGGCGAGGTTGTAACTGGTGCGCACCGAAAGCCGGTTGGCCGGGGCTTCCATGAGTTCGATGGTGCCGCGGATCGCATCGGCCATATACAGCATGGGCAGGGCGGTGTCGGCGCGCAGGAAACACTCGAAGGGCTGGTTCCGCACGGCGTAGTGGTAAATGTCCACGGCGTAGTCGGTTGTGCCGCCGCCGGGCAGGCTTTGGTAGCCGATAATGCCGGGGTAGCGCAGCGAACGCACATCAAGGCCGTAGCGACGGTAGTAGTAGTTGGCCCAGTTCTCGCCCGCTACCTTGCTGATTCCGTACACCGTTTCGGGGATGAGCACCTCGTATTGCGGGGTGTTCAGATGGGCGGCCTCCCGACCAAAAACGGCGATAGACGAAGGGTAGTACACCTTGTTCAGGCTGCGCTGACGCGCTACTTCCAGCACGTTGAACAGGCTGGTCATGTTGATATTCCAGGCCCACATGGGGTCTTTTTCGCCGGTGGCGCTGAGGATGGCGGCGAGGTGGTAAATCTGGTTTACGCGCCATTTTTTTACCAATTCTTCCAATGCTGCGCCGTTGAGGGCGTCGAGCACTTCGGAGGGGCCGCTCTGGTTTTCCAGCGGGCGCAGGTCGGTGGCGATCACGTGGTCGGCGCCATGCACGGTGCGCAGGGCTTCGGTGAGTACGGAGCCGATTTGTCCGCCGGCTCCGACAAGCAGGATGTTGTCTTGTTTCATGTGTGCGAATTTCCGGGGCGAAAAGTAGGGTACGCAGGGGAAAGCGGCGTAAAAATCCTGTGGCTATTTCTTTAATCTCGGAAATCTGGTTAATTGCCCACAGTTGGAAAACTAAAGCCAACCATAAAAAATATGAATACGACGATATAAACAGGGACAAGTCCGATCAGGTAATACAGAAAATTGAGGTCTTGCTCAGGATTTGGCCGGCGCAGGTATCTAGTTAGTTTGACGATGCAAAAAGTACTGTAAGCATACCAAACGACCAAAGCGCAGTATTCATTCCACTTAACGGGAGTATCATCTGTGCTGTAAGCAAAGCGAATGCAAGGCCAAAGTGCAATAAGTACGAAGAGGATTGCTGTGAGGAAATTCAGAGTATAAAACATCTTGTCAACCCAGTGCTTCATCCTGATCTGAATTTGGCGTTAATCAATGCTATTTTCAAAAGTCTGTGAATGATAGACTGTAATCAAAGCCTGAGTAGATGAACGATGTCTGGAAAGTCAAAGCCCAAAAATGGCACAGAAGTCTCGATACCTGATGATTTTTGTTTCGTTATGTTGTCCAAGTTCGAGCAGCAAGGTATCGCCCGTTACCAAATAATCGGCTGAAATGGTGTCGCAAAGATTGAGCAGGTAATTATCTTTCGGGTCGGCGAAGTCAGCCTTTGCCGATTCAATCCACACAAGCGAGGCGCAAGATTCAAGCAGTTCGAGGGTTTCTGCTACCCTGCTTTTACGAATATACTTTTTCAATTTTGGCCGGGCCGAAACCTCGACAAATTCAGTGTTCAATTCGAGGCAAGTGAAAAGTTCGACATTCGGAAGTGCGACCAGATGTGGCAAATCATCCAGGAGTTGGCCGATGCAGAAACTCAGCCAAACGTTGACATCAATGACAACTTTTGCGTTCATTTTTTTCCATACCGATGTGCCATCACTTCGGCCACGATGTCGTCGTAACTAAGGGGGATATTTTTGGGTGCGTTTTTCACAAATCGTTGCAGGACTGATTTTTGCGTTTGCACCTCCACAAAGTCGAGCCATTTAAGCATTTCGAGAAAAGCCTTCTTTTTCGATTTGTCAATTTTTATAACGAGCGTATCGGCGATTTGCATAAAATGAAAATTTTGTGGGCGAAGATAACGTGTTTTGCTTGTCCAGGCAATGCTCTAACCTCCAAACACGCTGGGCCTTCGGGCAAGGCAAACAACCAAAGGCAATTTTCGCCTTTTACAAATGTTGCCATGCTTCATCTTCGGTTTCTGTGAGCCAATCCTTGGCCAACACCTCTTCGCTGGCCAGATGCGTCAGGGTCAGGTCGTTTTTATCGGGCAGTTGTCCCAACAAGAACAGTAAGAGTCTGCGTCGTTCATCAGCCCCCAACTGTTTCACGATTTCCAGTATCTGATTGAATTGAAGGGGCAAATACACTTGACGGAGTGACGTAGTCATTTACCTTGATTTTGAAATGATGAGCGATTTTTGGGGCGTTTGGTTTTGCAAAGTTAGTGCGCTTACCCAATTCTTCAAATCCTATGCCTACGGGCATTCTCGGCTTTCTGCCGTCACCTACTACTCCCGCCACCGCAGCATGCCCCATTGCGCTCCAGCCCGCACACGCACCCAACCTTCCGATAGCAGTTCGACCGTGTCGTATTTCGGCTCAAGGACAAGTCCCCCTGCCGAGACCACCCCAAACTTGTTCTCCTGCTGAAAAACTGCGTATGGTTCGCCGCCAATGCGCGGTTGTGCATCAGTCGGGTAGGGCAGCAGCATCTTGCCGGAGCGGTCGAATATCCAATACTTGCCGGGCAAACGTACCGGTTTCAAATCGGGGTGCTCCGAGTCGGCAGCCATAACGGCCTCGGCTATCAAAAAATGTCGGCGGACGAACACCTGACCTTCGAGCACCGGAGGGAGTATCCATTGGCCATTGGCGACGCGTGCTACACCGGTTTGAATGACGGACTTGCCGCCTGGGAAACGGGCCACCAGCAGGTCGTTGGCCGGTTCGTATTGCGTAGCGCGGCCGATGGGCAGCAGTTTGCCGGCAGCGCTGAAAATTTGCAAGGTGTCGCCCGCCTGTGCCGCAAAGGAGCCGTCGCCTTTAGCCAATATCTTGCGGTAGTCGCCGGGCGGAAGCACGAAGTTGCCCGCAGAATCGGTCAGCCCGGTTTTCCCGGCTTCTTTGAACTGGTACAGCCCGCTGCCGGCGGGTTGCAGGTCATCATATTTGGGTGCAATAGCCCAGGTGCCGTTTTTGCGTAGGAGGCCAAGGCGACCCTTTTCTCTGGCAATGGCATACCCGGAGGAACCAAATGGCGCCGCCGACTGGAACCGGGGGCGAATATGCCAGCTTCCATCCTCGGACAAATAACCGAACAGGGAGTCTTTTTTGGCAACCGCCAAGCCCTCGGAAAATTTCTCGACCATGACGAAGGTGTCGCGTTGCTCCACGCCGTTGCGGTAATGGTACAGCACCGTCTTGTCGGCGCTGAGTTTTTGGACACGTGCGGCGCGTTTGCCGTAGCTCCCCGTTGCGGGCAGCGGCATGCCGCTGCGCGACACATAACCCATGTTGGTGAAGTTGAACCCTTTTTTGTCTATGTATTCCAGCACGGTATCCGTCAGGCAGGCCAACCCGATGTATTCCCACTCCCGCCAGGGCAGGATGACTTGGTTGCGGTCGTTCACCACAGCCCCCATGCCGTACTTGCCCACCACGAACGCCCAACAAGCCGGGCCGGTACAGGCGGGGGCTATGTGCTCGTACACGGGCGGCAGCACCTCGCCTTGACCATCGGTATAGATACCCTGCAAATGCCCCTTCATGGTGAGCCACATGCCGTCGCCGAGGTGAATGATGCTGTCGCAGGAAACCGCAACGCGCTCGCCGTTCGACCCGACAACGTACAGTCCCCCTTTTTCCCGCAGCGCAAAGCGGTCTGCTCCGGGTTTGCTCATGGGCATTGCATCGGAGCGCAGCGGCATAACCCACTCCAGAGCGCCGGCTTGCTGGGCGGAGGCACTGCCGAGTGGCAAAAGAAATATGGTAACAAAAAGCATCAATAGTTGTAGCATCGGATGGGAAGTTCTTCTTTTGTCGCACAAACATAATTCGACAACATGAGAACCGCTTTACTCCTGACATGTTGGCTTGCTCAAACCCAAATGCTTTCGGCTCAAAAGCCGGATTGGGAACGTATCACACCGATGATCTTTGCCCCTGTCGAAAAAGAAATCGCAGACAGTATCGCCACCCGGCGCAGCGAAGCCCGCACCATACGGGCCGCCATGGAGCAAATCATCGCCGAAAAGAAACTCGACCGCGTCTTCATCTTCGGGCCTGACGACAAATATTTCAAAGAAGGCATGCACGCCAACTTCAAATCAGCACCCGGCCCCATGCTGGTGGATGTGGATCGGGATACACGCATCGTGCAATTAGAGCATTTTCATGTCGCGTTGTTCCATAGTGATGCGGCATTGCACCGCTGGCTCGGCTTGCAGACAAAACTCGCCGGGTTGAAAACCAAACACGGCCGCTATGCCTGGCAGGGCCGCTACGAACAACTATCTCCCGAAAAAAGACAAGGCTTGGACAGGGAGCAGCAATGGGCCAAATGGGGCGCCAACGAGCTCATCTGCCTGCTGACCGACAACGAGGCCGACCTGATGCTGCGCAATCCCGCCCGCGACAAGGTGAACCCGATCGGCCTCAAGTTTGTCTTGAAGAACGACACAACGAACTACGAGTCTTTGAAAAACATGGTGCTCCCGTTCCCGTCGGACAAGATACCCGCCAGTTTTCCTTTGGATGGTCAATACGCTTTTTTTCCGGAGGAATCCATTCCCCGGGTCGGCTATGTGGTGCTGCCCAGAGGGAGCAATTATTTGTTGTACGAGCGCCTCAGCAATACCCCGCTGCTCAAAGCCCGCTGGAGCAGCGCATCCGGCACGCGCCTGTACACGGATGCCAAATTGGAAAACATGGAACCGGTCATCTATTTCAACCTGCCCGAAAATTTCTTCCAACCGGCTCAACTGTACCGGCTGGAAGTAGTGGCCTTGCCCGAAGGAGCATTCCACATCGTTGAGGAAAGCGACGTATGCGGCACGCGCTTCCGGGGTAGTGCGCCCAAAGCTGCCGACGCAGGCGTTTCGGTAAAAGGTGAAGTCAAGATCGCCGAAATGCACTTCCGAACCAGCCGTTACACCCTGCGCGAAAAACTCAAAACCATGCGGGTTGGAGACATCAATTGGGACACGGGAGCCATCGCGTTTGTCATGGATGAGCCGCTGGAACTGTCGGAGCGAATGGGTGGCCGCTATTTTGATCCGCTCGTGTCGTTCGACTATGCCAACGTACCCTCCAAGTTGGAACAGAGCCTGCAAGACCCTGCGCTGTACTACTACCTGTGCGTACCGGCCGTGGAGCCGCTCGATGGGTTGTCGCTCGACCAATTGGCTATTGTCGAACAAGACAACACGCTCGATGCACCGTTTGTGCGCAACACCTCCTTGGTTACAAAATCCGCCGAGGGGTACGCGAAACAGGTGGTGGCTCGTTCTGTGCCCAAGCGGATCGGCAACGGGTATGTGCTGCCCACGCTGGGTATGGGACGCGATTCGTTCGTGGTATCGGCATGGGTACCCCTGATTGACCGGTCGCATTTCAAACAAAGCAGGGTGCCGGAACCTGATTCCGCAGTACCCTGCACGCTGTATGTCGCCCAATTAGTGCGGATCGTTCAGGCGCTGAAACTTCAACAGTCGCAAGTCAGGCAACGCATGGAGGAACGCGCCGTGTTTTTTCATCAGTTGGAAAAACGGCGCTCGGCCCGCACGGGAGTACCGGCGTCCGGCGATCTGGCCTATTTCCGTCAAAAGGAGGCTGAACATCTGCCTGCTTCTGCCAAATTTATTCTGGAGGCCGACTTAAAACAATTATATGCAAATACCATAACGATCATGTATCGGCGCCTTTTCCCAGGCTCTGAACAAGCAACAGCCACGTTGCCGCTGGACAGAGGCTAAGAGCACACACGAAAACAATGCCCATTGTGGTGATCCTTATTCTCTCAAACCTTGTTTACCCACTTCATCCCGTTGGGGCACCGAACTCATCATCCTGCACCATGAAAAAAACACCGCTCCTGTTGCTCCTTTGCGCAGTTGTTTCCTTCCCGATTTTTGCCCAAACACCTGCCTTACCGGTACTGACCCCCGACGAAGCCGTACGAATCGCACTTGAAAACAACTACGATATCCGCCTCGTGCGTGCCGACGGCGACATCGCCCGCCTGAACAACACCAAAGCCAACGCCGGCATGTTGCCCACGGTCAACTTTGTGCTGAATGAAACCTTCACGCTCAGTTCGTTCCAGCAACAATTGGCCAACGACACGCGGTTCGAAGCCCTGTTCGCGCCGTTCAACGCCGCCAACGCTGCCGTCCAACTCTCCTGGACGCTGTTCGACGGCAGGCGTATGCACATAGCCAAAAAACGCCTCGAAGAACTGGAAGCGCTCGGCCAAACCAACCTGCAGGCCACCGTGCAGCAAACCACCGCCAACGTGCTGCTGGCCTACTACGACATCGTGCGCAGCCGACTCCTTGAGCGCTCCGCACAGGAAATAATCGCCCTCAACGAAGAGCGCCTGCGCATCGCCGAAGCCCGGTTGGCCGCCGGGTTCGCCGCCCAGACCGATGCCCTGCAGGCCCGCATTGACCTCAATCAGCAGCGCGCCAACCTGCTCGCCCAGCAAACCGCTACCGCCTCGGCCAAACGCACCCTCAACCGCCTGCTCGCCCGGACTGCCGACACCGCCTTCGAGGTAGCCGAAACGCTCGACAATACCTACGCGCCCGACCGCGCCCGCCTGCTTGAACGCGCCCAAAACCAAAACCCGCAACTGCTCGCCCTGCAAAAAAATGCCTCGGTAGCGGCACTGCTCACCGACGAAGCCCGCTCGCTTTACAAACCCCGCATCACGGGCATCGGCCAGGTCATCGTGCAGCGCACCGACAACGGCGCAGGTTTTTTGCTCAACAATACCCAGGCCGGTATCGTGCTCGGCGCCTCGCTCACCGTACCGCTCTACACTGGCGGCAATATCCAGCGGCAGATAGATGTGGCTCGCGTAACCGCCGAACAAGCCGTGCTTCGCGTGGATGCCCAGCGCCTCGCCGTCGAGACCGAATTGGACAACCAACTTGCCTTGTTTCAGACCCAGAAAAAGGTGCTCGAACTGGAAACCGAAAATGTAAAAAACGCCCGCGAAAGCCTGAATGTCAGCACCGAACGCTTCCGTCTGGGACAAACCAACGCCCTCGAAGTGCAGTCGGCCCAAAACACGCTGGATCAGGCGCTGTTCCGCCAGAATGTGGTGCTGTACAATTTGAAGGCGGCAGAACTGGGGCTGCGGCTGCTGGCGGGAGAGATGTAACAGTTTTGAGTTTTGAGTTTTGAGTTTTGAGTTTTGAGTTTTGAGTTTTGAGTTTTGAGTTAGGTCCGTTGCGCTATTGCCAGCCAGAAATACTCCAGTTCAATCACTTCGGCGCCGGGCAGTTTTCCCCGCAGGAAATCCGGCGTCGGGAAATTTTTCAGCACGAGGTGTTCGGAACCGTTTTCGAGGCGGCGCGTCTGGTATGTGTTGCCTGACGGGTCGGTTTGGCTGATGGGGGTGCTGTAGCCGGGCACATACCGGCTGTCCACAAACACTACGGCGCCGCCGGGCGGCACCCGTTCCAGGGCACAGACCAGAAACTCGTCAAGCCGCTCCAGCAAGATGTGCGACCAAATAAAACCGCCGAACAGCGCATCGAATGTCCCGCCTGGGTAGCGCCCGAACACATCTTCGATCCGGAACGCCACATTCCCGGTGGGGTAGTCTTTTGCAGCGGCCATGTCCAGCACCGACTGGTTGATGTCGGTGGCCAGTATGGCGCGGGCCGTCCGGGCGATACGCTCGGTCCAGTAGCCGGTTCCACATGCGATTTCGAGCACGGTTTTGTCCCGAAAAATATCCTGAGAAATTGCCGTCATCCGGGTCAGATCACGCAGGTAGTGGGGTTTCGCATATACATTTTCGTACTCTGCAGCACGGTCGCGGTAGTAGGCGACGATGTCGGTGTTCATAAGTTCGGCACTATTTTAAACAGGCAACCCGCCTTTAGTAAATTCCTGATCAGGTGAAACATACTCATCGCTCATCACTCATCGCTCATCACTATTTCCCGCAGGCTTGCGTAAAGGTTGGGTTTGGAAGCCAACCAGGACGCCGGTTCCACCCAGCGGATTTCTTCGATGTCTTCCTCGGTTTGGGGCACGGTATCCGTTTGGATGGCCTGCATGCGGTACCACCAGGTACACTTGAGGATGCGCTCGCCTTTTTCCCGGTAGGTATGCCAGGTATGCGCCACGAACGGCCCGAGCGTAAGTTCGGACAAGCCGGTTTCCTCGCGTACTTCGCGCAGGGCGGCTGCCTCGGGTGTTTCGCCGGGATCAATTTTCCCCTTGGGCAAGTCCCAGTATCCGCGCCGGAAAAAAACCAGCAGGCGCCCTTCCGGGTCGGTGACTAATCCTCCCGCAGCGTCAATCCGCTCAAAACACGCGCAGAAATCCGCCCAGAGCGCATCGGCATCTTCGCCGTAAAACGCCACCGTACGCACCGAAGGGTTTTTATCCAGCATGTCGAGGTACTGCCTGATTTGTTTTTTTTTGCCCAGATACGGCACGGCATACACATCTTTGGAGGGCAACAGGCCCAATTCGCCCACACTTTCGGGGGTTCCCAGAAAAACCGGGGTGCCGTTTACATAGACTTTGTACTTTTGCTCCGAACTCATGGCGCTGTTTTTTGCCGCCAAAAGAACGACTTTTTTGAGTGATGAGCGATGAGTGATGAGTGATGAGTTTTCAATCCGTTGTATTTCAGAAGTTTGAAATTTAGTAAACACCAAGTTCCGAGTCCGTCTCAAACGCCGTACCGCATGCACCAAGCCGCTGAAGTAGCCCGCCGCCTGTTGGAAATCAGGGCGGTCAAACTCAATCCCCGCGATCCGTTCACCTGGGCATCGGGTATTCTGTCTCCGATTTATTGCGACAACCGTGTCGCCCTCTCTCACCCCGCCGTGCGTACCCTGCTGAAAAATTGTTTGGCCGAACAGGCCCGCACCTTCGGCGCATTCGACGCCGTAGCGGGTGTAGCCACTGCCGGAATTGCCCACGGCGCCCTGCTGGCCGACAAACTGGACTTGCCCTTTGCCTATGTGCGCAGCAGCGCCAAAGACCACGGCCGCCGCAACCTGATCGAAGGCGAACTGCATGCCGGACAGCGCGTACTCGTCGTGGAAGACCTCATCAGCACCGGAGGCAGTTGCCTCGCCGCCGCCGAGGCCCTGCGCGATGCCGGCTGCACGGTGGTCGGCGTGCTGGCTATTTTTCAGTACGGCTTTGAAAAAGCCCGCACGGCATTCGCCGCCCAAAACCTGCCTTTTGCTACGTTGACCGACTACAACACCCTCGTCCAGGAGGCCGCTGCCTCCGGCTATATTGACACACAAGACCAACAAATTTTGCAGCAATGGCGCGAAAACCCCGAAGGCTGGGGTGCGCTGTATGCCTGACGAAACCTTCAACATTTAATCGGATGCACGTGATCACGCCAAAATCTGAGGAGTTTCTCCGCCGCTATCTCAACAACGCCAGCCCGACCGGATACGAATCGTCGGGCCAAAAACTGTGGCTGCAATACCTGGAACCATACATTGACGAATGGCAACTCGATAACTACGGCACAGCCTACGGCATCATCAATCCCGGGCAGGATTACCGGGTGGTGATCGAAGGCCATGCCGACGAAATTTCGTGGTTCGTCAACTACATCACCGACGACGGCTTCCTGCACGTCATCCGCAACGGCGGCAGCGACCATGTCATCGCGCCGTCCATGCGCGTGTTTGTCCACGTCCGCAAAGGCGGCACGGTGGAAGGCGTTTTCGGCTGGCCTGCCATCCATACCCGCACCGACAAGGACGCCAACCTCAGCCCTGCCTTAGACAACATCACCATTGACGTAGGCGCAAAAGACCGCGACGAAGTGCAAAAAATGGGCATTCACGTCGGCTGCGTCGTCACGTTTCAGGATGCGTTCACCATCGTCAACGACCGCTACTACTGCGGGCGGGCACTCGACAACCGCATCGGCGGCTTCTGCGTGGCGGAAGTAGCCCGGCTGCTGAAGGAAAACAAGGTCAAACTGCCGTACACGCTGTACATCGTCAATTCCGTGCAGGAAGAAGTGGGCCTGCGCGGCGCCGAAATGGTGGCCGACAGCATCCGCCCCAACCTCGCCATCGTGACCGACGTGACGCACGACACGCACACGCCGATGATCAACATGAAAAAACACGGCGACATTCGTTGCGGCAACGGCCCCACCGTCACCTACGCGCCCGCGGTACACAACAAACTGCTCGACCTCATCATCCAGACCGCCGAAGAGCACATCATCCCGTTCCAGCGGGAAGCCGCCTCGCGCTACACCGGCACCGACACCGACGCCTTTGCCTACTCGAACGGCGGCGTGCCGTCGGCACTCATTTCCCTGCCCCTGCGCTACATGCACACCACCGTGGAAATGGCCCACAAAGACGACGTGAACAACCTCATCCGGCT
>JAEUUV010000206.1 GCA_016787285.1 Saprospiraceae bacterium | reverse complement strand
GACTGGTACCTCGAAGATTTCGCACAAACGACCAACACCATTGACTACGCCATCCAGTCGGTGGAAAAAGAAGGCCGCAAAACCACGGCGGTCGTGATCGAACGCAAAGGCAACATGGCCATGCCGTTGGACGTCGTGGTGACCTACGAAAACGGCAAGCAGGAGTTGTTTTACGCCCCGCTGGAACGTATGCGCGGCGTCAAACCTGCCGAGTCCGACATGCCGCGCACCATCCTGCCCGACCACCGCTGGGTGGATTCGACCTTCACATTTGAGATTCCAGAGCGCTTCGACCGAATCGCCAAAATCGAGATTGACCCCACGCAGCGATTGGCAGACTTGTACCCGGAAAACAACGTGTGGGAGCCGGAGAAATAAGGAAACCCTCTTCAATCCGTGGGCATCCGCGCAAATCCGGGTCATCCGTGTTCCCATTGACGTAACGATTCGCAAAAAAAAGTTTGCAGATGCCATGCAGCGTTTCGGCAGTTGCCGCATAATGCCAACGACAGCGCGCGCATTCGCCTCACTTTTCAACTTTTCAAACACATGAATCGTACCTTCAATTTTCTGATTTTATTGGCGATAACTGCCGCTGCTCTCTTTTTCGGCGCTTGCCGGAAAGACAAAATTACCGAAGACGAAACCACCACAGGCCCCGGGCCGGTCATTCTCGTGGAGGCCGGCGTGACCGGTTTGGTGACCGACGAATCGGGCGCGCCGGTTGCCGATGCTGACGTGTACCTCGGCACCAAACATGGGCTGACCGATGCCAACGGCTTCTTTCAACTGGAGGGCGTGCTGAATTCCGCGCTACCGATCGTTCGCGTCGAGAAAGCCGGATTTTTTCCTTCCTTGGCCGGTTTTTCTGCAAAAGCAGGCAAAAATGGCCGCGTAAAAGTTGCGCTGCGGGCCAAATCGCCGGCCGCACAGTTGAATGCCGTATCGGGCGGCACAGTCAGCATCCCGGGTGGTGGTAAAGTGGTTTTCGCTGCCAACGGCTTTGTGGACGCTTCCGGCCAGTCCTATTCCGGTGCGGTCGTGGTGCACGCCACCTACCTCGACCCCTCGCAGCCGAACATCGGCAGCCTGATTCCCGGCGGATTCCTGGGCCGCAGCGCCGGCGGCGAAAACCAGATTCTGACCAGTTTCGGTATGGTGCATGTGTTGCTGGAAACCCCCGGAGGACAAAAACTCCAGATCAACAAACCCGCCGAAGTGACTATGCCCGTGCCCAACGACCGACTCTCCAAAGCGCCGGCTACCATCCCGCTCTGGTACATTGATGAAGCCACCGGCTACTGGAAGGAAGAAGGCTCGGCTACGCTGCAAGGCAACCAGTACGTGGGTTCGGTCACGCACTTTTCCTGGTGGAACTGCGACATCGGTTCGGGCTACATCCGCCTGAGCGGCCAGATTCGCCTAGGTTCCGAGAATCCTTTCGTGACACTGCGCGTCACCCAGAACAACGGCCTCAGCGCTACCACCACACCAGACGAGAGCGGTTACTTCAGCGGCGGCGTGCCGGCCAACCAAACCTTCCTGTTCGAGGTGCTCGACGAGTGCGGCAACGTGGTGTACTCCGCCACACTTGGCCCATACAGCAGCGAAACCGACATTGGCATCATCGTCATTCCGCCTTCGGCAAACAACTGGATTACCGTTCAGGGCAGCCTGGAAAACTGCGACCAGCAGCCGGTGACCAACGGGTTCGTTTCTTTTCGAACAAACGGCAACTCGTCGCCCTATTTTCCGATTCCGGTTGATCCAGCTACCGGCACGTTTTCAGGCGCGGTAGTCAACTGTGGCGGCACCGAAATTACCCTCACGGCTTTTGACCTTGACGAGCACCTGAGCAGCGATCCGGTGACCCTGCCCGTCAGTCCGGATGTGGATTTCGGGACGGTGCCGGTGTGCGACAACGCGATTTTGGCCGGCATCACCATGGAGTTCCCGAACGGCACCAAGAAGTTTATCCCGATCACGTCAGCCGTTCTCCAGCAGGACAGCCTTGGCACGGATTACTTCCAATTTCTCGCCTACGAGGATCAGGGAGGCGGAAACGCAGTTGAATACAGCGTATCTTTTGTCAACTGGACCGGCAATCCAAACAACCCGAATTGGTCAATGGCCACCCATTTTACAATTGCCGGAAGCCCGACCTACTACGACATGGAAACAAATAACATTGAAGCACTTGCACTGGGCACACAACCTGGCGAACAGGTGATTTTACGCCTGACAAACGTGATATTGAGCGAAAAACCCGCCGGCCTCCACTACATAAACGGCGTCGTCACGATTTCCGCGATCCTACAGTAACACCCGTACCTTCCCATGCACGAAGCCCATCTCCTGTACTTAATCGAAGGCTGCCGGCAAGGCAAGCCCGCTGCGGAAGAAGCCCTGTTTCGGCGCTTCGCTCCTCGGGTATTGTCCATTGCCCGGCGTTATGCGACAGACGAGCCGCAAGCCCTCGATTTTGTGCAGGAGTGCTTCGTGTTGGTTTTTGAAAAAATTAACCGCTACGACTCCGGGCGCGGTGACTTTGAACCCTGGCTGCACCGCCTCTGCGTCAACGCAATCCTGCAAATCCTGCGAAAAAACAAAAGCATACAGCCTACCGTCGAATTACCCCCGGAACTCCCCGACGGCGATTTGTGGGAGGCCGAAACGGAAGCAATTGATCCCGCACGTATACTCGAGATCGTCCGCGAACTTCCCCGTGGATACCGCGAAGTTTTTAACCTCAGTGTTTTCGAAGAGTGGTCGCATCGCGACATCGCCGAAACGCTCGGCATCACCGAGAGCAGTTCCCGATCTCAATTAGCCCGCGCCAAACAATGGCTGAAACACAAACTCACACAAGCGACACGACACTATGAACAAGGACTGGTTTGAAAAAAACCTTCGGGAAAATTACCCGCCGGAAGCACACGACTTCGATGCGGATGCTGCCTGGGCAGCCCTCGAAGCCCGTCGCCGTAAAAAACGACGCCGTCCGTTTGTGTTTTGGTGGACATCGGCACTGGGTGTGCTGCTGCTCGGCGCGGCCGGTCTGGCGCTGTGGCAGCCGGGCAAGGACGAAACGCCGGCCCAAACTCCGAACTCCATGCAACCTGCGGTTCAATTGACACAAAAGTCGCCTGTTGCCGCTTCAAAAAAAGTGACCAGCCGTTTAGATGTAGCCAAGCCAATCGCACAGCAGACAGGGCAAGAACCGAGCGTGGCAACCCCACCCCCGACCCCTCCCCCCACGGGGAGGGGAGGCGTAGAGTACGCTCGTGCCTTACCTTCCCCAGAGAATACGTCCCGCCCCCCCTCCCCTTCGGGGGAGGGGCCGGGGGTGGGGCCGATGCACGCGGGAGCACATCACGTAACTCCCGCTCTCTCATTTCTTGAACCCAAAATCATCCTTCTTGAACCTGCTTCCCAAAACCTCCCCGAACTACCGGGTTTTCTCCCCGGAGAATTCAAAAAACGCCCCAAATCCAAAGAGCCGCGCTGGTGGGTCGGTGGGTCGGTGTACTATGGACTTAGCAGCGTGCGCCGCGACGGTTCGGCGGAATACCTGAAAATACGCGATTCCGAGGAAACCGCGCTGGACATGTTTCAGACCGGGTTTGATGCTCGCCTCCGCTTGGGCAACCGCTTTTTTGTGCAAACTGGCATTTATTTCACCCAATGGACGGATGTGCGCAAACAGGTGTTCAAGGAAACATTCACGACCTTAGACTCCAACTACCTGATCGCCCGGCTCATCAAAGCCGACGGCTCGGTGGAGGACATTTACGGCGCAGCGGAAATCGTGCATACGCGCACCGTCACCGAGGAAACGTACAACCGATACAGCCACCTCGAACTGCCGTTGCTTGCCGGCGTTTCGCTGCCGGTTGGCGGTCGCTGGCGGCTCGACGGTTCGGTTGGCCCGGTATTCGGCCTGCTCGCCGTCCGTTCCGGTTCGATTTCCGGCGATCTGAACGGCGCCAAACTCCCGCTGGAAGACGCTCCTTACCGCAACGGCCTTACGTTTTCCGGAATGCTGCGCCTCGAATGGATGTACGCCACGCAGGACTGGGCAGCCGGAGTCGGAATCATGGGCCGCGTGGCGTTGAACGATTGGGCCGAAACCAACCCGCTTTTTTCAGAAAAACGCCACGCGATCGGAGCCGGACTGGTTTTCCGAAAAGCAATTCGGTAACACAGTTTTTTGAACAGACGCTACGGGATTGGGATAAATCGGATTAACATTGTGCGGCCAAACCTGCACTGAAAAGGAGAGGCCCGGAAAATGTACATGCCCAATACCATCGTCATCGCCGGAGCAGGGCGCATCGCTACCCATTTGGGCAAACGCCTGCGGGCCAAAGGCTTGCGCATAGCACAAGTGCTGAACCGAAGCGCCAGTTCCGCCCGGGAGTTAGCCACTGAACTACGAGCCGACTGGTCGGACGACTGGGCCGACATAGACAGGAAAGCCGACTGGGTGCTCGTGGCCGTCCGCGATGACGCGATTGCCGGAGTAGGGGCGGCGCTGTCCCCGTATGTCCCCGACGCCTTGATCACGCATACGTCGGGCGCTACACCGGGTACCGTTTTTGCCCCCTGGTTTGAACGTTACGGCGTGTTTTATCCGCTGCAATCGTTTTCCAAAGAACGTATGCCCATTTGGTCGAAAGTGCCTTTTTGTGTGGATGCCCGTATGGAAGAGGATGTGGTATTGCTGAAAAAAATAGCCAAAACCATCGGCAATCTGGTTTACCGTGTCAATGATGAGCAACGCGCCGTGCTGCACATCGCCGCCGTGTTTGCCAACAACTTCGCTAACCACTGCTTTTCCATTGCTGAAAAAATTCTGGAAGAACAAGACCTGCCTTTTGAGTTGATCCATCCGCTCATGGAGGAAACCCTGGCTAAAGCGCTGCTCGAATCGCCCGCCAAAATGCAAACCGGTCCGGCTATTCGGGGCGACATGGACTCCATGCTTCGGCACCTTGAAGGCCTGCGCATGCATCCGGAATGGCGGGACTTGTACATCGACTTGTCCAAAAGCATCAACCCGGATCTTGAATTTTCTCGGGAAAAGCGGGCAAAAAAAAGTTGACCGCCCGAAACGGGGGTCAACTCGGAGTTTTCCACCGGCCTGTGCCGGCGGTATTCCGTGCTTGCTAAATCTTTCGGTAGCGATGAGTGATGAACTATCTCCTCTGCGCTTCCGCTGAAAACAAGTTTGCACAGAACTGTCGCAGTGTTTGTTTTTTCCATAGACCGGTAGCAGAATGGAATTGGTTGGGTAGCGCCATAAATGCTGCCGCAAATTTTAATCCCCGGCAAAGCACGTCGTCCCGCATTACGGCGTTTGCCGAAAAAAGTCGTTTTGCCGATGCGTACGTTAATTTTTGCTCTGCTGCTTGGGGCGGTTGCCTGCGGTTCGCCGGTTCGCACCGATCTCGTTGTGCAGTTTCCGTCCGAACTGCGCGAACAGCCTGATGCCGGCAGTCCGGTCGTTTGCGCTTTGCCGGAAGGCTCCGAACTGATGGATATGCATGAAACCAGTCGTTTTTTGACCTCGATTTCGTTGGCCGACAGCCTGCGCACAGAACCCTGGCTCCGGGTGCAAACCACCGACGGACGCTCCGGCTGGGTCTTTGGCGGGGTGGTGGCGCCGTTGAACCTTGAACCCGCCGCCGCCAGGCGCTGGTTTCACGAAAAGCGCATGCAGGCACTATTCGGTCCGGCGCTTTCTGCGCGGATTTGGGAAATGGCCTACCGGAAATCACCTGCCACGGATACGGCTTTTGCTTCCCGACTGCACGAAGTCCTGCTCCTGCGCGACACGATGAATCAGGTGTTGGCCAGAGCGGTGAGCCATGATGCCGCAGCGGTACCTGCCAACTTGACCTGGCTGCAGGAGCCGATGCAGTATTTCTTTGTGCAGCACACGCCCACCCCGCGCCTGTTCACCGATTTCCGGTTGATTGCCCGTGCCGCTGCCGGCACCCGGGGGGAGCAGGACGACCAGTTTGCCCGAATCGGTTTTGCAGCGTATCCGATGGACAGCGTGGAATCCGTGCTGCCGGCTTGGGTGTTTCCGCTGGGTTTAGAGGAAAGTTGCAGCAACCTCGGCGCGGGATTTCACCTGGATATGCTGACGAAAATTTCAGCGGCTTTGCTGGCCGGCGACCTGTTCCAACCCGAACTGCTGCGCTGGAAAGACCAGATTTTGGCCGATATGCTTGATGATTCCCGCACGTACTGGCAACCGAAGGAAAAAATTCTTGCCGAACTGGATCGGATTCTCGCAGCCGGTTTGTGCTGCCTGTCCGACCGCGACCTGCTGGCCTTGAAAGCCCGACGCGGGATGTTTTCGGCGGGCAGGGTGCGGATGGATTTGCGGTCGGGAAAGGAGTCTGGAAACAGTATATTTGCACCAAACTTTCGGATATGATTTTGCACGAAACACATATCCCAATTCGATGAAAAAACTGCTCTGCATTCCCTTGGTCGTTTTGCTCTACACTTGCTCGCACGCGCAGGTGCAATGGTTTCAAGCGGGCGATGAGTGGACGTATGATGTATTCAAGGGATGGTCCCCGGATGTCAATGGGCTAAATCGCTTGAAGGTTGATAAAGAAGTAATTATTCTCGGAGAAAAATGGATGAGGCTCCTTCGGCACAATCCAATGAACAGTGGTTCCGCTAACGAGATACTATTAGTCCGGCAAGAGGGTGAAAAAGTATTTCTCCGGAACGGCAGCCCCGGTTCAAGCATCCCCCTGTACGATTTTTCACTAATACCGGGCGATACCTTGTTTTTTTTCGCGGGTTCTCAACATCCGAATTATGTCATTTTGGATACGGCCAGGGTCTTTTTAGTCGGGCAAGAACGCCGAACTCAGACGGTACAGCACTCAAGCATAAGTTATCCCTTACTGCTGGTGGAGGGTATTGGCCCGGTCGGCAACCCGCTTGAGCCAGCCGCGAATTACTTTTGCTCATATCTGGTCTTGATCGACAATTTTTGTAACGCCGCCGGCGACGGCACTTCGGCATTTTTTCGGTGTTTTGGCAATCCCCAAGGTGTGTATGCCCCCTTCGAAGGCTGTTTGGTGGACACCGAAGAGCAAGAAAACCCTACGCCCGTTCAGGTGTGGCCCAATCCAGCCGACGAGCGCCTGACGGTGCATGGCAATTGTCTTGCCATACATCTGTTCGACAGTCAGGGCCGGTTCGTTTACGAATCAATTTCTCAACCGGAGAACATCCTGGAGGAAATCCCGACAACCGACTTGCCCAACGGGGTGTATGTACTCGTCTGCCGCCTTGAAAGCGGGCAACTGTTTTCGCAACGGGTGTGTGTGCTGCACTAGCAAAGCGGACTTTTTACATCAAAAATAGATCGAGAGCGTTCCCATCACATTCCTTCCCGCCTGCGGGAAAAAACCCGCCTGGTGGTACACGCCGTTGCCTTCCAGCCGGGTGTACGGGTTGTCGGGGCGTTCGTCGTAGCCGGCAGAGGTGAACCGATAGGCCCAGCCGTTGGCCGAATACCGGGCGTCGAACAGGTTGTTTATGGACAGGATGGCGCTGATTCGTTTGCCGACCACGCCCGTCAGGTCGTAGTTCAGGCGCAGGTCCGAGAAAAAGTAGTCAGGCAGCGTCGTGGCATCGTTTCCGGTGTTGTCCAGAAACTGTTTGCCGACGTATTTGCCCGCCAGCGACACCGACAAATGATGGGTTTTGCCGACAGGCAAAATAGCCCATGTTGCCTCGACGCGTGCCACCACGGGCGGCGAAAACGCGAGGTCGGTGTTTTCGTGACGAACAGCGTCCTGTCCGCCGCTGTCCCAGTTGTCACGGTATTCCACGAATTCCTGCACCTTGTTCCGGCTGAAAGCCGCATTTCCGCTCAGCGTCAGGCGCCGACCGATTTGGGTTGCGGCCTCAATCTCGATGCCGGCCCGGTAACTGCGCGGCACGTTGGTGCGAATGTACGCGCCTACGTCGTTGATCCGGCCGTCGAGCACCAACTGGTCGCGGTAGTCCATGAAAAACAGGTTTGCCGACAGGCTCCAAGCGGCAGCCTGCCGCCGGATGCCTGCTTCCCAATCGAGCAACATTTCCGTGCGCGGACGGCTTGCCGGGGTGGACTGTGTGTAATCGTCGCGGTTGGGCTCCCGTTGGCCGATGCCAAAAAAAGCATGAGCCGTCCAGCCGGGTCGGAATTGCCAGTTCAAGCCGGCCTTGGGGTTGAAAAAGTGGAGTTGGGCGGTTTGAGAGACGTTGTTTTGGTTTTGGTCAAAACCCAGGAACTCGTAGCGCACGGTGCGATATTGCAGGTCCAGCATGGCGGTCAGGCCGTTTTGGAAAGGCACTTCCACCTTACCAAACAGGTTTGCATCGCGCTTGTCGGCGTCGTTGTCGTAGTAGATAAAATCCTTGGGGACGGCGTATTCCGCCCAGATCACGTCGCCGAAATGCCGCCCTTCGTAGCGGCTGAATGCGCCGCCGAGCAGGAACGTAGGCCGGTTTTGGAATGATTCGGGCATCCAGCGCAGCGCAAAGGTGCCGCCGTAAAAATGGTTGTCGAGTCGGCGCCGGCGCACCAGATCGGTGGCTTCCACCGTCGTGTCGCCGAGGGTCAAGGCCTGCAAACCGTAGTCGGAAAACGCTTCGCCGGCTTTGTATTGTTCGTAAAAACCGAATCCGCGGGTGTAGTGGCCGTTCAGTTGCAAGTCGAGGCCCTTGCCGAGCAGGCGTTTGTAATGCAGCAAGTGGTGGCGCTGGGTGTAGTCGTCCACTTCGTCGGGGTAGGGAGAGTCGGGGCGTTCGGTACCGGCGGCGTTGTAAGTGCGCAGGTTTTCGTTTTCCAGGTATTGGGCCGGCAAGCCGTACCAGGCCTGATAGGTCAGGGTGTGTCCCCAGAGCAAGTGCGCTTGCAGCGACTGGCGGTCGTCCACGTATGCGCCGGTGAGGTGGTACGAGCGCAGGTTGGCGGAAGCGCGATCCACAAATCCGTCGGACGCAATCTGGGAAAGGCGGCCCGTGAAAGCGATTTTCCCATTCAAAAGTCCCGTGCCGATGTGCGCCGAGTGTTTCCGGGTGCCAAAGGAACCGAGGCTGTTGGTGACGGTGGCAAAGGGTTCGGGCTGTATCCGGGACAGGTCGAGGTTGACTGTGGCGCCGAATGCGCCGGCGCCGTTGGTGCTGGCGCCCACGCCGCGCTGCACCTGAATTTCGGCTGCGGAAGCCGCCAGATCGGGCAAGTCAACCCAAAACACGCCCTGGCTTTCGGCATCGTTCAGCGGTACGCCGTTGATGGTCACGTTGATGCGGGTGGGGTCGCTGCCCCGGATGCGCATCCCGGTGTAGCCGATGCCGGTGCCGGCGTCGGAGTTTTCCACCAATGATGGAGTGCCGGAAAGCAGGAAGGGCACATCCTGAGCGTGGTAGGTTTGGGCGAGTTTTTCAGCGGAAAGATTGGTGTGCGGCACGGGCGAGTTGGCGCCGGTGCGTGTGGCCTGAATGACTACAGCCCTGAGTTCGATGGAATCGGGTAGGGGAGTGGTTTGCTGGGCAGTCAGAAGTTTGGAAAAAAGGAGAAAACAGGTTCCGACGGCGGATGCACGGCATCGCAGCGGTGAGGAGAAAAGGAACATGGTTGGAGAAAAAATTGAGTGAAACATCCGCTTCCGAAGGGGTTTCGGACGCGTAGTGATGCCACTACCCGCTCACTTCCCTTCCCGGCATTACCCGGGCAGGTTCGATGGGTGTAATCTCAGCCTTATGAAAAGGCACCCCAATGAGTACTGGCCGCAAAGGTCACGAAAGTTTTTGCAGTTCTCCAAGGACTGTGTGTAATCGTTGTTCGTGCGAGCCGGCGAGGATGGTGTACCGTGCGCCGGTTTCTATCAGGAGCCGCTCGTACCAGGCAAAAAGTATTTGACGCTCTTCCGGGTGTTCGCGCAGCGGGTCGGGTTGCCAGGGGAAATCGGGGGCACAGAGCAGGTACAGGTCGGCAGGCTGTGGGTTGGCGTAGCCTTTTTTCCACTCCCAGACGCCGTCGGGAGGCGCACCGAAGCGGTAGTGTTCCCAGACGTGCAGCACGGTCCAGTCGGTATCGCACACGAGTATCGGCGGCTCGGCGGCGGCGTGCCACTGTTCCCATGCCTGTTGCCCCCGACCAATGGCCTGGAGGTCGGCGCGTTGGTATGGGCGACCGAGGTGAGCCGCAAAGTAGCGAGCAAATTCCGGGACGCACGGAGCCGACAGGAGCAGTGCCAGGGCTTCCGCAAGCGCCGTTTTCCCACTGGACTCCGGACCGGTGAGGACAATTTTGGTGGTGTGCTGTTTCGTTCCGGTCATCCTGAACTCTTACCTTTGCAACCTGTTTTTCACGTTTGCCATGCACGATATTGAACCGCATTTTCGCTGGCGCGACGAGTACATCGCCTCGGAAGACAAACGCTCTCCGTTTTTCGGGCGCAGGTACAGCGAGTTTTACGAATCCAACCGGTTGTATAATTTTTACCTGCACCCGCAATGGGACGCGTTTGGCTCCTCCACGTTGTACGCCAAAATTCTGTTCGCCGACTACGACGAGGGCTACGCGCTCATCGAACTAATCGGCGAATGGAATGATGTGCTGCACAACGATATCATGTACCTCAAGCGCGAAATTGCGGACATCCTGCTCAGGGAAGGTGTGGACAAGTACATTTTTTTCTGTGAAAATGTGCTCAACTACCACGCCGGCGACGAGGACTACTACGCCGAATGGGCCGAGGATGTGCAGGAAGACGGCGGCTGGATCGCCCTGCTGAATACCCGCCAACACGTGGAAGAAGAAATGCATGATGCCGGCTTGCACCACTACCTGTACGTGGGTGAACCGTACCACGACATTCAGTGGCAAATGATGAAACCCCGGCTGGTGTTTGAGTTAGTCGCTGCAT
This sequence comes from Saprospiraceae bacterium, assembly GCA_016787285.1. Lineage (GTDB taxonomy): Bacteria > Bacteroidota > Bacteroidia > Chitinophagales > Saprospiraceae > M3007. Next base: position 35,889 of record JAEUUV010000206.1, on the reverse strand, counting down.
ATATTCAGGGGCGCGTTCACCGGTTGGCGGGGTAACAGGAGCCGTATTTCACACAAAAACCGACCTTTCAGGCGCAGCAATCCACCATAACATGACAACCGAACCGAGTACCCCAAATAAATCAGAGCCATTCCGTTCCGGCTTTGTCAATATCATTGGCCGCCCGAATGCCGGGAAGTCCACCTTGCTGAATGCCCTCGTGGGCGAGCGGATGAGCATCATCACGCACAAACCGCAGACCACCCGCCACCGGATCATCGGTATCCTTACCGGGGAGAATTTCCAGATCGTTTTTTCCGATACCCCCGGCTATGTACGCGACCCCGCCTACAAAATGCACAAGGCAATGAATCGCTTCGTGGAAGGCACGCTGGACGATGCCGATCTGCTACTGTTGGTATTTGACCTGACGGAGGAACTGGAGGACAGCAACCCTCTGCTGGCGATGCTTGCCCCGGCGGAAGCGCCTGTGTTGCTGGTACTCAACAAAAAAGATTTGGTCAAGGAACAACGGGTGGAGGATGTGCTGAACTGGTGGGCCAAGCGGATTAAAATAACCGGCCATTTTGCTATTTCTGCTTTGAAAAACGAAAATACGGCAGAACTACTTCAAAAAATAACCGAGTACCTTCCTGAAGGTCCGGCGTATTACCCCACCGATCAATTGACGGATCGCCCGGAGCGTTTTTTTGTGAGCGAGATTATTCGGGAAAAAATTTTTCTGCTGTACGATGATGAAGTCCCGTATTCCTGCGAGGTGGGTATCGAGTCTTTTCAGGAGTCGGCAACCAATGCCGGCGAGCCGATCGCCCGGATACGGGCAAGCATTTTTGTGTTGCGAGAAACTCAAAAAGCAATTTTGCTCGGGAAAGGTGGCGTGGCGATCAAAAAACTCGGTACTGCGGCGCGCATGGCCATCGAGCGGTTTTTGCAAACCAAAGTCTTTCTGGAATTGACCGTAAAGGTTAGAAGCAACTGGCGCGATGACGAGCGTTCGCTGCAATATTTCGGGTACAAATAAAAAGACGGCAGGATGTTAACATCCTACCGTCAGAAATATAACCCCAAAAAACCTAAGCCAAAGGTAAAGTTGTTCGCGCTTGATGTGCAAGCATTTTTTAAAAAATTTTTTTGCCCGGTAAAAAAAATTGCGGAATGGTGAGATAAAAAAAGTCCCTCCCCATTCATCAACGGAGAAGGACATCATCAAAACACGCTTCATTTTAAAACTTAAACTTCATTTGGGGGAAATACGCGACAAATGTAAATGGTTTACTTTTTCCTAACAACATTCTTGCGTACCAATTTCATTGTTTTGGCAGATAAAACAGGCTTAACCACATACATTTCAAATATTATATGCAAACCATACTGATCCGAAATGCCCGAATCGTAAACAGGGGCACAATTACGGAAGGTGATCTGTTCATTCGAGCCGGGCGAATTGAGCGTATCGGCTCAAGCCTGAACGCCGTTGCCGACATGGAACTGGACGCCGCCGGGAAGTTTTTGATACCCGGTATTATTGACGATCAGGTGCATTTCCGGGAACCTGGTCTGACCCATAAGGCCACCATTGCGACCGAGAGTTGCGCGGCCGTGGCAGGCGGTGTCACGTCTTTCATGGAGATGCCCAATGTAAATCCGCCCTCGGTGACGCAAGGCCTGCTGGAAGAAAAATATCAAATCGGCGCCCGGACATCGCTTGCCAATTACTCTTTTTACATGGGTACCACCAACGACAATCTGGATGAAGTGCTACGGACGGATCCCCGCCGGGTGTGCGGCATCAAGGTGTTCATGGGGAGCAGTACAGGAAATATGCTGGTGGATGCGCCAAATGTGCTGGAACGGATTTTCGCCGAAGCGCCCATGCTTGTGGCCACGCACTGCGAGGATGAAGCCACTGTCCGGCACAACCTTCAGCATTTTAAAAACCGGTATGGCGACCGGCTGACCGCTGCGTATCACCCGCGTATCCGGAATGTGGAGGCCTGCCTGTTGTCCTCGTCCTTTGCCGTTGGTTTGGCGCGGAAGTACAACACGCGGCTGCACATATTGCATATTTCCACGAAAAACGAACTCGACTTGTTTGATAATTCTGTGCCGCTGGCGCAGAAACGCATTACATCGGAAGTTTGCGTGCACCACCTCCGGTTTCAGTCGGGTGACTATGCCCGATACGGAAATCAGATCAAATGTAACCCGGCGATAAAAAGCCGGGCGCACCGGGAAGCCTTGCTGCCGGCCCTGCTCGACGACCGCCTGGATGTGGTGGCAACCGACCATGCTCCGCACACTTGGGAAGAAAAATCGCAGCCGTACCTGCAGGCGCCTTCCGGTTTGCCGCTGGTGCAGCATTCGCTGAACGTAATGCTGGAGTTTTACCATGCGGGTAAAATTTCGCTGGAAAAGATTGTAGAAAAGATGTGCCATGCCCCGGCTGTTGCTTTTCAGGTGCGGGAGCGCGGGTTTATTGAAGAAGGCTACTGGGCCGATTTGGCGCTCGTAGATGTGGATTACCGCTGGACGGTTGCGAAAGAAAACCTGTTCTACAAGTGCGGATGGTCGCCGTTTGAGGGAAAAACTTTCCGTGGCAAAGTCCTCACGACAATCGTCAGCGGGCATCTTGCGTGGCGTGATGGAAAATTTGATGACTCTAAAATGGGTGAGCGCTTGCTGTTCGATCGGTAGAATCAGAAAACTATTCCTTTTGTCAGGGTACAGATTAGCGGATAAAGCCTGAACTTTGCGCGCTTTTTTTGACCATAACCACTGCTTTGCTTCTTACTTTTCCATGAAAGAATTGAAAAAATATTTAGACACAAACCAGGAGCGTTTTCTGAACGAGTTGCTCGAAATCCTGCGCATCCCATCCGTCAGTGCCGACCCGAAGTACAAGGACGATGTACGTCGGATGGCCGACGCCACGGCTGCACATTTGAGTAAGGTTGGGGTAGACAACGTGGAGGTGCTGGACACGCCGGGTCATCCGATTGTGTACGGTGAAAAAATGATTGATCCGAAAGCGCCCACCGTGCTGGTATACGGGCATTACGATGTACAGCCGCCGGATCCACTTGATTTATGGGATAGCCCGGCATTCGAGCCTGTGGTTAAAAAGACCAAAGTTCATCCCAAGGGCGCCATTTTTGCCCGTGGCTCCTGCGACGATAAAGGTCAGTTTTTTATGCACGTGAAGGCTTTTGAGGCCATGATGCAACACGGCAAACTGCCTTGCAACGTCAAGTTTATGATCGAAGGAGAGGAAGAAATCGGTTCCAAAAACCTCGAAGAGTTCTGCAAAAAGAACAAGATTAAACTTGCCTGCGATGTGGTGTTGATTTCTGATACCAGCATTATTGACAACAACACGCCCAGCCTGACCGTGGGTCTCCGCGGCCTGGCGTACATGGAAGTGGAAGTGACCGGCCCCAACAAAGACCTGCACTCGGGCGTGTACGGCGGTGCGGTAGCAAACCCTATCAGTGTGTTGAGTGCGATGATTGCGTCGCTGCACGACAAGAAGAAAAAAGTGACGGTCAAGGGTTTCTATGACGATGTGCAAAAACTGAGTGCCAAGGAGCGCAAACGCCTGAACGACGCCCCCTACGATGAAAAAGCCTACATGAAAGACCTGGCGGTGGATGCTCTGATGGGCGAAGAAGGCTACACCACCATCGAACGCACCGGCATCCGGCCTGCACTTGATGTAAATGGAATTTGGGGCGGGTACACCGGCGAGGGCGCCAAAACCGTGTTGCCGTCCAAGGCATTTGCCAAAATATCCATGCGCTTAGTGCCCAATCAGGACCCGAAGAAAATTGAGAAGTTATTCCAAAAGCATTTCGAGAGCCTTGCTCCCAAGTCCGTGAAGGTCAAAGTAACGGCCCTGCACGGTGGTCACCCGGTGGTGGTGCCGACCAACTCGGTGGAGTATAAAGCCGCCGAGAAAGCGATGGAAACCACCTTCGGGAAAAAACCGCTTCCACAGCGCGGCGGCGGTAGTATTCCGATTGTGGCCATGTTCGATCAGGTGCTGGATGCCCGTTCGGTGCTCATGGGCTTCGGCCTGGATTCCGACGCCATTCACTCCCCGAACGAGCACTACGGCTTGTTCAATTTTTACAAAGGCATCGAAACCATACCGTATTTTTACCAATACTACGCCGAGATGAAACGCCGTTAAGCGGTCTGTTTCAAATGGTTACTCGTTACTAATTTCACAACCATCATTTTACATTTGACATGAAAAAAACGATTCTGTTTTTCTTCTCCGCTTCCATTTGCTTCAGCCTGAATGCGCAAACGGCACTCAAAACTACGCAGGATAGCGCCAGTTTTGCCTATGGCATGCTGATCGGCAACAGCCTGAAACGCCAACTGCCTGCCGATCTGAACATTGACCTGGTCATGCAGGCTATGGGCGACGTGCTCAAAGATGCCAAGATGCCCTTTGACCAAAAAGCTGCCGGAGATATATTTGGTCGGTTCTCGGAAGCGGCCCAAAAAAAAGCCGGCGAGGCCGGCAAAATGGAAGGCGAAAAATTCCTGGCAGCTAACAAACAAAAGAAAGGCGTAACCACCACGGCCAGCGGCCTTCAGTACGAAGTGCTGAAGCGCGGCGATGGTAAGGAGTCGCCCAAGGCTACCGACAAAGTGAAGGTGCACTACCATGGCACTACCATTGACGGCTCCGTATTTGACAGCAGCGTGGAGCGCGGCGAGCCGATTTCCTTCGGACTCAACCAGGTTATTTCCGGTTGGACGGAAGGCGTGCAGTTGATGCACGTCGGCGACAAGTTCAAGTTCTACATTCCGGCTGATCTGGCTTATGGCGAACGCAGCCCCAGCCCGAAAATCAAACCGAATTCGGTGCTGATTTTTGAAGTGGAATTGTTCGAAATCAACCCTAAGGATTAATTGCTGTTGGCTACCGGCTGCCGGCTTTCCCGAGCGTGATGCCCGAGGCGCACGTTTGTTCGGAATCCGGCGGCCAATAGCCGGCCGCCAACCGCCATATCGCTATGTCTTCTCGTCAAGCCATCCAGGGACTGGCTCCCGAACTGCTCTGGCAGCGATTTTATGAAATCGCCCAGATTCCGCGCCCGTCAAAAAAAGAGGAGCGGATAACCGCCCATTTTGAGGCGCTTTTTCAAAGCATGGGCCTCAAGTACAGCAAGGATAAAGTCGGCAACCTCGTCGCGCGTGTGCCTGCGACCCGCGGGCGCGGCAAAGCCCCGATTGTGGTCTTGCAAGGGCATAGCGACATGGTTTGTGAAAAAAACCGGGGTACCGAGCATGATTTCGATCGCGACCCGATCCGTCTGGTGCGCCACGGCGAGTGGATCGGCGCCGACGGCACCACGCTGGGCGCCGACAACGGCATCGGTGTGGCGGCGGCATTGGCCATCGCTGCCGACCCGACGGCGGTGCATGGACCGCTGGAAATTCTCATCACCGTGGACGAAGAGACCGGGCTGACAGGCGCCAACCAAATTTCGGGCAAAATGCTCAAAGGCAAATACTTGCTCAACCTTGACACGGAGGAGGACGGCGTATTTTGCATTGGCTGTGCCGGTGGCATGGATACCGCTGGTGTTTTTTCTGTTAAAAACACGGCGGCTCCGTCGTCGGATGATCATGCTGCCTTCGCCCTGCGCATATCCGGGCTGAAAGGCGGGCATTCCGGCACCGATATTCACGTCGGGCGTGCCAATGCGATCAAACTATTGGCCCGAACCCTGCATGCCCTGCAAGCATTGTCTCCCTCAATTACCCATTTGCAAGGTGGCAGCAAGCGCAACGCCATCCCGCGCGAAGCGGAAACAACCGTGGTTTTTCCGACCGCGGTCATCGAAAAAGCCAAGGCAATTGTGGCGCGTTGCGAGCAGGATTTTCAGAATGAATTCCGCACAGCCGACGGCGGCGTGCGGGTGAGCCTTGAACCGGTAGCCATGCCTGCTTCGGTGTTTGCGAAGCAGTTTGCCAAAAAAGTGTTGGGGGCGTTGCTTGCCTTGCCACATGGAGTGGTGCGCATGAGCACCGATATTGAAGACCTGGTGGAAACCTCCACCAATCTGGCCACAGTGGTTAGCGATGAAAAAATACTCACCATCGGCACCAACCAGCGCAGTTCGGTGGAAAGCGCCAAGCGCTACATTGCCGCCAGTGTGGCTGCCGGGCTGAAACTCGCCGGCGCCCGGGTGACGCACACCGACGGCTATCCCGGCTGGCAACCGAACATGCAGTCGCCTTTGCTCGAAATTTGCCGTAGTGCGGCCACGCAGTTATACGGTAGTGCGCCGGAAATCAAAGCCATTCACGCCGGGCTGGAATGCGGTATTCTCGGAGGAAAATATCCGGGCATGGACATGATTTCATTTGGGCCTACCATCACCGGCGCGCATTCGCCCGACGAGCGCGTACATATTCCCGCCGTGGAGAAGTTTTACGAATTGCTGAAACGCGTGCTGGATGCCCTGAGCAGGTAAAGTCGGGCAAAGCGTGAACACCCTGCCCGGCTTTGTTATTTTTGCCCAATAACTTCGCCCGAGCATGCAACACAAAATCCTGATTCTTTTTGCACATCCGCTTTTTGAAAAGTCGGCTGCCAACAAGGTGCTGACGAACTACATACCCGGTTCGCCCGACATCACTTTTCACGATTTGTACGAAGCCTACCCGGAGTTCAACATAGACGTGGAGCGCGAAAAGGCGCTGTTGGAGCAACACGACCTTGTGATCTGGCACCATCCGATTTACTGGTACAGTTGCCCGCCGTTGCTGAAACAATGGATTGATCTCGTGCTGGAGTTCGGCTGGGCGTACGGGCCGGGCGGCACGGCAATCGCCGGAAAAAAATTGATGCAGGTGGTCACAACCGGGGGCGGACGCGCCGCCTATCAGCATGAGGGATTTCACCAGCGCACCCTGCTCGACTTTCTGGCTCCCATGATTCAAACGGCTCGTTTGTGCAAAATGGATTACCTCCCGCCTTTTGTCGTCCATGGCACGCATCGGGTGTCGGAAGCGGAAATGCATCATTTTGGAAAGGCGTACGAAGCACTTTTGCGTGCTCTATTGCAGCCGGGTTTTGACTTTGAGGCATTGCGCAAACACGATTACGCCAACGATTGGCTGGACAAACTAAACCCGCAACAACATGGCTGACGGATTTCTGGCACAAGCGATAGTTTACCTGGCGGCGGCAGTGGTTTGTGTGCCGATAGCCAAGCGGCTGGGACTGAGTTCCATTCTCGGCTACCTGATCGCGGGCGTGTTGATAGGTCCTTTCGTACTTGGGCTGATTGGGCACAGGGGTGAGGACGTCATGCACTTCGCCGAATTCGGCGTTGTGATGATGCTGTTTCTGATAGGTCTTGAACTGGAGCCTGCACAATTCTGGAACCTGCGCAAAGTCATCGTGGGGATGGGCGGGCTGCAAATGGTCGGGACTTCGGCGCTGTTGCTCGTTATTTTCCAGGTCGTGGGCTGGCCCTGGCAAACCGCGTTGGTGGTCGCCTTGTCCTTTGCCATGTCTTCCACCGCCATCGTTTTGCAAACCCTGAAGGAGCGCGGGAACAGCAAATCCGCCATGGGACAATCGGCGTTTTCCGTGTTGCTTTTTCAGGATATAGCCATTATTCCGATTCTCGCGTTGCTCCCCTTGCTTGTGGTTAAGGGCGTTTCGGTGCAAGAGCAAGCGGGACATTCGCTGATTGACAACTTTCCGGCCTGGCTACAAACCCTGGTTGTGCTTGGCGCCGTCAGTCTGGTATATTTTTCCGGAAAATTTCTCGTCGTGCCGCTGTTGCGAATTGTGGCTCAAACACGGCTGCACGAACTTTTTACCGCCTCGGCGCTACTTCTTGTGCTGGTAGTAGCCTTCATGATGCAATCGGTGGGGCTAAGTCCGGCGCTCGGCGCGTTTCTGGCGGGAGTCGTGTTGGCAAACAGCGAGTTCCGGCATGAATTGGAGAGCGATCTGGCGCCGTTCAAAGGGCTGTTGCTCGGGTTGTTTTTTATAGGAGTAGGCGCTTCCATCAATTTTTCCCTGATTCTGGAATCACCCTGGCTCATCATGGCCTTGGGCGCTGTGGTCACGGCGGTCAAGTTTGCGGTGTTGTTTGGTGTGGGGCGCTTGTACAAGATGAGCAGCGACCAGAATATGCTCTTTGCGTTTGGCCTGAGTCAGGTCGGCGAGTTTGCCTTCGTGCTTTTGAGTTTTGCTGTACAAATTGATTTGATAAACAGCAAATTAGCCAACCAGATGATGGCGATAACTGCTGTCAGTATGTTTTCCACGCCATTCCTGCTGTTGATCAACCAGCGTGTTATTGATCCCTTTTTTGGCGTAAAACAGGCGGAGCCGGAAGCCGGAGATGCGGTGGACGAACAAAACCCGGTCATCATTGCCGGCTTTGGCCATTTCGGGAGCACTATCGGGCGGTTGCTCAAGGCGAACGGAATACCGACAACGATTCTCGACCACGATTCGGACCGGGTCGGCCTGCTCCGCCGGATGGGCTTCAAGGTGTATTACGGAGACGCTACCCGCCCGGAAATGCTGGAAGCGGCAGGCATCGAACAGGCCCGGCTTTTCATTGCAGCCATTGACTCACCGGAAACCAACGCTGCGATTATCGAAACCGTCCGCAAAAAATATCCGTATGTGAAAGTGCTGGCGCGTGCCCGAAACCGGATGGATGCGTACGATCTTATCGAACACGGGGTGGAAAACATCTACCGGGAAACGTTGTATACCGCCGTCCACCTTGGGGTAGACGCCCTGGTACAACTCGGGCACAGGCGGTACAGCGCTACCCGCCAGGGGCAAAAGTTTATCCATTACGACGAACGCTCGCTGCGCAAACTGGCTAAAACCCGCCACGATCGCCAAGAGTATGCCTTGAGCGTGAAGGAGGAAATTGAATTGCAGGAGCAACTTTTGCAAAACGACGTGTATGCAAACCTGCTCACGGACGACCATGCCTGGGACAATTCGGAAATGAAAAAAGGGAATTCCTGAGCCGGAATTACAACACGTTGGCCAACTGCTCCTTGATTTTTTCCAGTTCGTCTTTCATTTGCACTACAAGGCGCTGAATATCGGCGTCATAAGCCTTGGCCCCGAGCGTATTGATTTCGCGGCCCATTTCCTGGCTGATGAAGTTCAGGGTACGGCCCGCCGATTTGCTTTTGTCTTCCACTTGCTCAATGAAATACTTGCAGTGTTGCTCCAGGCGGACTTTTTCCTCCGTGATGTCCATTTTTTCCAGGTAGTACAGGATTTCCTGTTCAAAGCGGTTGGTATCCAGGTTGTCCCGGCCAAACACTTCTTCCATGTTGGATCGCAGGCGCTCGCGCATGCGCCCGAAGCGTTCCTGTTCGTAAGGCGTCACTTCACTGAGGTTGATCAGAATGTTGGCTACGCGCAAACGCAGATCCGATTCCAGCGCACGACCTTCCTGCCGGCGGAAAGCCCGGAGGTTGTTCAATGCGTGTTCAACGACTTTGCACACGGCATCCCATTCTTCTTCATCCAGTTCGCCCGAGGGGGTAGCCACCACGTTCGGGATACGCATGATTGCCTGGAGAATATCGTGCCTCGGAATGTTCAACTCTTCGGTCAGGCGGGAAATTTCGCGGTAGTATCCCTTGAACAAGCCTTCATTCAGGCTGACAAGGGCGGCTCCGTCTGCATTCTGAACTTCAACAAGCAGGTCAATTTTGCCGCGCTCGGCGTGATCAACCACCATTTTACGCAATTCCAGTTCTTTTTCTTTGTAATCGCCCGGAAACCGCATTTTCAAGTCGGTCAACTTGGAGTTTAATGCCCGCAGTTCTACCGAAATTGTTTTGCCGGCATAGCTGCCGGAAGCACGGCCGTAGCCGGTCATGGAGAGAAGCATGTTCAGGAAAAATATGTATTGGAAAAATGTATTTGGGCCGCGTCAAAGGTAGAGAAAATCCCCCCTGCGCCAACTTTCTGAAACTATTTTTGCCAAAATGGTTTGCAATGTCTTGGTATAGAGTAAGTTTGCAACCGGTTCCGGGCGCCGGGCGGAAATATTCATCCGCTCAGTGGCAATGCTGAAGTTTGCCCTTGTAACAAGCCGAAAAAGTATAGCGAAAATTTGTGCAGGCCGAAAATTGTCCGATCTTTGCGACTCGTTTTCCGAAGCACCTTCTTTTTTACTACAACTTATTCAAAATCAACTAACTAAAACATGAGAAAGGCTGACCTTGTGAATGCCATCTCCGACAAAACCGGTGTAGCCAAGGTAGATGTGTTGGTTTCGCTCGAAGCGTTGTTCAAAGAGATCAAACAGTCCCTTCAGGAAGGCGAAAACGTGTACGTCCGGGGTTTCGGAAGTTTCGTGATTAAAAAACGGGCTAAAAAAATTGGACGCCACATCAAAAAAGGGAAATCCATCGAAATCCCGGAGCACTTCATTCCGTCGTTCAAGCCGGCCAAAGTTTTTGTGGAGCAAGTGAAAAAGAATGTGACGACCTTGCCTTCCGACGAAAGCGAGGACTAAGCGGCGGATCGCATAACAAGACCGGGTGCATTAATGAACAAACCGCAGTACATCGCTCTTTCGGCCGCACTGGCGCTGTTTTGCTTGTTGTATTTCGGGTTCAATACTGTTCCTGCCGGACAAAAGCAAGTCGAGCACTCGCGTTCGATTCAAGCAGAGGGTATTCGTATCGAGACTCTCGTGGATGAGGCCCGAGCACATCTGGACGAAAAGCAAACCGCGAGGCTGCAGGAAATCGAACAACAGATTTCCGCAGCAGCATCCGATCCGGATCGGATTGTACTTCTGAAGCGGCTGTCCGGCTGGTGGTATGCCGAAGGGCATCCGGAAATCGCCGGGGGCGTGGCCGAGCAGGTTGCCGAACTGGAACAAACCGATGAAGCCTGGTCGGTCGCAGGTGCTACCTTTTATGGCGCCATCGCCGGCCAACAGAATGCCAAAATACGGGAATACTGCGCTTCGCATGCCGTCAATGCTTTCGAAAGCGCCATTTCCCTTAATCCTGAAAAAGTCGAGCACCGGGTCAATCTGGCACTCGTATATGCGGAAAATCCTTCGTCGGACGACCCCATGAAAGCAGTCAAATTGCTTCGGGAGTTGGAGACGAAACACCCCGACCAGCCGTCTGTGTACAATGCGCTCGGCCGATTAGCCATAAAAACCGGTCAGTGGGAACGTGCGGTTCAACGCTTGGAAAAAGCCAGATCGCTCGATCCTGAAAACCCCAACACCGTCTGTTTGCTCGCTAAAGCCTATGCCGGTATCGGTAATTCGGACAAAGCAGCAGAATTTGAGGCACTATGTGGTAAATAAACTTTGGCTTTGAATCTTTGAGTTGAATGACAAAATGTCCAACCCAAAACTTCCGGCCAATCAACAATAACTTTTCACTCATAACTCGAATCGTATGCCTTGCGGAAAAAAACGCAAACGTCACAAAATTGCTACCCACAAGCGTAAGAAGCGCTTGCGCAAAAACCGACACAAGAAAAAGAACCGTTAGTGCCTGAATCACAGGCGCCGGCATATTTTCTCATGTAGTTGCCGGGTAGCCGGAGTCAGCGCCGAACGCACCGTCGAACCAGGAAGCTGTATCAATCGGGGTACCCCTTTTGATGCAGCTTCTTCCATTGGCACAAAACCTTGATGCACAGTACATCAACCTTGTCGGCAAGCATCACATTCCCCGGTACCAGAGAAACAAATCCCTTGCGGCTTTTTCCATGCCGTACCTGACGCCCCGGTAAAACACAAGCCTCCTTGCCGATGGCTTTTCCATTGCCGTATGCCCCGAACGGCAAACTGCTGCATTTTCGATGGTTCTCTTTGACGCCGCACCGATTCCGGCACCCGGATGGTGGGCTGCTTGCTGTTTGTATACACCGGCAGCCCGTTGCCACGCCTGACGAAAACCATCTTCACCTATCGTGGAAAAAGAACTCATCATTAATGTCACAGCTACGGGAGTAGAAATGGCATTGGTCGAGAACGACAAATTGGTCGAACTCCACCATCAAAAGACAAACAACAACTTCACCGTCGGCGACATCCTGATCGGAAAAATCCGGAAACAAATGCCCGGCCTGAACGCCGCATTCATTGACATCGGACACCGCAAGGACGCGTTTCTGCATTACACCGACCTTGGCCCAAAATTGCGTTCGGTGGTCAAATGGACCAACGGCGTGATGAACGGCAGCATCAATACGCACAAACTTGACAACTTCAAGTACGAAGAGGAAATCGTCAAAACCGGGAAAATTGACCAGGTACTCAACAAGCGCTTTCCGGTACTGGTACAAATATTGAAGGAGCCGATTTCAACCAAAGGCCCTCGTTTGTCCTGCGAACTGAACCTGCCGGGACGCTACATGGTCATCACGCCGTTTGCCGATACCGTCACCGTTTCCAAAAAAATTGACAGCACCGAAGAACGCAAGCGCCTGCACACGCTGGCTGAAAGTATCCGGCCCAAAAACTTCGGACTCATCATTCGCACGGCTGCCGAAGGCAAAAAAGTGCAGGAACTGCACGAGGAACTCACCCACCTTATGGGACGCTGGGAGGAAATTTTCCGGCAACTGAAAACCGTGGTGCCGCCGGCCAAATTGCTCAGCGAACTCGATAAACCCGCGAGCGTCCTGCGCGATCTTCTCACCGACTCCTTCAGCCGGATTGTGGTCAATGAAAAAGACCTGTACGCTGAAATTCGTACCTACCTGCAAACGATCAGCCCCGATCAGGTGGGTATCGTACAACTTTACTCCGGCAACAAACCTGTTTTCGACGCGTTCGGAATCACCCGCCAAATCAAAGCCTCGTTCGGGAAAACCGCCACCATGGCAAGCGGCGCCTACATCGTGATCGAAAAAACGGAAGCCATGCACGTCATTGATGTGAACAGCGGACACAAGATGACCTCCGGCGATGTGGATCAGAGTATCTACAAAGTCAACGTGGAAGCCGCCGAAGAAATAGCACGCCAGATTCGTTTGCGCGACATCGGTGGCCTGATCATTGTGGATTTCATTGACATGAAAAATGTCGAACACCGAAAGATGTTGGCAAAAGCAATGGAGGGGTACATGCGCAGCGACCGTTCCCAGCACACCATTCTGCCACTTTCCAAGTTCGGCCTGATGCAAATCACCCGCGAACGCGCCCGCCCCGAAGTGGCGGTAGATACCGCCGAAGCCTGCCCTTCCTGTGGCGGAACCGGAAAGGTAAATGCCACGATATTGCTGACCGACGAAATCGAGCGCGACCTGGAGTTTATCATGCAGTCTCGCCCCAAAGGCGACTTGTACCTGCGCGTACATCCGTACATCGAAGCCTACCTGCGCCGCGGGTGGAAAAGCGTTCGTTGGCGGTGGTTCTGGAAATACAACAAGTGGGTGCGCCTGGTGCCGCACTCCGACTACCAGCTCAGCGAGTACCGCTTTTTTGTCGGGAACGACGACGAGATTCGACTGAACTAACGCCGCGCTTCGGTTCTGAAGTTGGTGGTTCGTGGCGCAAAAAGCGCTCCGCAATGGCCAGGGGCCGGAATACGTACCGTTTTTTGAGGTGGTGGCCACCGCTGCGGTGAAGGATATCGCGCAGCGACGCCAGTACTTCGAGCAGGTATTTCCCCTTGTTCAACATCACGCACTCCGCATGGGCGGCACGGGCGGCATCGGTTACCTCAGAGCGGGTGGCGATGCCGCTTTTGTTTTGAGATTCCAGTACCTGAGTAGCCCACACCACCGGCACATGTGCCGCTTCGCAAATCCACAGGATTTCTTCCTGCACTTCGCTCAAGCGCTCAAAACCGATCTCCACCGCCAGGTCGCCACGCGCAATCATAACCCCGAAAACCGGGGCTTGCATCCCTTGCATCAACAGTGCCGGCAGGTTTTGCACGGCTTCATAGGTTTCAATTTTCAAAATGACGGGCAACGCGCTGCCGTCAGGACGCTGCAACAATTGCTGCAATTCGGCCAGGTCTTCGGGGTTGCGTACAAATGAGAACCCCACGAGATCGGCGTGCTCGAGCGCAAAAGGGATCACCGACTTATCAAAATCCGTCAGGCTGTGTACGGAAATTTCCGTATCGGGGAAATTGATGCCCTTCTCCGGTTTGATCCGAGGGGTGGAAGACGAGGCGCGCACAAGAAGCAACTCCGCGATGGTCGTGCCCGGTTTTTCCACAATTGCCTCATACAACCCGTCATCGAACAACACCCGGTCGCCCTTCCGGAGGTCTTTCACCACACCGGGCAGGGTGCAGCCGACTACCTTGGTTTTTTTGTCAATGGCGGCATTCTCCTCGGCGAGCCAAAAATGCTCCCCTTCCACCACCTTCATACGGTCTTTGTGGCGACCTTTTCCCAGCAGAGTCGTGCGGATTTTCGGGCCGGCAAGATCAAGGTGAATTTTGCAGGAACGTCCGGTAGCCCGGCAGGCTTTCCGGACATTTGCCACCATGCGCAGCCACAGTTCCGGCTCGTCATGCGCGCAATTGATCCGCGCCACATTCATGCCGGCCAGTACCAGGGCTTTCACCGACCCGTAGTCGTTGGCAAGTTCACTGCTGAACGTGACCATCAGATGCGGAATATGCGGATTGACTTTAGGGCCGAAAAGCGTTTCAGCACGCCTGTGAATCAAGCGGGAGGCGGTCGGGTAATCGCAGGAGGAAAGCGTTGAATCCGGCACCCCTGCTCCCAACCGTAAAAGCGCAGACTGTACCTGCCGCAGGGCATGGCTCTCGGAACTGGCCAGCGACGACAAACCCGCATTGTGCAAGTCATCCTGCATGTCGCGCAAGTCTTCACAACGCAGTGCCAGATAATGCACCAGATTGGCGGCGCTCATCCGTTGGCGGATATGCACCTGCTCAATTAGCGGCTGAAAATGCTGTTCGGCAGCGAGCAGGGATTCCTGAATGCGAAGAAGTGTGGAGAGGAGCGAATCAAGCGTGTTTTTCATAACGCGGCGAAATTACCGCTCCTGATCCCCGGCAAACAATGCCCCCCGGGAGCATCGGCCGGTGATGTTTGTCAGCATACCCGCGCGGGGTTTCTAAAAATGCGGGCAGTTGCATTTTGGCTTGAACAGGCTACAACTTTCCAGCACCACCATGCCAACCATCAGGAGAAAAAATGCGACGCGCCACCAGTTAATTTTTTTCATGTCAGGTATCAATTTTCGGTCAAGAAATGTGGGTTGCAAAACGATGCGAAAATAATAATGGTGTGTTTCAACCGAACCTTTTACTTTTACGAAGGCGAAAGTAGCCCAAAAGATTTGACTCAACTGAAAATTATTCCCGGCGTTCTACTCGTCCGTCAACCATTGTCCCGCTTTGAAACGCATTCTTGTCGCACCGTTAAACTGGGGCCTCGGCCACGCCACCCGCTGCATCCCGATCATCCAGGAACTGGAGCAAGCGGGTGCAGAGGTGTTTCTGGCTTCCGATGGGGTCGCTTTACACCTGCTACAAGCCGAATTTCCGCATCTCCCGGTAGTGGAACTTCCCTCCTACAGGATACGGTATGAATCTGCCAACATGGTCTGGAATATCGGCAAACAACTGCCACGCATTATCTGGGCCGTTCGACGCGAGCATGCCGAAGTCAAACGTTTGGTGAAACAACACCAACTCCACGGAATTATTTCCGACAACCGCTACGGGTGCTTCTGCGATGACACAAACAGCGTGTTGTTGAGTCACCAGTTACATCCGCGTATTCCCGGTCGCTTGCTGAACGGTCTGGCCAATTACGTGCTGAATCTGGCCATTGCCCGCTTCGATACCGTCTGGGTGCCGGATATTCCTGAAGTTCCCGGTTTGGCCGGAACACTTTCCCACGGCAAAACCGTGCATCGCGATGTGCGGTATGCCGGCATTCTTACCCGCATGCAAGTCTACGAAAGCGAACCGGAGTACGATGTAGCAGTGGTGCTTTCCGGCCCCGAACCGCAACGCAGTATTCTGGAACAGCGCCTGCTGGAGCAAGCCGTGTTTATGCCCCACAAATTTATTTTTGTGCAAGGGAAAACGCAGACCAAAAAACACCACTACGCCGCCGACAATGTGGAGGTGGTATCCTACCTCACATCGCAAGACCTGAACGATGTGCTCATGGCCAGTAAAGTCGTCGTTAGCCGTTCCGGGTACAGCAGCATCATGGATCTGGCCGGCCTCGGCAAAAAAGCCATCCTCATCCCAACCCCCGGACAAACCGAACAGGAATACCTTGCCGACATTCTTGCCGGACAAAACTTGTTTGTATCGCAGAAGCAGGATGCCCTTGATCTCGACACCGGTATCCGGCAACTCAGCCGAACCACAGGATTACGGCACGGAACCTACCCGACCGACAGTTTCAAAACGCTTTTGCGCGAATGGCTGGAAAGGATTTGATCGGGTTTGTCAAAATCCTGCCCCTTGCGCTACCTTTGCGGCGCTTTTTTAAAATCCTGTTTGCGTGAAATACCTCATCACCGGTTTGGGCAACATCGGCTACGAATACGAAAATACCCGCCACAATGTCGGCTTCGACGTGGTCAACCTGCTGTGCCGCCAACTGGAAGGCTCCTGGCATGACGACCACCACGGCGAACTGGCCGAAGTGCGACACAAAGGCCGTACCCTAATCCTGCTCAAACCCAACACCTACATGAACCTGAGCGGCAAAGCCCTGCGTTACTGGCTCCAGAAGGAAAAAATTCCGACGGAAAACAGCCTCGTCGTTTGTGATGATCTGAACCTCGATTTCGGAAAACTCCGACTGCGGGCCAAAGGCTCCGACGGTGGACACAATGGCCTGAAAAACATACAGGACGTCCTCGGAACCGATGTTTACCCCCGGCTCCGGGTCGGCATCGGGAGTGACTTTTCCCGTGGCAAACAGGTGAATTTTGTGCTGGGAAAATGGTCGCCCGATGAAGCCGCCGAACTTCCCAATATCCTCGAAAAATCAGCCGAAACCATTAAAGCATTTGTCACGATCGGTATTGACCGGGCGATGAACGTCGCCGCAAAATAACAGACTCAAATAATGAAACACATGAAATCATACGCTCCGTACCTTTTTGCGGCATTTGTTGCGATCCTCAGCCTGAACGCCGGTTGCCACGAGGAACTTAAAAAAACCGAGGAGGTCAACCTCGGTTTCGATCCTGCGAACGCCAAATTTCAGCCAGATCCGTTGCCAAAAGGTGTGTCGCCGGCAGCGGTTACATACCGCGATGCAAACTGCTACATCAGCGGCGAATTCTTCTGCATCGTATCAATCGTGGACAACAAGTCCTACGACTGGGTGCGTATCTGGAACCGCATTCAGGTGCTCGATTCTGCCGGTAACGTGCTGACCGTCAACGGTGATTCCAGTTTTATCCTGCGGGCTTTTGCTGATGCCGTACCGCCGAGCGGGGCCTCTGCATTTTTCTGCAATATTCCGCTAAAACAAATTTCTGGCGTGCCCGACACCTGTCATTTTGAAGGCGCCGGCGTACTGTTTCAAGAGCCTGGCCCGATTCTCGTGGCATCCGAAAGCGGCGGTGGTGTGCGGATTCAACGTCCCGACCCGAAAGACCCCACCAAGGTGCAGGAACTCGCCTTCAACTCGCAGGCAACTATCGAAAATCCGCTCCCCGACACCGCGGAAGTGTTCCGGTTAGTGTACCTGGTGTACGGGGAAATAGACCGCAAACTCTACTTTGCACAGGTCATAGACCCGGTCGCCAGTGCAGGGGCCATGCACCAGGAACGCACCGGCCCGCTGATTGCCGGCGACAAGCGCCGCGTATTTTATCCGATCGTTTACGAATACCTGCCCCAACCGCTCAAGGATCAGCGGGTAGGGCGTGCCGATGTACAGGTGTACGAGGTCCGGAAAGAGAAATAATTGACTGGTTGAGCGCCGGTCGGGCCGACAAAACGGCGTTTGCTTCAACAAGGGAAATATCTACATTTGCGACAACAATCGCTGTAACACCTGTTGCCATGCTCAACCTGCTTTCCATTGTTATCGGTATCGTTTTTGTCCTCCTGCTGTTCAGCCTGCTGGCCACCACGGTCATGGAAATGATCGCCGGTTTGCTCACGCTCCGCGGCAAAAGTTTACTCAATGTGTTCAAAAGCATGCTGGGCGACGAGCAGGTACAAGCGTTCACCAACCACGTGTATTTCAAACAAATGGGGGAAAAAGCCTCGTTTCTGCGTTTTCTGCGCAAAAACCCGCTTCCGCCCTCGTACATCCGTCCCGGCACGTTTTCGGGTATCCTTATGGACACCTTCGGCGTCAATGGCGACGAAGACCCCGGCGCCGCTATCGAAAAACTGCCCGACGGGCGTCTGAAAGAGGTGCTCCGATATTTGTACCGCGAGTCGGGTGGCGACCTCATCGCCTTCCGCAAAAAAGTGGAGGAGTGGTACAACGAGGTCATGGAACGCGCTTCCGAGTGGTATGTCAGCAATGTCAGAAGTTGGCTGATGGGCGTAGGGTTTGTCATTGCCGTGGTGTTCAACGTAGATGTCATCGGCATTTACACCAACCTGAGCGCCAATGCCGCCCTGCGCGATTACCTCGCCGACGCGGCCACCCAGTTTGTAGAAACCCAACCGGCCCCGCAAGTGGTGGACAGCGTAGTGATCAACCCGGATTTGTACGGTGCAAAGGCACGATTCGACACCCTGCTGAACGAAAACATAGCGGCCATCCGTTCTCCGCTCGGCATCGGTTGGGAAAACACCCAATGGCCTGCCGAAGACAAGGGCCGTTGGTGGATGTACAAATTGCTCGGCTGGATAACCACCGCCCTGGCCATTTCGCTCGGCGCCAAATTCTGGTACGACCTGCTCAAACAATTGGTCAATTTCAGAGGCTCGCCGCAGGCGTCCAAACCTGCAACCGGCACAGCCGACAACACCAGTGCCGCTGCACCGGCGCCCATACTGACCAAGCCCGGCAGCGGACTTTTTGAAAGTACCGGACGGCGAAGTGCAAGCCCGAAAAAACAAAACCCGGAAGAAGAGGAGGCCAAGGGCTGATTTGCATGCTTATTCATCACTCATCGTTCATCACTCATCGCTCATCAGGATGTACAAAGTCAAATTCGGCGGGAAAAAAGGCAAAACCATCGAACTGATGGAAAGCCCCGACATGGTCGCCATTCGCACCAAAGGCAACACGGAAATTGAAAAAACCGACCTGAACAGCGCCAGCCGCGCCGTCATTGAAGGTACGCAGGAGGTCGCAGCCTTTCCGGAGGCGGGAATCAGTGTGCGACGGGTGGCTGCACCTGAGGGCCTTGAATCTGCCGGCAGCAGCACCCGCGAGCGCGATGCCGCCCGGGCAACCCTCAAACAGGATGATAGCATTCGTTTCGCCGGCCGGGTACTGCAGGATGCCGATAGCGGGGAGGTTATGCTGTACACCGAGAATTTTTTTGTCAAATTTTTGGACAAAGTCTCCGAGACGGACTGTCTTGCCATACTGGGAAAATACCACCTTAAAATCAAGAGCAAACTCGTTTTTGCGGCTAATTCCTACTTCGTGGAGGCTGCAGAAGGCACCGGTTTGGAGGTGTTCAACATTGCCGAAAAACTCCTGGAAGAAAAACATGTGGAATATTGCCACCCCGAAATCGTGCAAGAGCGCCGATTCAAAGGCGTCCATCCGCTCCAGTGGCATCTCACCAAAACCACCATCAACGGCCAGGCCGTCAACCAACACATCAACATCGAAGCCGCCTGGAAACACACCAAAGGCAAAGGGGTGACCATCGCCGTGATTGACGACGGCGTAGACCTCAACCACCCCGAATTTGCCGGACGTATCGTGCACCCCTACGACGCTACGCTCAACAGCCCCGACTCCAACCCGAAACTGACCGACGACAACCACGGCACCGCCTGTGCCGGCATGGCCTGTGCAGCCGGCCTTCCCGACGGTGCTTCGGGCACGGCGCCTGAAGCCACGCTGATCCCCATCCGGCTGCGGAGCGGT
Source organism: Saprospiraceae bacterium (assembly GCA_016787285.1). Taxonomy (GTDB): domain Bacteria; phylum Bacteroidota; class Bacteroidia; order Chitinophagales; family Saprospiraceae; genus M3007. The sequence continues at coordinate 15,848 of JAEUUV010000206.1, read as the reverse complement.
CTGGGCAGTATGGCCGAAGCCAACGCATTCGTTTGGGCCGCCGACAAAGGCGCCGATGTCGTATCCTGCTCCTGGGGACCTACCGACGGCGAGTGGTGGAACCCCATGGATCCCATGCACAACCGCGCCACCCCGTTGCCCGACAGCACCCGGCTGGCGATGGAATATGTACTTTCCAAAGGTCGAAAAGGCAAAGGCTGCGTCATCCTGTTTGCGGCCGGCAACGGAAACGAAGACACTGCAAACGACGGCTACTCCAGCTACCCGGGCGTCATCGGTGTGGCGGCCTGCAACGACACCGGAAAACGCTGCGTGTACAGCGACTACGGCAAGTCGGTCTGGGTGTGTTTCCCCAGTGCCGATTACGGCTGGCGCGCATTCCAGCATCCGGCTCCGCTGAGCCAGGGGCTGCGCACCACCGACCGCCAGGGTGCACTCGGCTACACCCCAGAAAACTACGTCAACTCCTTTGGCGGTACGTCCGCTGCCTGCCCGGGTACAGCCGGCATTGTGGCGCTTATGCTTGCGGCTAATCCAGACCTTACCGCAGCCCAGGTAAAAGACCTCGTGCGCCAGTCTTGTATCCGCATAGATGAAAAAGGCGGCGAATACGATGCCAAAGGACACAGTATCTACTACGGTTATGGCCGGATTGATGCCGGCCTGGCGGTGGAGAATGCTCAAAAATTTGGTCAAAAAGCTACGTCTGCGCCATCTGTTCCGGCACTCGATGGCAATTTGATGTTCGACAACGGAAAGGAACTGCCGCTGAAATCCGGCGTACTCCTTGGCGCCGACCTCGGTTCGGGACGTCGGCTGATGGGTTTGCGCGTGCAGTTCAAACCCAAATCGGCCAATCTGGAAATCCGGTACAAGATCAACGGATCGTCGGTTGGTATCGCAGAAAACAAACAGGCAGGGGCTTTTGTGGGTGAAATTGCCGCCGGCCAGCGCCTGATTGGAATTGCTTTTTCGCTGGAAGGCAAGGACTCCGACAAGTTTGAAATCCGGTATTCGGCCCGCTTGGCCGGCCGCAAAACACTTGCCTCGGCCAAAAACGGCGCCTGGTGCGGGACAGACAAAAAGACCGGAAAAACCATCGAAGCGGTGTCGGTGGAAGTGCGGGCGAAGCGCTGATCAAAGAGCTGGATATATTCAAAACGAGACCTTTCAGGTTTATCAAATCTGGAAGGTTCGAGTATACCAGACAAAAATGTTTTCCCGACAAATGATAACCAATGCAGTTGGCCGGTATAAATGACCATCACACAAGTTATTGTACCACAACTATAAACTGCATTGTTATGAAATCGCGTCTGTTAGTGTCTGCTCTCCTCTTTTCCTTCCTGTTCGTATACAGTTCATCGCTTTGGGCACAAAAAATCGTCTACTGGGAAGGCGGAACCCCCGGCATGGAGTCCAACTGGAACTGCCCCCGCAACTGGAGCACCAACGCAGTGCCCAACGCCTTTTCGGACGTAATTATCCCCGACGTGTCTACCCGCTCCCGGGTATATCCGATACTTTCGCACAAGAATGCCGAGGTGAACAAACTTACCCTGGAATCCGGAGCCTCCCTCACCGTTCAGAACGGAAGTTGCCTCGTGGTATTCGACAGCATGGAACGCTTTGGGCTGAATGATCTGGATGTGCGCGGCTCGGTGATTCTTAAAGGCAACCTGGCTGTTGCCGGCTCGATTATCGGCTCCGGGTTCGACTATGTACTCGGAAAAAAGTAATGACCACACCTGTGAATAGTGTTTTTTCATTTGCTAAAAAATTCCGGCCCGGCGGCGCAATGCTGTCGGGCCGAACTATTTAAAAAACCAACGGAAAAGGCGCTCCGGTGGAGTATCAGGTTTTTGTGCAAATGACGCCCGGCGCGGCGTGGGAACTTGGCGCCCGTGGTGAGATAACCAAACCGGGCGAACGGCACCCGCACTGTTTCAGAAACTCCGTACAGATCATGGTGCTGGTTTGGACGGAAACGCCGTTCGGCTCCATCGCCGAGTTTTCGGATGCCTGCAACTGATCAAAATCCCACGGTTAAAAACGCGATGGCCGCCCAGAGGAAACTCGGGGCGGCCATCGCGTTTTTCAACCTTATTGTTTCCAGCCGGGAAGTTCGCGGGCCAGCAGGTCGCCAAAATTTTTATCCAGTCGCAGGCTTTCCAGATCGGCGGATTCACGGAGGATCGAAAAGTCCTTGTCCCGTTCGGAGGCCAATCTCAGGTTTTCCTGAACGGCCTCGGGCTGGTTTTTCAGTCGGGCGATCTGGGCCAGGAAATAGTAGCCGACCGGAGATGTGGGCTGGAGTTGGACGTAGCGCTGGAAAGCGGCTTCGGCATCGGGGATATTGCCTTGCAACAAGTGGAATTGCCCGAGGCTGTGGTAGGCCGGATCGGAGTCGGGATTGAGGGACAAAGCCTTTTGGAAATAGCGCAGGGCTTCAGCAGTTTTCCCTAGTTTGGCCGACACCTCCCCAAGATTGACAAAGAAGAAATCCTCCGACGAGTCGCGCTTGGCGTATTCCAGCCAGGCCCGTTCGGCATTGGCGAACTTGTTTTGGGTATAATAGACGTAACCAAGTTTGAAATATGAGTCGGCAAAATCCGGGTCAAGTTGCAAGACTTTATTGTAATGGAATTCGGCTTTGTCAAAAGCAAAGATTCTTACGTAAGTATTGCCGAGGTTGTAATGTGCCGAAACCAGATTGCTGTCCAATTTCAGCGCCTGTTTGCCCGCTATTTCAGCTTTCCCATACGATTCGAGCATATTGTTGGTCGTGCATAGATTTGCCCAAGGCAGGGCCCAACCTGGTGAATACGAGATTGCTTTTTCAAAATTGCCGACTGCCTCTTTGAATCGTTCATTCCGGCGCTCCAGCAGGCCCATTTCGTTATAAGCGTAGGCTGCGGATGGTTCAAGGGAGAGGCACTTCTGTTGTTCGGCAAGTGCCAATTTGTACAAGGCCATGGTTTTTGAACGCTCACCACGTAATCGGTAGTTGAGGCCTGTGAAGTAATGAAAACGCGCCTGGAGATTATTTCGGGATGGGTTGTCTGGACCAAGTAGTTCGTCGGCTTTGGCCAGATACTCGGGAAAATGTTCGTACTGGTCACTTTTGTTCCATCGTTTGCGCAACTCGTTTGGGTCGGATTTCAGGTAATCGTTGATAGCTTGTTGCACCCGGGACTCAAGGGCCGAAGCAAGACTATGGCGCAATTGATCTTGATACTGTGCCAGTAGTGGTTTGTCCTTGATTCGTTCAAAAATGCTCCAGGCACAGTTGGGGTCTGCATCGAGCAGTATACCTTCCTTTATCGCTTTTTTGAACGCCTGGTACTGTGCGAGCAGGGCAGGGTCTCCGGCCAAGGCCTGCTCAATGGCCATGCTTTTTGCCATGTCGGGCACCAATCCAAGTTCTTCTTGATCGGATTTTTCGGGGTGCAGCGCCGCCAAAACTGCCGGGTCCGACTTGGCTATTATCGCTGTTTTGTCGCCTACCGTTACCGGTATCTGCTGGCGTTGCGTGGCCTCGCGTACGTGGTCGTACAAAAACAGGTCAATCTCCTGCAAGTCCACGTTGCCGTCGGCATCCCTGTCGGCCTTGCCTTCGAGACCTTGCATGAGGTAGTACGAAAAAACGCCCCTTCCGCCGCCCCATTTGGGGCTTTCCTGGGAGAGTTGGTCGGGTTGGCAGGACAGGATTTTTATTTCATTGGAAAACAGTGCCTTCATGTTGTTGGCAGCCACTTGCGAGCCGTTGTTGGCGCTGCCGGCCAATTTACCGGCCCGGCACGCATCCGTGATGAGCAAAACCCGTACTTTTTTCAGTGCCAGCGTTTTGACGATCTTTTTCAGGTCGTCCAGTTCGAGGGTGCCGCCGCTCATGTACACGTTCGGGGGCGAATCCCAGCAAAGCAGGTATCCCGGTTGATCTTCGAGGGTGGCCTCCACGTCGCCGTGCCCGGAAAAATAGATGATGACTTGGTCTCCTTCTTTCACTTTTTTGATCAGTCCGAACAGCGCGTTGGCCAACTCGGCGCCAGTTGCCTGTTCGTTCAGGAGCACATAGAGGTGTTCGTTGTCGAGGCTGCCACCGCTAGGGCTTTGAAGGTATTTAGCAAAAACTTCAGCATCGCGGTGAGCATAGTTCAACTTGGGAATATTGGCATCTTGATAATCGGAAATGCCCGCGACAATGGCCCATGTAGTACCACTTGCGGTATTAGCGCCTGTTTTTGCTGGTGCTGCGCCCCTGAATTCTTGGGCATGTAGCAGACTTCCCCCCAGGAGTACTGCTATGCCAAAAATTATGGTTTTCATCGTAGTTAATATTTTGACTGACAATAGATTGTTGGATAGTGACGGGGTGACTGCCAGTCACCCCGTCACTAAGTTATTCAGGTTATTTTCCGTTCAGGAGAACCTTTGCTTTCGCCGGCAATAGGAGCCGCATCCAAAACGTGGCGTGCAGGAGACGCACCATGTTGTTTTGCGGGTGTTTCTTCGAAAGGGCAGCGTATGCAAGAGCCGCTTCGGTGTACCAGTTGTTTTGCTCCAGTGCAACGGCGTTCATCATATTGAGCACGATGACGTCCGCTTCCGAACGAATTTGGGAATCGGTGGCTTGAGCCAGTGTTTTTACCATTTCGGCGGCACCGGCAATGTTGATTTCCAATGGATCGGATACCACCTCAGGTTTGTTCACCGCCGCTGCCGTCCAAAAGTATTTGCGCCCCGGCTGGAACTTGGTTGAGTCAAGATTGACAACTACAAAAGTATCCACAGATGTGACTGTATGAACGATGCTGCCTTTGTCGTCGGAAATGTCGAGCCTGTAGGACGTGACACCCGCCGGTTTGGACCAGAAGAATGTGGTGTTTTTCGGCAAGGTTTTGTCGAACGGCAAAATCGGAATAATTCCGTTGCCTCTGCCGCCCCAGCCGTCGCGGCCCTTTTCGGGGTTCGTCACGCCCGCACCTGCACCGTCGCGGCCCTTTTCGGGGTTCGTCACGCCAGTGCCTGCACCGTCGCGGCCCTTTTCAGGGTTCGTCACGCCTGTGCCTGCACCGTCGCGGCCCTTTTCGGGGTTCGTCACGCCTGTGCCTGCACCGTCGCGGCCCTTTTCGGGGTTCGTCACGCCGGTACCAAAGCCGTCACCGTTTTGGGTGATACGGGCGCCCCAGCCGTTTTTTTGCCGTTGTTCGATAACCATTCCCACCGAGGCTTCCACGAATTTGGCAAAATCGGCATCGAAATCAATGCCAGGTTCGCTTTCGGCATCGAAGATATTGGCTAGTGCCACCGTACCTTTTTTTGAGATGGACTGGAATTGGCCCCTGTGGCACAGAAGCGCCGAGGCGCCGGCGGCGAGGCTGAGTTTGCCCTCGGGTACTAATGCCGCTCCCGGTTTTACCGGTGTTTTTTTCTTGATGGAAGGAGATGAGTACAAGACAGCGCCCTTGGTGGAAACCACGACGATCGGGTTGCCGCCCTCTTGAGCGCCAAGTACCAGTGCCAGAAAAAGGGCAGCAATGAGCACGGTTAGTTGTTTTCGCATGCGGATAGTATTTTTGTTTTACTGGTAATTGATCCAGCGTTCGAGGGTTTGGTTAGCGTCGAGAATGAAAATTATTTCTTTGTACACTAAGATTTCGCCGCGCGGGGTCTGGATACTGCGAATAGGAATATCGTATGCGTCGGGAGCAACAATAGCCTCGCGTTTTGCACCTGCTCCGAGTCCTTTTTCTGTTTTGCCCTTGTACCCGGGCAGCGTCATGTGGAAAAAGGTTTTTTGGTTTTCGTTTTTGTTGATGTGCACGAACACCCGGGAATCTGGCCCCGGCGCAGCGATTTGGGTAAAAATCAGCCGTTCGTCAAGGGTGATGTTGGTGGTTTTGTTGGGCAGTGGTTTTAATCCAATCCCTTTGTTGGTGGCCTCCGCAATGGTCTTGCCGCCGATTTTTTCCGGGTCGGCGAAGGGGTCTTCCTCCCGTTCCCGGACCGTGGCGCTGCCTTTTTCGAGTATTTCGAGGTTGGTCGCAGCCAGGGCGCTGCTGTCGGCTGCGGCCGAAAACAATTTTTTGGCCTTGTCCGGATTGCCGTTGATTGCCTCAAGAATACCGAGCAGGATGTTGATATCGCGCAGGGTTTTGGTGTCGTTTGCATTTTGGGCGATTTCATGGGCCTCCGAATCGGCGTAGTACCGGGCGCGTTCGGCATTCCGGGCGCGTTCCTCGTCTGTGTCGCCGAGCAGGGCGTAGGTACAGGCTTTGTTCAGGAAGGCTGGGGCGTACTTAGGGTCGAGGCTGATGGCCATGTCGAAATACTGGATAGCCTGGCGGAGCAGGGCGTCGCGGGCGCTGCCGGCCCCGGAGCCTTTGGCGCCGGCGGATTCCAGGTCGAGTTGAATCGGATAGCGAAACTTCACGCGGGGGTCTTCGGGTCGGAACTCGTTCAGGGCCAGCAAAAAGGCCGTCACGCCGAGGTTGTTGTAGATTTCCCGGCTCTGATAGCGCATCAGGATGTAGCGGTAGTACTCCAGGGCCTCGCCGTACTTGCCGATGGCCACGAGCAGGTTGGCCATTTCGTAAGCATCCACCAGCGCTGCCATTTTTTCGGCTGTTTTGGTGCTCAGTTTTTTTCGGTCGGTCAAGGACGGGTAGCCGTCCACCTCTTCCTTCATGCCGTACTCCGTGTACAGTTTCTGGATCAGGTCGGCGCCTTTGTCGAACAGGCCGTAGCCGGCAGAGTAGGCCAGAAATCCGCCGAGGCAGTCCGCTTCGGTTTCGTTGGTGATTTTTTCTTCGAGGCCGCCCAGTTTGGTTTTGACATCCAGGTCGGCGAAGCCTGAGATAAAGTCCCGGCGCCAGGCGTGTTTCTCGTACCAGTGGGTCAGTTCATGCCCGAGCAGGAAAGCGACGGCATCATCAGCGTTTTCCCCGAACGTCTGACAGACTTTGTAAGCGTCTTCTTCCAGCGTGATTTCCATGAGTTTATACTCGATGAGTGCCAGGTTGCTGCGTTGTTTGCGCATGGTGAAGGTAGGCACCGGAAGGCGGTAGTCGCCGCGCGCCTTGACGAGCCGTTCGTAAATTTCCCGGGCTTTCAGATATTCCGGGGTGTTGGTCACCAACGGCCCCAGCGTGGGATCGGCGCCGGGTTTGGAGGCCATCGGCATGGTGCCGAAACTGCCAATCTGGGCAATGCTCGGGGAAAGAAAAGCCGTGCAGCAAACGATGCAACAAAGAAGCAGATGTTTCATATCAGGTTATTTTAAAAATGGCCCTACGGCCTTCAAGATGGCGTTGGCCAATGCCGGCAGGTCGTTTTTGTTGCCTTCAACAGGTTTGTCCAGGGTTTTAACCAATTTCTTGTTCTGGTACACATTCACGGTGACTTTGACCACATCGCCTTCGGTTTTGTATGGCCCGGTGATGCGGTAGGCATCGGGGTACTCGTCGGTGTCGTAGTACACGATCTTGCTGGACATTTTTTCCCAAAGGGTTTCCTTGAGCACTTTTGTCAGGCCGAGGTCGTCGTTGCCGGTGTTGGGGTCGAACAGGTTGTTTCGCACGATCACCGGCATGGCTTTGGGCAGCATGATCTGCTCGGGCGAGGTCACGATGCCGATGAAAAAACCACCCTTGGTATTTTTGGGCAGGAACATTTCCGGTTCCTGGGTCTTGCCGATACTTCCGGCCAATTTGGGTACTTTCGAGCAGGCGTAGTTGATCAGTTTCAGGATGTCCACCTTGTTGTCGGTGCCGCGCACCTCGCCGCGCATGCCGTCGAGCAGGCTGTAGGTGAGCAGTCCCTGGCCATAGCGAGGGGCCTCGAAACTCTCCTTGTCGCCTGCGGCGCCGGCAAGGATGTAGGTGCCGGTCAGGTTTTTCATTTCGTCGGCCACGCGGATTTGGGCGGAAGTCATGCCCTTGCCGGTGGCGCCGAATTGTTGTCCGAGCGAAGCGGCATTGCAGGCATCAAGGATGAGCACCTGCTTGGCGGCTTTGTTTTTTTTAAGCCAGCCTATGATCTCGTCGGAGGAGATGGTGTTTTGGGCCAGCAACTGCGGGTTTTCCAGGTCCGACCAGGCCTTGATGTCCTTGGTCAGGTAGTAAAACTTGCTTTTTTCGGCGGCGCCGAGTGTTTTGCCGTGGCCGGAAAAAAAGACCATGAACACGTCCTGCGGCTGCGCCTTTTTCTCGAACTCTTCAAATGCGGCCTTGATGTTGGCTTTGGTGGCCAATGCCGCGGGAGCGGTGCCGGTGGAGGAAAGTAGTTTCAGGCTGACGCGCTCGTTGAACAAGCCCTTTCCGGCTACCTGCAGGGCATCATGAAAGCGCTCCGCATCCACATCGGGGAAGGTGAGTTTCATTTCGGCGCCGGCGTACTGGGATGTGCCGATGATAACAGCGTACAGACTGGGCGGATCCTCGTTCAGGTTTTGCGGGTTTCCGGTCGTGTTGTTGCCGCTGTTTTGGCCTTTTCCGGAAGCAGTGGGCAGGTATCGCAAGGAGTACAGCGGACTGGAAAGCCAGCCCTCGCTCACCGCCTGAAGGGCTACCGTGCTGGAGTCTTCGCCGGGAAAACACCAGCCCCAGTAGGGCTTCAGGTCAATACTCAGGCTGGATTTTTTGCCCGGATTAGCGTCTTCGAGCAGTTGCTTGCCGTTCACAAACAGGCTTAGTTTTCCTAATCCTCCGCTGCCCTGAGCGGTCAGTTCTACTTTCAACTGGTCGTTTTCGATACGCGCCTTGATGTCGGGGTACAGGTTGACATTGGTCAGGGCCGGAGCCTTGAGTCGCTCTTCTTCGGAGAAACCCATGACTTTGGCCAGCAGGTGCGGATCCCAGTAGCGCGACTTGAGTTGCTCCAGCGGGACAACTTCCATGCCGACCACGAAATACAAATCTTCCATAGCGCCCGGCGACGCGTCGAACAGCCCTTCAGGCGTGATGACCACCCAGTCTTCGTTACCGACAGCCATCAGGGTGACGATTTCCTTGCCGGTTTTGGCATCCCAGATTTTGGCGGTATTGTCGCTGCTGCCGGTGATGACATAATCGCCATACGGCGAAAAGGCCACGGAGCGAACGGCGCTGTAGTGCCCCTTGTATTCCCGAATAAGTTTGCCGCGCAGGTCATACTCCCGGGCTACGTTGTCGGAGCAACCAACCACGATGCTTTCGCTGTTGGACGAAAAAGCCATGCAGAACACTTTGCTGCCTGCCCGTGGCAGCGAAATATGAAAAACCTCTTTGGCCGTTTGGAAATCGAACAGGCTGAGGCCGTGCTCCTCGCCCTCGTTGGTGGCTACAAACTTGCCGTCGGGCGAGAGGGCTACCTGATCGGAGGTTTTGCCATACGTCCGGACGACGTTGAAATTATTCACGCTGCGCAAAGCCGCCGGAAACCCTGCGCCGTTGTCCGGCTGTTCCCGATGCTCGTTGAGTTGTGCCAGGGATGGCATCCAGTCGCGCGACAGGGCCGTGAGCAAGCCGTCGCCATCGGGGGTAAATTCGAGGCTGGTTACATAATTGGAAGGCACTCGTTTGTTCCATTTCACCACCAGTTCACCCTCCTCTGTGACGGTCCAAAGTTGTACGCCTCCGGTAAAATCGCTGGTAGCAAAATATTCGCCACCCCAGGCCAATGCCGACGTGCTGGCGCCGGCCGGTTTTTCAAACGAATACTCATCAAAGGTGTACAGGTCATAGATGAACAGCGAGTCGCCCGCGTGCCCCGCCAGCAGGATCGGCTCGTCGGGGTAAAAAGCCGCCGGCCCGTTCATGATGCCTTCCAACGGCAGCGCTGTCGGGTCTATGGTGAGCGGGTCGGCGGTGCCTTGAACCACGTCCCAAATGCGCAGATGCCGCCCTTCTCCGGCGGTCACGATGAAAAGCGAATCGGGCGAAAACGGCGAAAAACCCACGCTGGTAACCGGAGAGGCCTCGTTGGTGTAGGCATAAATCAGTTCGCCGTCAAGGGCAAATTCCTGCGCGGCTTTGTACAACGGCGCCACAAGGATAGACGTGTCGCCGGAAAAAAAAAGTATCTCGTTGGCATAGTTTGCCTGAATGTCTTGAAGCGGTTCACCGTTGCTGTCCCATAGTTTTACGACGGCGCTGTTAGGCCCGGCCGTGGCGATTATGGCGCCATCGGACGAAATGGCGATTGTGCGTACCTCGGTATCGTGCGGGCCTAATTGATACACGTTGCTGCCGTCGCTCAGGTCCCAGACAACGGCCATGTTATCGTGTCCGCCGGAAACCAGGAACTGTTCGTCCGGGGTGAATTCGATGGATTCCACTTGTTTTTGCCCATGACCGTCGAGTTCATACAGCAGCGTGCCGTCCTGTTTAAAAACCCGGATAATACCGACATCGTCGCAAGAAGCCACATAAGTGCCTTTATTAGAAACGGCCACCTCATTGATGGACGCGTCGCCGCCCTCGAAGCGGCGGGCGGGTTTGCCGTTCAGGTCGAGAAAAACGAGTTTGCCGCCACAGGTGCCGGCCAGAATATACTTGCTGTCGTGAGAGAAACACACATTCTGAACGCACTCGGGTACCCCTCCAGCCGATCCTTCGACGTGTGTCAGGCTGCGCAACTCGCGCCCGTCTTTGTCCCACACATGCACGGCCCAGGTTTCGGTTTCGAGGGTCAGCATGTATTTGCCGTCGGGAGAGTATTCAGCATCCCAGATGTCGTGGTAATGCCCTTCCATGATTTTCAGCAGAGAACCTTCCGCGGCGTCCCAGAGGAGCACGGTGTTGTCGAGGTAGCCGGCACAGGTCAACAGGCGTTTGCCGTCGGGGGACAGGGCCGCCGCCCGGACGTGGGCGGCATGGCTCATAGGGGGGATGAGTTGTGGCTTTTGCGCCAAAATTGTGGCCGACAACAGGGTCAGCGCACCAGATACGAACAGGTGCTTCATAGATCGAGCGTTTGAAAAGGCGGGATTAGAAGCGTGTGGATTGACTTCTGCTTGCAACGTCCGTTAATCAGGGAAAACCCGATCCGGTTATCACTGCGCCTGAAAAATAACAGGCGCCCGATGGTCGCCCAAATGTAGGTAGCGCATCTGTTTCATACGTATTTTTTTTGTTTGGAATCTGAAAAATCGGGCATTGGGTAACCAACTCCGCCTGTTGATATTTTTTTGGAAACGTTCGTCAAATCTTGCCGTATTTTGCCTCCCGCCTTCGCCAAGGCTACGGCGGATAAGCCCGCCAAGGTTCTAACCCGAAACCTTCAAACCAGAAACCTGACCCATCCATGTACGCAGGATCCCATCAATCGCAGCAGCCTGAAGAAACGCCGGATTCCAGACTCTGGAAGTTCCGGGACTTAAAAATATATGCCTCCACCGAGTGGCTTGCCGACAACAAAAAGAAATACCGGCAGGTGTTCGACCGGCTTGAAACCACGTATGTGTATGCCGAATTGTCGTTTCACAACAAACATTTCGATGTGGAAGACTGGGAGGTTAACGTGGAGATTCGGTGCTACGCAGTTAAAAAACAAAAGAAAGAAATCTGTGCCCTGCCGTTCCGGCGCAAAGTGAGCAAATACGACCCGGTAGGCTACATCCGCGAAGGCTGGGGCAACAAGCAGGAGGGGATTTTCTGGAAAAAAGGCGCCTACTACTGGGAGGCCTGGATCGAAGGCGAAAAAGTGGCTACCCGCTATTTCTACATCGAGGATGCCGGACGCCCCATCAAAAAATCGGACAACCCGTACTGCCAGATTACCTCCCTGCGCATGTACGAAGGGCCGTACGACGATACGCCGGAATTTGATCGCACGTACATGCGCCGCTTTCACAGCGAAGAAACCCGCTATATCTACGCGGAAGTTGTGTTGCGAAACCTGCTCCCGAGCAAGCAATGGCAATGCGAACTGTTCATCAAATTCTACAACGACGCCCGCGAACTCAAAGGCCAGGTCGTGCGCCTGCACCGCGTGGAAAAAAGCGACGACGGCGTGAAAATCACGGCAGGGTGGGGGAGTAACGTCAAAGGCTCCTGGCGCAACGACCGCTACACCGCCGAAATCGTCTTCATGGATCAGCTGCTCGCCGTTATGCCTTTCGAGGTGGGCCACGACTGGGAAGAAGGCGTGAACGGCGTGTGGCTGCCGGACGTAGGCCAGCAGGTTTTCCTGTTGCCTGAAGAGGAAGACCTCGACACCTTCGAGGACGTACTCACACGCCTCGATGCGCTCATCGGCCTGACAGAAATCAAACAAAAAGTGCGCGAACACGCGCAATACCTCCAGTTCCTCCAACTGCGCAAGGAGAAGGGTTTTCAGGAAAACGACAGCATCAACGTCCACTCCGTTTTCATCGGAAACCCCGGCACCGGTAAAACCACCGTGGCGAAAATGATGGGCAGGCTGTACAAAAAAATGGGCCTGCTGACCAAAGGACACGTCCATGAGGTGGATCGTTCCGACCTCGTCGGCGAATACATCGGCCAAACGGCGCCCAAGGTGAAAGACGCCATCGAAATGGCCCGGGGCGGCGTGCTGTTTATTGACGAAGCCTATGCGCTGGCCCGCTCCGCCGAAGATTCCAAGGATTTCGGCAAGGAAGCCATCGAAATTCTGGTCAAGGAATTGTCCAACGGGCCAGGCGATCTGGCCGTCATCGTGGCCGGCTACCCTAAGGAAATGAAAACCTTCCTCGACTCCAACCCGGGGCTGCGCAGCCGCTTCAAAATGACCTTCGAGTTTACGGACTACCTACCGCAGGAACTCAGCCAGATTGCCGATTATGCCTGCCGGGAAAAGGAAATCATCCTCGCCAAAGAGGCCAAAGACCTGCTCGACGAATTCATTACCGAGGCGTTCCGCCGTCGCGACCGCTCCTTCGGCAATGCCCGCTTCGTGTACGACTTGTTGGACAAAGCCAAAATCCAGTTGGGCCTCCGCCTCATGGCCAATCCCGACGTGCGCGATCTGCCCCCGGAAGTCCTGAAAATTATCCTGCGCGACGATGTCGAAAAGGTGCAGGTTATCAGCAAACGCCCCTTGCCCAACATTCCGGTGGACGAAAACCTGCTGCGTCAGGCACTTCACGAACTCGACAGCCTGATCGGAATGCAGGAAATCAAAAAGGACATCCGCGAACTGGTAGACCTGGTTCGTTTTAACCGCGAATCGGGTCGCGATGTGCTGGGCCGGTTCTTCCTGCACACCGTGTTCGTGGGCAATCCCGGTACCGGCAAAACCACGGTGGCGCGTATTCTCACCAAAATTTACAAAGCCCTCGGCGTACTCGAGCGCGGCCACATGGTGGAAACCGACCGGCAGGGACTTGTGGCCGGATTTGTGGGCCAAACCGCCATCAAAACCGCCGAACGCATCGAGGAATCCATGGGCGGCGTGTTGTTCATTGACGAGGCGTATGCCCTGACCAACAGCGGTCGCGGTACCCACGGCGACTTCGGCGACGAGGCGCTCCAGACGCTGCTCAAGCGCATGGAAGACAACCGCGGGGCTTTCTTCGTATTCGTAGCCGGCTACCCCGAAAACATGGACACCTTCCTGAAAGCCAACCCGGGGCTGGCCAGCCGCTTCGACAAGGTGTTGCGCTTCGAGGACTACTCGCCCGACGAGCTGCTCGAAATCGCACTGTTCATGTTCCAGCAGGAAAATTACCGGGTGGACGAACATGCGCGCGAGCACCTCGGCAAGTACATGGCGTTCCTGTACCAGTTCCGCGACAAGTACTTCGGCAATGCCCGCACTGTGCGCCAGATCGTGTTGGATGCGATCAAAAACCAGAACCTGCGCATCGCCCAAAATGCGGATCGGGTAGGTAATCCCGACGAATTGCACACCATTTCGCTGGATGATGTGGCTACATTCACCTTCGATAAGGGCAAACTGTCGGTGTACCAGCGGCGTGGAATCGGGTTCGGGAACTGACTTGTTCGTGATGAGCGATAATCACACAACCAAATTTTTGAAATTTGCCTAAACTCAGATCAGCCTAACCAACCCACCACCATGCACCGCGTTTATTTCGACAATGCCGCCACCACGCCCATTTCTGAAGAAGTCATTCAGGCCATGCTGCCCGTTTTGCGGGAGCAATATGGCAATCCATCCAGCATTCATGCTGAAGGCAGGCAGGTGCGGGCTTTGATCGAAGGTGCCCGCAAGACCGTAGCCCGCTGCATCGGTGCGAGTATGGCCGATGTGTTTTTTACCTCCGGCGGCACCGAGAGCAACAACATGGCCATCAAATGCGCTGTGCGCGACCTCGGGGTGCGACGCATCATCAGCAGCCCCACCGAGCACCATTGTGGCCTGCACACCCTCCAGACGGTGGAACAGGAAAGCGGTGTGGAAGTCGTGATGCTCCCGGTAGATAGCCGCGGGCACGTCAACCTGGATGCACTCGAACAGGCGCTTGCTTCCGGAGGAGACCAAAAAACGCTCGTGACGCTGATGCACGCCAACAACGAAATCGGTACTATGCTCGACGTGGAACGGGCGTCGGCCCTTTGTCGGCAGCACGGTGCGCTGTTTCATACCGACTCCGTGCAAACCATCGGGCATTTTTCCTGGGATGTAGCCAAAACTCCGGTGAGTTTCCTGTCCGGCGCGGCGCATAAATTTCACGGCCCCAAAGGCGTGGGCTTCATCTACATCAATCCCGAGAACCCGATCCACCCGTTCATTGACGGCGGCGGACAGGAGCGCAACATGCGCGGCGGTACCGAAAACGTGTATGGAATTATCGGCCTGGCCAAAGCCCTGGAATTGGCCACCGCAGACATGGAAACCCGGGCGGCGCATATCCGGAATATCCGGCAATACCTGATGGAGCGGCTGCAGGACGCGTTTGAGGATATTCAATTCAACGGCGACTACGACGGGCAGTGCCTGTACACGGTGCTGAGCGTTTCGTTTCCGCCCTCACCCAAAAACGAAATGCTGCTGCTCAATCTTGATATCGCCGGGATAAGCGCCTCCGGTGGCAGTGCGTGTTCCAGTGGCGCCGAAAAAGGCAGTCATGTCCTGGAGGCCATTGGCGCCGATCCGCAGCGCAAGAGCATTCGCTTTTCCTTTTCACACTACAACACCCGGGAAGAGGTGGACTATGTGGTGGAAAAACTGCGGGTGATTTTTCCGCAGGCTGTTCCCGCGTAGAGTGGTGTGTCACAGAGGCTCACAGAGTTTGAGAGGGCACAGAGACTTATTGTCATTCCGGCGGAATCTGTCCGCTCTTAGTCGGCAAAAAAACTCTGTGCCCTCTCAAACTCTGTGAGCCTCTGTGACCCTTTTGCCGCTCAAAACGAATCAAAAAACGTACGCGCATTCCGGCCCACTCCGCGCTGCATGGTGCTGGCGTCGTGGTAGTTGTCGCCTTCAATTTGCTGGCCTGCGTTGCGACCGTAAAGCGCCACTTCCCAGCGCGGGTTATTGATCTCACCCCGGGCATTGGAGTGCAGCAGGATGAAATCCTCGCCGGCGAGGGAGGGATTGTAGAATAGGAACTTCACGTTGCGCTGGCTCGTCTGCGGGAAATTGTAGTACACCCAGATTTCGTAGGGCGGCGCACTCGGGTCGTCTTCCACGCGGACAAGGTCGTCGGGACGGCCAAAACGGATGTACGTGCGGCCGCGGTCGGTCTCAAAGCCATACCGGAATCCGCTTCGGAATTGCTGGTCGGCGGCGCCGGCTACTTTCATAAAATCCAGATAGGCTTGCTCGGGATTGTTCGGGTTCAGGTTGACGAAGTGCCGGAACAGGAAAAAACGCATGGCTTTCAGGTCGGTACCGGCCAGCACGTTTTTGAGCATTTCCGCATCGTCGCCCAGCATGAG
>JAEUUV010000086.1 GCA_016787285.1 Saprospiraceae bacterium | reverse complement strand
TTCGGGTCAATGGCTTGCGCATCGTACAATTCGTTGCAGGCATTTTCCTGATAATTTACCGTGGGCGGAGAGGTAAAATGGGGGTTGTTATCGTCTATTACGCTAAACGTAGCGAAAGTGGTGTCACGCCGTTGGTCGGGGTAGTCGCAATCCCAAACGATGAAACCAAAATCCAGTGCGCCGCGCCACATCGGGTCGATAACCAGAATGGTCACGGTACCGTCGGGCGCTATGACGGGTTTGATCGGCGCATTTATGCTGGTGTAGGGCGATGGGAAAATCAGAGCAAATTCGCGGCAGGGACCGTTGTACGTCAGGTAGTTGTCTAAATCAAATGTAGCGAATGAACCGCCACCGAAAATCGTTTGCGAGGGGATATTTTGCCAAACCGGCGGGCCATAATCGGGCAATACGGTAAAACATGTGCAAAATGTATCGGCCAGCATGCCGGGCGTATTCTCTTTTACAACTACACAAACCGTGTCGGTACCTGTCCAGGAGCCGGACACCGGTTGAACATTCATCGTGTCGTTTGTAATGGAAACAGACAGGTTGGCCCCGGCCGTTGCGCTCCAGATGACAGGGTCGCCATCCAGACTAAGCAGGTAATCGTTCAATGCAATCCGGTCAAAAGGCAGATTCTGAAGGGTGGTATCCTTCGGTATGGGCAAAATTTCCGGCGGAAAGTCGTAGTTCGGATCAATATTGATCCAGTACGGGTTGGCGATATTGCCTACAAAGGCGTAGTTGGTGAAGGTGATGGAATCGTTGGTGGAATAAATCTGATCGTCGGGGGCGTAGTAGGCCCGGAAACGAAGGGTCTCTCCGGTATACTGGTTGGAGTAGATGGTCGTGAAAAAATACTTCTGTCCGCCGATATCAATGGGTGTAGCTACCCCGCGAAGTTCCGGGCCGACGAATACGCCGACAATATTGCCGGGATCGTTGGACGGCAGACCATCGTAGTTGATCCGGATGACCATATCCATGCGGAACTGAAAATTAGCAGGGTTGATCGTCCAGTTTGGAGGTGCCACGGCACTGCTCAACGATGGCAGTATAAAAATAAAACAAGCCACGGCAAACGAGAGAGACGCACGGCAATTTGCCTTGAGATGGAGTAGATTAATATTCATGAGAAGAGATTTGTCTTGGTTGCGTACGAGCAGGGTACTTTTCCTTGGCCCAAAAGTAAGTTTAATAGCCAATTTTCACCAATCACATTTTGATGTGATTGGTGCATATGCTTGATGTAGAAATACCCGAAGCCTCAATTCTTGTACAAATGAATTTGCTTCCACCGAATTTATGGAATTTATTCAGCAAACACCTTGAATCAGGTAGTTGAGCCTGTGTAATATTCAGGGAACAGAGGGAAAAAAGCAGGAATTCAAATTGACATGCTTGCCTCTTCCAGGTACAAAGGTGGTGCGATATGTGGTATCGCATCAGACAAATCGGTTTGTCAATCGGACATTTTCAAAAATCTGTCCGCTCCACAAGCGCCCCATGTTGAGGCAACCCTCGTCGAGCGGACAGGTTTTTTCTCAAGTACAAACTACGGCAACCGCTGCAGCACCACCTTGCGCACCACACTTCCCGCAGCCGTTTGCAAGCGCACGGTATACACCCCGCTGCTCAACCAGGAGCCGGAGTCCGAACGTCCGTTCCATGTCGCTACATTCGGCCCGTTCACCGCCGACAACGGGCGGCGCACCACCTCGCGGCCCTGCGCATCGCAGATCGTAAGCGTCAACTCTTCCGCCTTAGGCAAAGCAAAACGAATGGTCGTCTCACTTGCAAATGGGTTGGGTTGCACGTCGAAGGCCCATGTGGTGCCAAAGTCCTCTTCGGCACGCGTCGTGAGCAGATCAAACGGCACCGGATTCTCGATGCTGCCCTGGTGTTGGTTGGGCGCGAAGTACATCGTTTCCGACAGGTCGCGCACGGAGCCGTCGGCGTCGTTATACAACTTGAAGCGCAGCAGTTCGCCCGCCGTATTGGCGTACGTCGTCAGGAAGAACAAGTGCGCGTCGAGCGGTTCAATGTAGATCGTCTGCGCGGTGCCGCGCACTTCATTGCCGACGAAGGCGCCGAGTTCCATATCGCTGGTGGTGGCGTTGGTGCCGTTGGCGCGGATCATACCGATCAGCGTGCTGCTATGCTCGAACCGGGTTGGATCAACCGACCAGTACGCGGGTGCGGGCTCCGTTTCGCCACGGGCCAGAGTGGTCTCTTTCAGCGGATTTGGCGGCGGCGGGTACGTCAGCGTGCCGGCCTGCGCCAGTTTGAGTTGGTAGCCGTTGGGTGGCATCATATACTTCAGGTTGCCCACCCAGCCGAACGTTGGGTTCAGGTACTGCGCAAAGGCATACTGGCTTTTCACCACGTCGCCGTACGTCGCCGGCACCGAAGCCAGGGCTTCGTTCACCGGCAGCGAGTAGTCGGGTACATAGCCGATCCAGTTCCAGCCGGCTACTACAGGTATCGGGGTAGTAGCCGGGTCTATCGGCGTACCCTGCATGCGCAAGGAATCGGGCATGTCGGACCGGTAAATGAACATTTTAGTGTTGTTCAGTTGCGTGAGTGGGCCAAACCAAGTGCCGCCGCTATTGGTGGCAAAGGAGGTTTGGCTGCGCATCAGGCTCCCGTTGGAGTGCTTGAGCGACGCCAGCGCCGCATTCAGGCTGTTGTTGGGAAAATCGAGGTTGAACGACAGCCAGTTCCATCCAAAGTTGATCGGCACTTCGCGCATCAAAAGACCTGCCGTATGCACCACCTGCGGGTTGTCGGTGATGCCGATCACGTTGTCGGGCTGATAGGTGAACGATTCAATGACCGAACTGTAACGCTGGCACATCGAAGCGTCCCACACTTCGAGCCGGATGGGTTTCAGCAGGTCGGCCGGGTTGCCGTAAACGGTCAGGTAGGCTAACCATGCAGTCACCTGCGGCACATACTGCACCTTGGCCATGCCGCGAAACTCGTCGTTGATATACGCCGCGACAATATCCTCCGCATCCGCTGAAAACACGCCTTCGATATTCAGTTTGAGCACCATGCTCATCGTGTTTTCGTACTGGGCCAGGTTGACCGGCAGGTACGGCGGGCGGCATACCACGCGCGCGCCGATAGGCAACAGCTCGCTGCCGCCCATGAAGAAGGGATTCTGCCCGGTTTGGGTTTCCAGCACGATCGTGTCTGTCCAGTGCCCAAAGGCCACGGTGTTATTCACCGTGAAACTGATGGGCCGGCTCTCGTTGGGCGCCAGTGTGCCCTGATCGGGCACCACCTGCACCCAGTCGGGCACTTCCAGAATTTTGAACGGAACGTGGTAGCCGCCCCGGTTGTGGATATTCGCCGTCACCGTTTTGGTCTCGTCCTCGAACTTGGTCAGGCCCACACTGTCGGTCAGCCAGCCCAGTTCGTTGCGGTCCACATAGAATTCCCAGACGCCCTTGTTGAGCTTGGTGCCGTTGAACACGTTGCCCACCAGGTCTTCGATACCTTTCATTTCAGCCCGCAGGATGCGGTTTTCATAAAACTTGTTCTGGAAATTCGGATCAAGCACGATCTTGTTTTCAAAACAAGTGATGTTGATGTCAATCGGTGTGTTGGTCGTGGCGTCGAACAGCAACACATCGGTCACCGGATTCAGGCGACCGCAGTCAATATGCTGGTTGAACGTAAAGGAAATCTCATCGCCTACCTGGTACACGCCGTCGGAAGGTTGCGGAACACCCACAATGCTGGGCGGTTGACGGTCTATGCGGCCTTTGATGATGTCCGAATAACCGGGTTTGTCCGAGGCGTCGCCGGTGCATACCGCCCAGGCGTGGATTTCGTATAGCCCGTCACCGATATCTAAGGTTTCCCATAAAAAGTTGGTAAAATCGGAGCCCAGCAGCAAGGTATCGGAGCCGGGTATCCGGAAGGTGTCTGCTTGTGTATTGTAAAAACCGGACCATCTCGGATTGAATGCCTCAAATTTGCCTCCCATGGGGGGATCCAAATTGATCCACGCGCCGTCGCCGTCGGAGCGGCGGTACTGCACGCGCACCAACTGGAAGTCGGGTGAGTTTAGATCGTAACCCGATACGGTGACGCGCCGGATGGTGCCGGGCTGTATCGGGTCGTTGTTCAGCACCACCCAGTTTTGTTCGGGTACGCTCACAGCCACTTCGCTGCACGGACGGATGAAATCCACCCCGAGGTTGAGCAGGGAGATGAACTTGGCGTCGTTGGGTTCGGAAACGGAGAAATTGTAGTCCCGGTACTCCAGTTCGCAGTCGGCGACCAACGCTACCTGCAGGTCTTCGTATTCGTAAGCCACCGGCCCGCGCTCTACGGTCAGCGTGACGGGAATTGCTTCCCCGTTGGGCACGAAATAGGGAATGGTGTTGGCGTTCAACTCCTGGCCGTTCACGCGGATAATGGCCCCGTCGGGGTTGCTCGCGGGGTTGGCGGTGAGGCCGTAGTAGCGGTCTTCGTTGGTGGCGCTGAGGTTGCCGAGGCTTAGTTTGAACACGGCCGGCTCCTCGGCGGGTACGTTGACGGCGGTAAACTGCGAGCCTTGCCCCAGTTGGAGATTGGGCGCGTCCCGGTTGGCGGTACTTTCCTCCCAGGGGCACGATGACTGCCCGGCCTTGAGGCGGAACACGGGGGTATTGTATGCCGAGTCTATGGCCACATCTACCGAGAAGGCATCGCCGTCGTTGTCGTCGGCTAACACATAGCCGGTGGTGATACCATAGGCGTTTTCCGACCCGTCGCTGTCGCTGTCGCTGGTGCCGCTCACAAATTTCAGCATACCGATTACGCCTGCTTTGCTGAACTCATAACCAAAATGGGTGGTAAGCGACTCCTCGCTGTTGACGAGTTCTTCGACGGATTCGCTGTCGGTAGTATCGCTGGTTTCGGAATACTCGTACTCGATGCCGGCGTCGAAGGAGATGTTGCGCTTCAGCGGCGCTTTTACTTTCAGACCCGCATTCCGATCCAGAATCTGCTGCCAGCGGGCTTTCGAGGTGGCATACGAGGCCACCTGATCGGGAGTTGCCATTGGATTGGTCATCAACGAATCCAGGTAGCGTATCACGAAGTTTTCAACCTGGTACTGGGTGTACATGAAAACCGTGGGGAAGGAGTCGGGCTGCACCACCAGGAGCGTGCTGATTCCCGGGGTACAGGTCGTGGCGTTGAAGGAGACCTGATCGGCAAATCCAAAAATGATGTTCCAGGCTTCGCCGAGATATACGTCGCCGTCGGTGCCGATAAACTTGTCGCTGGCGCTGGTGGACAAACGCGAACTTATGCTCATGCAGGTCTGGAAGGCGTTCGACTTGATCTTTTGGTACGTCACCTGAAACTCGGCATTAATGTCAAACACAGGGCCTTGTTCAATGATCGGGCCAACGCCAGCAGGCGCCGCCGCCGTGACTAATTTTGGGGCAAGATGCGCCTCCACGCCGCCACCGCCGCCCACTTCAAAATCGAAAGACATGGCGGTGGTTTTGCACACCGTGGTGTCTTTCTCCAAATAGGCGTAACTGGCGTCGCCGGGCGGGTCGCGCAGGATGATCGTCGGGATTTGGGGCGGGCTGACGGTGGTAAACGTGTTCTCCTTGTTCCGGATGCCCGTCACAATGACCTGTTTGGTCAGGCTGCCGATACGGCCTGCCAGCGAGGTGCCGATGATTTGAAGGGTTTTCAGGTACGGCGGCGAAGGATTGGGGTCGCCTACCTTGAATTTGTAACGCAACTTGCCCTGCCCCATGGCGGTGTCCAACTCGGTATCCGATACGCCGTTGATGATTTTGAAACCGGCGGTGTCCAGATAGCAAACCCCGTCGTCGAGCACCATCCCCATGTTGTCCACAATCGGGACATACACTTCTTTCAGTTTGATCTCCAGTTGGATATTATCGCCTTTGTCCAACACAATGTCGGAGCAGGCGCCGATCGGCGTCAGGCCACTGGCGATTTCCACTTCCGGGGGAGCGATATAGATAAAATTGATCACCGTGTCCTTCAGGCTCAGGTTCACCGTGGAGCCGCCCGCTGTCTGAAAAGCGGACTTCACGTCGGGATCGGAGTGTTCCACCACCGCTACGGTCAGGCTTTCCAGCGGCGGCAGTTCGGCGAATTCGTACTCGCCCTCCTGATTGTCCAGCACAATCTGGCGCTCAAAGCAGCCGTCCGTTGAGCGCACTTTGACCACACAAACAGTGCCCTGGCCCATGCCGGGCGGCGCCTTGATGATGGATTTGTTGCAGCCCGCCTTGCTGCCGCCGGCCACGATGCCACGCACGGTACGCGTGGTCACGTCGTTGAATACGATGCCGGCGATAGGATTGTTTACGTTGGTCACGTCCCAGAAACCGGGCGTGAACACGTGGGGCACATCTGCTTCAGCCGTCTTGGCTGTATCCGGGAACACCGGCGTCAGCGTAGCCGTAGTGCCGGGGTCAAATTCGATGGTAAATTTGCCCGTGGAGTCGGTCAGCACCTTGGGACTGAACGAAGCGCCGTTGACCAAAATTTCCACATTTTTGGCAAAACAGTCGGTGTTTTGGTAGCGCACATAACCTGTCACCGGCACCGTACTCCGGTCAATGAAATCCACCTGGTCCACCGACGTGATACTGGGATTGAGCGTCACTTGTCGGGTTTTGGGTGTAAACTCGTGCGGCGTGGTGGTTTGTCGGGCGGCAAACGGCGACCACTCGGCGCCGCTGTTCGTACCGAAGGGCAGCAACACCGAACCGCTGTTATTGAGGCGGTTGCCGTTGCCTTCGTCCAGATTGAAATACACCCGCAGCCCGCGTTCCTGCATGTTTCGCGCTACCAGGAAGTGGGAATTGATGCTGTCGGCGTTCAGGGTGGTGTCGTATACGGCTAATTCGTCAATCAGGCCGCCGAAATGATCGGTGTAGCCGCTGCTCTCGCGGGCGCCCAGCACCCAGGTACCGGCAGGGTCGGACCAGTTGCCGGTCACGCCGGCAAACGTGTGCGGGGTACCGAATGGCTGCCCGTTTTTGTAGGCTTTTATGGTGCGGTCGGTACCGCTGCTGTCAATGGTAAACGCCAGATGCTGATAGCCGAGGCCGAGGTTACCGAAATTGTGTTCCGCGCCGTTGAAGTATATTTTCAATTCGTTCAGCACGCCGTTGGGTTCCAGCAACACCCGAAAGTCGTTGCCGGGCCATTTTTTGGACAGCAGACACTGCGTGCCGTCGGGGCCGGCGCTGTTTACCCACAGCTCGAGGGTTGACTTGGGCGGGAGCGCAAAGTCGGGCAGGGTAGCGTAGTCGGCATCGTCGCGCACAAACTTGAGCGCCCGGTACATGTAAAAATCCTTCATCGGCTCAGCCAAAAAGGTAATACCGGTGCCGTAGCTCGCCGATTCGATGCGGTAAAAACCTTCCGAATCGGTTTTGCCCATGGTGCGCACAGTGGGTCGGTCGGCGTCGAAGGACGCGTCGCAGAAGTAGAGTTTGTTTCGGCGGAGCAGGTCAAAAGATGCCGTGCCGAGTTCCTCGTCCATTTTCCAGTAGTACTTCAAGCCCGGCGTCAGCGAGTAGGCGGTGCCCATGCCGGCCTCGGCGAGGTCGAGTTCGTCGAGCCGGCGGTGATAAATGCGCAGTTCGTCGAGGTACCCCGTCCAGGCGCCCGGTGTACCGGTACGCGCGCCGAGGCGCAGTTCGGACGCGGAGACCAACGGAGGCAGGTCGCCGATTTGGACGAGTATGCCGTTGATGTACAGCCGACCTTTCCCGTCCGTATCTACCGTGAGGGCCACGTGGTTCCAGTCATTTTTCTTGTCGTCCGGAAACTTGCCGCTTAGTACTGCCGGACTATTGCCCGTTTGGGCCACTTCGATGCCCTCAAACCCGGTCGAACTGGCAATCGGCCGGATCGTCAGCGGAAACGGGTGGAACGCCAGAATACCGGCATTGGCGGCAGCAGAGGTGGTTTTTACCCAAAAAGAGAGCGTCCATTCGCCGTTGTTCAGCGGGATGAGCGTATCGGCGGCGCCGGTCATGTTGGACATCGCGAAGGCTCCCTCGCCCGGGTCGAATTTGGCTGAAAAGCCCTGCAAGGGAGTCAGCGTCACGAGCGCATCCTGTACCGGACGGCCGCTGATGGTCTGTATCCTGCCGGTGACCACGCCATTGGGCACCTGGAAACCAATGGCTTTGCCCCCCGAGCCTTCGCCGTATTGGTTGACGCCGCGCACCTCGTAGTTGTACGGCCGCCCGGCGATGACGTTGAAGTCGTTGTAGGTGCGCACATTGGGGCCGACAAAGCCGAGGAAAAACCCGTCGCGGTACAGGTTGAAACCCTCGGTGGGGTACGAACCCAGTACGTTGATGGCCCAACTCAAGCGGATGCGGTCCAGCAGGTCGCCCTGGGTAGCCGCGACGGTTGCCGGCAACGGCGGCACCAGCAGGCGCGACCAGTAGCCGAGGTAGGTGTTCCACTGCTGGGAAATCCCGTACCCGATTGCCGGTTCGCCCACCATGTAATCCGACCGGTTCCGGATGGAATAGGCGTTCACCGCGCTGCCGTAGTTGACGAAAAGTTCGCCCTCCGTGTATTGTTCGGCGTTCACCGGGCCACAATCCTGAACCACCTGTGCCCCGGCCGGCACATACCGACCTAAGCAACAAAACAATACGGCGCATGCTACTATTGACTTGTACATCTTGACTTGTATTAAAGTTGTTTACAAAAAAACCGGACAGTCTCGATTTTCTTAATTGATGCGGATGTAAATCCAAAAGTTGAGGTTGTCGGGGCGGGTTTCCGTGCCGCCGGCCGGGTCTATGGTGTGTGTGTGCGAGCCGTTTGTACTTACGGAATGACCTGGAACGGTGCTGATGTCTCTGGGTGGACGGCTTCCATCATCACTACCATCGTTAAATGACCAATCATCCGGGCCGCCACCGCCGCCTTCATCATCCCGGTTATGGCCAAGTATGATGGTATGGGTATGTGCGCCGGCATTTTGCATGGTATGGTTATGCCCTCTAAAACTTTCACCCTGAGCTTGACCAATGGGCGTATTAGAGTCCCGATCGTCATCAATATTGTTAGGGCTACCAGGGAATTCCTGCGCCCGGATGAACCGGCCACTGCCATCGGGTAAATTCGAGTTGTTATACGACCCGGTGTATTGTGCAAGTTTGGAACCGGCTAAAGACTGACCTTTCATAGGTACCCAACAGGGGCCGTTTTCTAAAGCAAAATCAGTCGGGTTCAGGATGGAAAATTTTATATCACCGACGGCGCCGGAGCAAACAGCCGAGTAAACCGAAAAAGCATACGGTGCGTATGCGAGCCGGTTGCGGGGGGTCAGTTCATACGAGCCGACTTTTACGGCTAAGTACAGGGTGTTGGCAAAATTGGCGGCGTTGAGCGGGGTTACGCTCCCGAGGTAGTGGGAGTAAATGCCGCCCACAATTTCCACGTCGGCAGTTTCCTCCCACAGGTGGGTGCCACCCGTTTCTACATTGTACAGACGGAACGTGACCGTTTGCGTGCCGTCGGGCGCAGGTGTGCCACTGGCTGTTTTCAGGGTACCCTGTACGCTGATCTGGGGTGTCGTTTGGGCCTGAAGCCCCGTCGTGCATACCGCAACCAACAAGGCTATGCAAAACATGGGTGCGCCAAACAATGCGATCGTATGGGACACAAGTCGGGTTGATGTAAATTTTTTCATAGGTAAAAAAATGTTTAAAACATTAAGATATTGATTGTTACGATGAAGTGATTTTTCCTACGGCAATCGGTGCAGCACCACCTTCCGGGTCGCACTGCCGGTTGCTGTTTTCAGCCGTACCAGATACACCCCGGAACTGAGCCATTCGCCGGTATCGGAGCGGCCATCCCAGGCAAAGGCGTTCAGGCCCGCGCGTGCGTTTGTCAGCAGGGCTGTCAGTTCCCGGCCCGAAGCATCCGAAATGGTCAGCGTCACGGCCTCGTCTTTTGGCAGTACAAACCGGAAGTTCGTTTCGCTCTGGAACGGATTGGGTTGTATATCAAACTCGAATGCGGTGGCGATTTTCGCGCCGGTGCCGGTGGTTTGCAGTTCAAACGGTACCGGATTCTCGATGTCGCCCGAGTGCTGGTTGGGCGCGAAGTACAGTGTTTCCGTCAGGTCGCGCACCGTGCCCGTGGCATTGTCGTATAGTTTAAAATGCACAGGTTCGCCGGTCGTATTGGCGTACATGGTCATGAAAAACAGGTGCGCGTCCAGCGGTTCGATGTACATCGCCTGCGCGGTGCCGCGCACCTCGCCGCCCGCGAAGGCGCCGAGTTCCATATTGCTCGTGGTCACATTTGCGCCGTTGGAGCGGAGCATACCGATGAGGGTGCTGCTGTGCTCGAACTGCGCGGGGGCTAAAGCCCAATTGGAATGAGGAGTGATGAATGATGCATGATGAATGTCCG
This sequence comes from Saprospiraceae bacterium, assembly GCA_016787285.1. GTDB lineage: Bacteria > Bacteroidota > Bacteroidia > Chitinophagales > Saprospiraceae > M3007. Next base: position 13,979 of record JAEUUV010000086.1, on the reverse strand, counting down.
TTTCGTCGCCGCGACTCGCAACACTTTCGCCTACAAAAGGAGCGGGCGGCGGTGGATAGGTCAGCGTACCGGCCTGGGCTAATTTGAGTTGGTAGCCGTTGGGCGGCATCATGTACTTGAGGTTGCCCACCCAGCCAAATGTCGGGTTCAGGTACTGCGCAAAGGCGTACTGGCTTTTAACCACGTCACCGTACGTCGCCGGCACCGAAGCCAGTGCTTCGTTCACCGGCAGCGAGTAGTCGGGCACATAACCGATCCAGTTCCAGCCGGCTGCTACGGGAATGGGTGTAGTGGCCGGGTCAATCGGCGTGCCCTGCATGCGCAGGGTATCGGGTACATTGGCCCGGTACATGTACATGCTGGTGTTGTTCAGTTGGGCCAGCCCACCGAGCCATCCGCTGTTGTATTCGGAAAAAGCCGTCTGGCTGCGGATGAGGTTTCCGGCGGGGTGTTTGAGCGACGCCAGCGCCGCGTTCAGGCTGTTGTCGGGGAAAGCCAGATTGAACGACAGCCAGTTCCAGCCCTGGGTGATCGGTATTTCGCGCACCAACAGGCCGTTCGTATGTACCACCTGCGGGTTGTCGGTGATGCCGATTACGTTGTCGGGCTGGTAGGTGAACGGCTCAATCACCGAACTGTAACGTTGGCACATCGAAGCGTCCCACACTTCGAGCCGGATAGGTTTCAGCAGGTCGGCCGGGTTGCCGTAAATGGTCAGGTAGGCGAGCCAGATGTTCACCTGCGGCACGTACTGCACGTTGGCTTTGCCCCGGAATTCGTCGTTGATATACGCTGCCACGATGTCCTCCGCATCCGCCGAAAACACGCCTTCGATGTTCAGTTTGAGCACCATGCTCATCGTGTTCTCGTACTGGCTCAGGTTGACCGGCAGGTAGGGCGGGCGGCACACCACACGCGCGCCGACGGGCAGCCGTTCGTCGCCACCCATGAAGAAGGGGTTTTGGCCCGTCTCCGTGCGCAACACGATGCTGTCCGACCAGTGCCCGAAGGCTACTGTGGAATCCACAGTGAAACTGATCGGTCGCGTCTCATTGGGTACCAGCGTACCCTGGTTGGGCACCACCTGCACCCAGTCGGGCACGTTCAGGATGCTGAACGGCGTGTTGTAGCCGCCGCGGTTGTGGATGTTTGCCGTCACCGTTTTGGTCTCGTCCTCGTACTTGGTCAGGCCTACGCTGTCGGTCAGCCAGCCCAGTTCGTTGCGATCCACATAAAATTCCCAGATGCCCTTGTTGAATTTGGTGCCGTTGAACACGTTACCCACGAGGTCTTCGATGCCTTTCAATTCAGCCCGCAGGATGCGGTTTTCGAAAAACTTGTTCTGGAAGGCCGCCGTCGGAGTCAGCACGATCTTGTTTTCAAAACAGGTGATGTCAATGTCAATCGGCTCGTCCGTGGTGGCGTCGAACAAACGGACATCCGTTACCGGATTCAACCGCTTGCAGTCAATATGCTGATTGAACGTAAAAGAAATCTCATCACCCACCTGGTACACGCCGTCCGACGGCTGTGGCACACCCACCAGACTCGGCGGCTCGCGGTCTATCCGACCTTTGATGATGTCGGAATAACCGGGTTTGTCCGAGGCGTCGCCGGTGCATACCGCCCAAGCGTGGATTTCGTACGGCCCGTCGCCGATATCCAAGGTTTCCCAGGAAAAATTGGTGAAATCGGGGCCAAGGGTGTTGGCCTTTTGAGCGGGCGTGAGCGTCGAAAAGCCCGACCAGTTGGGATTGTAGCGCTCAAACACCCCGCCCGGACTGGGGATGTTGATCCACGCGCCGTCGCCGTCGGAACGGCGGTACTGCACGCGCACCAACTGAAAATCGGTGGAATTCAGGTCGTAGCCCGACACGGTGATGCGCCGGATGGTGCCGGGTTGTATCGGGTCGTTGTTCAGCACCACCCAGTTTTGCTCGGGTACGCTCACAGCCACTTCGCTGCACGGACGGATGAAATCCACCCCGAGGTTGAGCAGGGAGATGAACTTGGCGTCGTTGGGTTCGGAAACGGAGAAATTGTAGTCCCGGTACTCCAGTTCGCAGTCGGCGACCAGGGCCACCTGCAGGTCGGCGTATTCGTAAGCCACCGGCCCGCGCTCTACGGTCAGCGTGACGGGAATGGACTCGCCGAACGGCACGTTGTAAGGAATGGTGTTGGCATTCAACTCCTGGCCGTTCACGCGGATAATGGCCCCGTCGGGGTTGCTCGCGGGGTTGGCGGTCAGGCCGTAGTACCGGTCTTCGTTGGTGGCGCTGAGGTTGCCGAGGCTCAGTTTGAACACGGCCGGCTCGTCGGCGGGTACGTTGACGGCGGTAAACTGCGAGCCTTGCCCCAGCTCGAGATTGGGTGCATCCCGGTTGGCGGTCCCTTCTTCCCAGGGGCAGGACGACTGCCCGGCCTTGAGGCGGAACACGGGGGTATTGTACGCCGAGTCCATGGCCACGTCCACCGAGAAGGCATCGCCGTCGTTGTCGTCGGCCAGCACATAACCGGTGGTGATGCCGCGGGCGTTTTCCGACCCGTCGCTGTCGCTGTCGCTGGTGCCGCTCACAAATTTCGCCATACCCACCACCCCGAAATCATTAAACTGATAACCAAAATGGGTGGTAAGCGACTGCTCGCTGTTCGTGAGTTCTTCGACGGATTCGCTGTCGGTGGTATCGCTGGTTTCGGAATATTCGTACTCGATGCCGGCGTCGAAGGAGATGTTGCGCTTCAGCCGTGCTTTTTCTTTCAGTCCTGCATTCCGGGCCAGAATCTCCTGCCAGCGGGCTTTCGAGGTAGCAAATGCCGCCTTCTGAGCAGGCGTAACCGCCGGATCAGGATTGGTCATCAGTGAATCTAAGTAGCGCATCACGAAATTTTCAACCTGATACTGGGTGTACATGAAAACCGTGGGGAAGGAGTCCGGCTCTACGTTCAGGATGGTGCTGACCCCGGGGGTACAGGTGGCGGTGTTGTAGGCCACCTGGTCGGCGAATCCGAAAATCATGTTCCAGGCTTCACCCACATACACGTCGCCGTCGGCGCCGATGAATTTGTCGCTGGCGCTGGTGGACAAGCGCGAACTCACGGTCAGGCAGGTCTGGAAGGCATTCGACTCGATTTTCTGGTACGTCACCTGAAACTCGGCATTAATATCGAAAACAGGGCCCGTTTCAATAATAGGTCCAACGACTCCGGTGGGTGGCGGCGCAGGTGCAACCAGATTAATCAGGGTTCCGCCAAGATGGCCTTCCACGCCGCCGCCGCCGCCCACTTCAAAATCGAAAGACATGGCGGTGGTTTTGCACACCGTGGTGTCTTTCTCCAAATAGGCGTAACTGGCGTCGCCGGGCGGGTCGCGCAGGATGATCGTCGGGATTTGGGGCGGACTGACGGTGGTGAACGTGGCCGCCTTGTTCCGGATGCCGGTCACGATGACCTGCGTGCTCAGGCTGCCGATGCGGCCGGCCAACGAGGTGCCAATGAGTTGCAGGGTTTTCAGGTACGGCGGCGAAGGGTTGGGGTCGCCTACCTTGAATTTGTAGCGCAACTTGCCCTGTCCCATGGCGGTGTCCAACTCGGTGTCCGACAGACCGTTGATGATTTTGAAATCGGCGGTGTCCAAATAACAAACCCCGTCGTCGAGCACCATGCCCATGTTGTCCACAATCGGCACGTACACTTCTTTCAGTTTGATTTCCAGTTGGATGTTTTCGCCTTTATCCAGCACAATGTCGGAGCAAGCGCCGATCGGCGTCAGGCCACTGGCGATTTCCACTTCCGGCGGCGCGATGTAGATGAAATTGATCACGGTGTCCTTCAGACTAAGGTTCACCGTGGAGCCGCCCGCCGTCTGGAAAGCGGCTTTTACGTCGGGGTCGGAGTGTTCCACCACCGCTATGGTCAGGCTCTCCAACGGCGGCAGGTTGGCGAATTCGTACTCGCCCTCCTGGTTGTCCAGCACGATCTGGCGCTCGAAGCAGCCGTCTGTGGAGCGCACTTTGACCACACAAACGGTGCCCTGCCCTTGGCCGGCCGGCGCTTTGATGATGGATTTGTTGCAGCCCGCCTTGCTGCCGCCGGCCACGATGCCGCGCACGGTGCGCGTGGTCACGTCGTTGAACACGATGCCCGCGATGGGATTGTTCACGTTGGTCACGTCCCAGAAGCCGGGCGTGAACACGTGGGGCACGTCGGCTTCAGCGGTTGTCGCCGTATCCGGGAACACCGGCGTCAGCGTAGCCGTGGTGCCGGGGTCGAATTCGATGGTGAATTTACCCGTGGTGTCGGTCAGTATTTTGGGACTGAATGGAGCGCCGTTGACCAAAATCTCTACGTTTTTGGCAAAACAATCGGTGTTTTGGTAGCGCACATAACCCGTCACCGGTACGGTGGAAATGTCGGTAAAATCAATTTTGTCCACCGACGTAATACTGGGGTTAAGCGTCAGTTGGCGTTTATCGGGGGCAAACTTGTGTGGGGTCGTAGCCTGCCGGGCAGCAAACGGCGACCATTCGGCGCCACTGTTCGCACCGAAGGGCAGCAATACCGAACCGCTGTTATTCAGGCGGTTGCCGTTGCCCTCGTCGAGGTTGAAGTTGGCGCGCAAGCCCTTTTCCGTCATATCGCGGGGGGCCTGGAAATGGTCGAGAATACGCGCCACACTCAGCGTGGTGTCGTACACTGCCAGTTCGTCAATCAGGCCGCCGAAATGGTCGGCATAGCCGCCGCCGCTGGGGCGGGCGCCCAATACCCAGTTGCTCCCCGGTTCAGACCAGTTGCCGGTCACGCCGGCAAACGTGTACGGGGCGCCGAACGGCTGACCGTTTTTGTAGGCCGTGACAGTGCGGTTGGTACCGCTGCTGTCTATGGTAAACGCCAGGTGCTGGTAGCCCAGACCGAGGTTGCCGAGGTTTTGTTCCTGACCGTTGAGGTAAAACCAGACATCATTTGCCAGGCCGTTTTGGCGCAGCATGAGCCGGAAGTCGTTGCCGGGCCATTTTTTGGACAGCAGGCATTGTGTGCCGTCGGGGCCGGCGCTGTACACCCACATTTCGAGGGTGGCTTTGGGCGTGAGCGCAACGTCGGGCAAGGTAGCGTAGTCGGCTTCGTTGCGCACAAACCGGAGCGCCCGGTACATGTAAAAATCCTTCATCGGTTCGGCCACGAAGGTGGTACCGGTGCCGTAACTCGCCGCCTCGATGCGGTATTGGCCCACGTCGTTGGTTTTGCCCATGGTGCGCACCTTTGGCCGGTCGAGGTCGAATGTTGTTCCGCAGAAATAGAGTTTATTCCGGTGGAGCAGGTCGAAGGAGGCAATACCGATCTCCTCGTCCATTTTCCAGTAGTATTCCAGGCCCGGTGTCTGCGACGACGCGGTGCCCATGATGACTTCGCCGAGGTCGAGTTCGTCGAGGCGGCGGTGGTAAATGCGCAGTTCGTCCAGATACCCCGCCCAGGTACCCGGCGCTTCGGTACGCGCGCCGAGCAGCAACTCATTGGCTTCAGGTATTGGCGGCAAAGTGCCGATGTTGGTCAACACACCGTCCACATACAGCCTGCCGGTGTCGTCGCCGTCCCGGGACAGGGCAATATGATGCCAGCCGTTTTTCGTGCTGTCGGGGAACTGGTGCGACAAAATCGCGGCGCCGGTAGCCGTTTGGGCTATCTCGATGCCTTCGTGACCGCCGGCACTGCCGATGGGCCGGAAATACAGCGGGAACGGCTCCAGGCCGATTATAGCGGCGTTGGCTTGGGCGTTGTCGGTTTTGACCCAAAAAGCGATGGTCCATTCGCCATTGGATGTTTCGGGCAGGAAATTTTCCGCCGTGCCGGTATCCGCTTTTGCAAATGCCTCATCATCCATTTCGAATTTGGCAGAAAAACCCAGCGAGGGTGTCAGGGTAACGAGTACCTCGGGAACCGGGCGACCGCTCAGCGTTTGTACCCAGCCGGTGACGGTGCCGTTGGGCACCATAAACCCGATGGCCTTGCCGCCGGAGCCTTCGCCGTACGGATTGACGCCCCGCACCTCGTAGTTGTACGGTTTTCCGGCGATGACGTTAAAATCATTGAACGAGCGCACATTTTTGCCGGCATACGCCAAAAATGCGCTGTCCCGGTAAACGTTAAACCCTTCCGTGGCGGCAGCGCCGAGTTCGTTGACATACCATTTCACCAGAATCCGATCCTGCAAGTCTCCCTCCGTGGCTTCCACATCAGGCGCCAGGGAAGGCGCCAGGAAACGGCCCCAATAGCCCATGTACAGGATGTTGTCCGGCGATATGGACGAACCAATGGCCGGCTCGCCCACCGTATAGCTCGACCGGTTTTTGATGGAATAAGCATCCACCACACTGCCGTAGTTGATGAAAAGTTCGCCGTCCACGAGCGGGTTGTCCACCGTACGGCAATCCACTACATTATCTGTCAGTACCGGCGTGACGCCTTTTACCCGGAACGTAAAGGTGGCGGTATTGCAATTGTTGCTGCTGATCGTGATGGTAGCGCTCTGCTCGCTCACCGTGGTTGGCCGGAAGGTGACGTCAACGGTGGCCGTACCGTTGCCGGGGATCGGGCCTGACGGCGTTAATGCGCCCACTTCGAACAGGGGATTGTCGGAACTGATGCCGGTAATGTGCAAAGAACCGGTTCCTGCATTTTGAATGGTAAACGTCCGGGTGCGCGCCTGGTTGCCGCCGAGATATACCTGCCCGAAATCGGTGTGGTCTGTTTTTGCCGGCGAGGCATCGCCGTTTTCAATGGTCAAATTGTTGCCGGAAACGGCAAGCACCGGATCGGTTCCCGTGCCCTGAATGGCGAAATCGTACGGATTTTCTAAACAATCGTTGTTCGCTATGGAAACCGCCGCTTCGCGTACCCCCACTGCCGAAGGGTCGAAGGTGATCTGGAACGTCGTGCTGCTTCCAACCGAAACCGTACCGGCCGGCGGAGCCGTCACAACGAAGTCGCCGGCGCCCGGGCCGGTAATACTGATGGCGCCCGGATTCAGGCCGGCGCCGCTGAGGTTCCGGATCGTGAACGTACGCGTGAAGGTGCCGGAGCAAGCCCGTACCCCGCCGAAATCGGTATAGTCTGTGTAGTTGGGCGTCGTGTGGCCGTCGGCAATACCCGTGAAGTTGCCCTCCAGTTCCATCTCCGGGCCGAAGCCCGTGCCCTTGATGTCGAAACGGAAATCGGGGGTGTAGCAGTCGTTGTTGGTGAACGAAACGGATGCGCTGCGCAACCCGCCGGCTTGCGGGGTAAAGGTAATCTCCAGCGTGCTGCTGCTGTTGGCCGGCACCGGGTTCGTGGGTTGGCCGGTCACGCTGAAATCTCCCGGGTTCGCGCCGGTGATCATAATTGGCCCGAGGTTTAGGTCGGCGCCGCCGGTGTTCTGGATGATAAAGGTGCGCACGATGGGGCTGAGGCACGCCGGCTCGGCGCCGAAATCGGTGTGATCGCCGGCATCCGGCGTATTGTCGTTGTTGGCGATGGGCTGGCTATTGCCCCGCACGGTCATTTTGGCAGCGAGGGGAAGCGAAACGTTTATTTCGATCTGACAGGTGGCCGTTTGCAAGGCGGCATCCGTAATGGTCCAGGTGATGGTCGTCGGGCCTTCCTGCAGGGTTGCTCCGGCGAGCGTAGCCGAGTTGTTGAAACTATTCGTCACAGTGCTGCCGGGGCAGTTATCCGCAGCGGCAGCTGGGTCAAACTCTGTTCCCTGTACCGCATATTGGCATTCGTTCAAACCGGCACTGCGGGCGATTGGGCTGCCTGTAGGACAGGTAATGGTCGGCGACTGGTTGTCCGCTACCGTGATCGTAAAGGCGCAAGTCGGTGTTGTGCCGCAGGTGTTAACGGCCGAAACGACCACATTGGTGACCCCCTTGTTGAATATCGAGCCGCTGCCGGCACCCCCACCGGAGCCGGCAGTGGCGCCGGAGAATTGATAATTCAATACCGGCGCCGGGTCGCCGGTCGCCATGGCGACATAGTTCACCGAGGCTACGCATTGACCCGGGTTGACGTTGACGGAAATCGGAGCCGGGCACGCCGTGAACGTGGAAAGCGAACAGCCGTATCCCGTTACGGCAAAAGTGTATATGCTCTCGTCGCAATCGTCGTTCAGCACCGTGATCGTGGCGTTTTGGGCGCCGTTTGCCGTAGGGTTAAAGGTTACGGTAAAGGAAGCCGATTGCCCGGGGCTAATAACGCTGCCGGGGTTGAGACCGCTTACCAAAAAGCGCGGATTGTCGCCGGCTATGGAATTTACGCTGAGGTTGGTATTGCCGGTATTGTGTACGACGAAGGTGCGGGCCAAACTGGAGTTGACCACCACATTACCGAAGTCGGTTCGATCCGTTGTGCTCGGAGTAGCGTCGCCGTCGGTAATACTGTTGCCGTTTCCGCGAATATCTATTTCGGGATCGGCGCCGGTACCCTGTATGGAAAAGTTGAACGGGTCTTCGTTGCAGTCGCTGTTGGATATCGAAAGGGTCGCACTGCGCAACCCAATCACCGAGGGATTGAACGTCACCTCGAAGGTCGTGCTGCTACCCGCCGCTACCGGGGACGCCGGAGCATTCGTCAGGGTGAAATCGGCTGCCGCCGTTCCGCCAATTACCGGAACGCCGATGGTAAGGGGCTGGTTGCCGATGTTCCGAATGGTAAACGTGCGGGCGATGCTGCCGGAGCAGGCACTCATCGAACCAAAATCGGTGTGATCGCCGGCATCCGGTGTGTTGTCGTTGTCGGCAATGTTCACGCCGTTGCCCTCCACGGCGATTTCCGCACCGTTGCCGGTACCCTGAACGGCAAAGGTGTACGGGTTTTCATCACAATCGTTATTCGTCAGCGTAACCGTTGCGCTGCGCAAACCGGCCTCCGAGGGGGAAAAGGTAATCTGGAAGGTTGTATTAAAACCGGGCGCGACGGGGCTTGCCGGCGCTGCGGTCACCGTAAATTCGGCGGCATGTGTGCCGCTTAGCGTTGGAGCGCCGATGTTCAGATCGCCGATACCGTTGTTTTCAATCGTAAACGTGCGCACGACGGTACCCGTGCAGGTGGCTGTGCCGCCAAAATCGGTATGGTCGGCCAAGCCGGGAGTGGCATCCCCGTTGTTAATGGGCGCCGAGTTGCCAAACACGTCCATTTCCGGATAGGTGCCGGTGCCTTGTATGGAAAAGTTGTAATCCGCTATGTCGCAGTCGTTGACCGCCACGGAAACCGTTGCACTGCGCAGGCCTATGGCCGACGGGTCGAACGTGATCTGGAACGTCGTGCTGCTACCGGGTGCAACGGAACTCGCCGGCGGGCTGGTGAGTGTGAAATCGGAAGCCTGCGCACCACCGATCACCGGTGTTCCTACGGTGAGATTGGCGTTGCCGGTATTTTGGATGGTGAATGTGCGCACGATGGTGCCGGTGCATTCCGGCATGCTGCCAAAGTCGGTGTGGTCGGCAAATCCGGGGCCGGCGTCTCCGTCGGCGATGGTGTTGTTGTTGCCGGAAATGCCCGCTTTCGGGCCGCCTCTCGTGCCCTGAATGGCAAAATTGTAGGGATTTTCCAGACAATCGCCGTTGGCAAACGACACGGTTGCCGTGTGCAGGTAGTCGCCCGAGGGCGTAAAGGTGATTTGAAACGTCGTGTTTCCGCCGGGCACAACCGGGCTTGTCGGAAAGGCAGTGACCATGAAGTCCGCGGCGTGTGTGCCGGCGATCACCGGCGTGCCAACCGTCAGGTCGGTATTGCCGGTGTTCTGAATGGTGAACGTGCGGACGATGCTGCCGGTACAAGCCGTGGTGCTGCCGAAGTCGGTATGGTTTGTCGTATTCGGGCTGCCGGCGCCGTCGGCGATACCGGTGTTGTTGCCCGATACTTCGATTTCCGGCCCGGTCCCCAGCCCCTGAACGGCAAAGTTGAACGGGTTTCCATCGCAGTCGCCGTTGGGAAAAGTGATCGTTGCGCTGCGCAGGCCGGTGGCTGTGGGGTCGAACGTGATTTGGAATGTCGTGTTGCCACCCGGAGTAACGGTTCCCGCAGGAAGCGCCGTCACGGAAAAGTCGGCTGCATGCGTGCCTCCGATGACGGGCGTCCCTACCGACAGATTGGCGTTGCCCGTGTTTTGAATGGTAAACGTGCGGGCCACAGAGCCGGAACATTCCGGCACGGTGCCGAAATCGGTGTGGTCGCCGGCATCCGGTGTGGCGTCGCCGTCGGCTATGGCAATCGAATTGCCGAACACGCTGATTTCCGGGAAACGTACGTCCACCGTGATTTGGCACGTCGTGCTCAACAGCGCGGCATCCGTCACGGTCCAGGTGATCGTGTTGCTACCGCCGGGCAACACTGCGCCGGCGAGGGTAGCCGAGTTGTTGAAATCATTGGTGATCGTTGCGCCGGGACAGTTGTCGCCGGAGGCTGTCGGGTTAAACTCGGTTCCCTGCAAGGTGTACTGGCAGGAATTCGGGTCGGCGTTTCGGGCGATTGGGCTGCCGGCGGGGCAGGTAATGATCGGCGGCTGGTTGTCCGTTACCTCTACCGTGATCTGACACGTCGTTTGGTTGAACCCATCCGTTACAGTCCAGGTGATCGTCATGGAGCCATTCGGCAGATCGGCATTTGCCAACGTAACAGTGTTGTTGAAGCTGTTGGTGATCATAGCGCCGGGGCAGTTATCGCCGAAGGCTGTGGGGTCGAACTCCGTGTTTTGTACGGTATATGTGCATGCTCCGGCGTCCGTGTTGAGGGCAAAGGGCGAGCCGGTGGGGCAGGTGATGGTCGGTGATTGGTTTTCCAGTACGTTCACCGTGATCTGGCACGTCGCCTGATTCGATCCGTCCGTTACCGTCCAGGTAATCGTCGCGGAGCCATTCGGCAGAACGGCGTTGGCCAGTGTAGCGGAGTTGTTGAAATCGTTGGTGATCGTCGCGCCGGGGCAGTTGTCGCCAAAGGCTGTCGGGTCGAATTCGGTTCCCTGCACGGCGTAGGTGCATGCGCCCGCGTCCGTGTTGCGAGTAAGTGGCGAACCGGTTGGGCAGGTGATCGTCGGTGGTTGGTTGTCCGCTACCGTCACTACTTGAGAAGCAGTAGCCGAGCATCCGTTTGCGTCGGTTATGGTAACGGTATAGGTACCTGCCGGCAGGTTGGTGCGGTCTTGCGTCGTCAGGCCCAGGCCCCAGTCGTAGGTATAGGGCGGCATGCCACCGAATACAGTCAGGTCAATCGAACCGTTTGATCCGCCATTGCACGATACGTTTACCTGCGTCGTTGAGGGTATCAATGCCGTGGGCTGCGTAATGGTTGCGTTCGTGGTAGCCGAGCATCCGTTTGCGTCGGTTATGGTAACGGTATAGGTACCTGCCGGCAGGTTGGTGCGGTCTTGTGTTATCGGGCCCAGGCCCCAGGCGTAGGTATAGGGCGGCGTACCGCCGGACACAGTCAGGTCAATCGAACCGTTTGAGCCGCCATTGCACGATACGTTTACCTGCGTCGTTGAGGGCATCAATGCCGTGGGCTGCGTGATCGTTGCAACATCCGAATCCTGGCAGCTTTGTTCATTGACATCCCGTACCGCCACGGTATAGTTGCCGTCGCTCAAACCGGTGAAAACGTTGGAACTCTGGAAGGCTCCGCCATTGACGGCGTATTGAATGTCGGCGTTTCCATTTTGGCAGGAAAGGCAGTTTGCCGTGATCATCAGCGTACCGTCGTTGGCATTGGGACAGGTTTCATGTGTAACTGCAATAGAAGAAATGGAGATATTGCATAAAGCGGCTCCTGCTATTGTAAACGGAGAGAATGTGGTTACCCCCGTCGCCGTTCTGCTGCACAAACCGCTGCAGGTTGCCGGACCGGAGGTGAAATTTTGCCACATTGCGCCATCCCAGCGGGAAATGTGGATATTGCTCAGGTCTAAGGCCGGCGATTCATCGCCCGGGGAAGTCCAGTGCAAGGAAACATCGGCACCGGCCGTCCCCGCAATACGGTCAATGTTCCACTGGCGGTCCACTTTGGCCGGATCACTGATCGGATTGTCCAGTCCGACCTGCACGCGTACGGCAAAAGTCGAGGTTCCGCTTACATTGCGCAGGGTCACCGGATTGTACTGCGTGGCGCTCGGGCCGATATGGAACAGTTTGGCTGTGGTGCTTGTGCCGGATTGCAGCCTGCCAGTACCGGTTGTAGCGACAAAACTCGAGGCGCCGCCGCCGGTAAAATTGGTTACCACCAGATCGCTGTTTCCCAACAAGATATTCCCGTCCAGCAGGTTCAGGTTGGTCAGCGTTTGTGCGCCGGGTATAGACAAATGGGCCGGGTTATTCACTGCTAAGGAGGCAAAAGAACCATTCCCCGAAAGTGTTTGCGCCGCACTGCCGGAAAAGACTACAAATCTTCCTATACCCACCGACACGGTGCCGTTGTTGGAAAAAGTCGCTCCGGTAATTTGCGAGTTGGTGGTCGTGTTGGCAAAACTCAGCGTCGTTCCGGTATTGACCAGAAAGGCGCCGCCGTGGGTACCGGCGGCGGCAAGCGTGAGCGTGCCGTTGGTTATGTTTACTGTACCGCCGGTTTCATTGGTAAAGGCGCCAGAAAGGGTCTGATTGTTTGCTGTTGTACGGTTCACGGTTCCGCCGCTTTTGTTCACTACATTCAGCGTAAACGTGTAAAGGGCTGCTGAAATATTGAAGGCACCGTAGTTGAAGATGGTCTTGCCCGAGGCGCTGAGCATGTTTCCGCCCGACCAGTTGAGGATGCCGTTGTTGGTGATGTCGCTTTCTATGGTGTGGTTGTAAATACCGCTAAGCGTTTGGATAAACGCCAGCGTGCCGTTGTTGGTGATGCCGGTGAAACCGTTTATGGTATTGGTGTTGTTGACAATAAACGTCGTAGCCGCAGGCAGCGTCATGGCCGTGTTCGGCCCGCCGGATATAGTGGCGCTAATCGGCAAATTAATGGTATCGAACGCCGGTACGAAGCCGGTGGAGGAGGTGATGGTCGTTGTTCCGTTAAAATTCAGGAAACCCGTACCGCCGAACGTACCGCCTTCAAACCTGTGGCTGCCGCCCTGGAGCGCCAAAGTTCCGGGCACGTCCACCGTGCCGCTGTTATGAAGCGAATCGGTAAAGGTCAGCGTCGCGCCCGGCAGCACATTCAGGGTAGCACCGGCTTCGTTGGTAAATACGGTCGGGATGATCTGATTGTTCGAACCGGTACGGTTCACGGTTCCGCCGCTTTTGTTCACTACATTCAGCGTAAACGTGTAAAGGGCTGCTGAAATATTGAAGGCACCGTAGTTGAAGATGGTCTTGCCCGAGGCGCTGAGCATGTTTCCGCCCGACCAGTTGAGCGTGCCGTTGTTGGTGATGTCGCTTTCTACCGTATGGTTTACGGTACTGCCAATGTTTTGGATAAACTCCATCTTGCCGTTGTTGGTGATCACCGTGAAACCGTTTATGGTATTGGTGTTGGTGGCAATAAACGTGGTAGCCGCAGGCAGCGTCATGGCCGTGTTCGGCCCGCCGGATATGGTGGCGGTATTGTTCAGATTTATAGTATCGAACGCCGGTACGAAGCCGGTGGTGGAGGTAATCGTCGTTGCTCCGTTAAAATTCAGGAAACCCGTACCGCCAAACGTACCGCCTTCAAACCTGTGGCTGCCGCCACTAAGTGCCAAGACTCCGGGCACATCCACCGTACCGCTGTTGTGCAACGAATCGGTAAAGGTCAGCGTTGCGCCCGACAGCACATTCAGCGTCGCGCCCGCCTCGTTAGTAAATACGGTCGGGATGGTCTGATTGCCGATACCGGTGCGGTTCACGGTTCCACCGCTTTTGTTCACCACGTTCAGCCCAAAGATGGCGTTGGCTGCCGGGATATTAAAGGTGCCATAGTTGAAGATGGTTTTGCCGGAGACACTGGGCATGTTTCCGCCCGACCAGTTGAGCGTGCCGTTGTTGGTGATGTCG
>JAEUUV010000071.1 GCA_016787285.1 Saprospiraceae bacterium | reverse complement strand
AATGCCCAGCACCTTGAGTGCAGTGAACGCCAGTTCGTTCCGCTGGAGGGGCCGCACGGCTTTGTGCAGTTGCAGGACGATGGCGTACAGGGCCGCCTGAATCTGCGCCCAAGCCGCAATTAGCACGCACCCGACCAAGGCCATCACGGAAAACCAGCCGGCGCCCGTCTGCCAAAACTGCCAGGCGCAGTACGCCGAAAAGGGAAGCAACAACCAAACCCCGATACGGCTGCGCAGGTGGAACGCTGAATTGAGCAGCGCTCGCAACGCGGCTGGGTCTTGCCACACCCGCCCGCCGATGCCGCTCATGGCCGGCGTGATGCCGACGTTGCTGATGTTCACGAAAACGGCGAGAAAAGAAAACACGAGGGTGTAAAGGGCGTAGTCGGACTTGGGGGAAAACTGCACGATCAGAAAACCTGCGGCGGCGTTCAGGGCGGCGATGGCGGTTTGCCGAATGAGGAAAACCGCTCGTTCCGGGAAAGTGTCACAGAGGCTCACAGAGTTTACAGAGACTCACAGAGTTATTTCCCTTGCAGAGTGAAAGAGGTGGGCTGCTTTACTCCTGATAATACCCATACCCATATCCGTACCCATACCCGCCGTACCCATACCCTTTCCCTTTTTTTACGCCGTTCAGCACCAATCCCGGGTGGCGCAGTTTGCCTTCCTGGTGCAGTTGTTCCACAAAACGCACGAGGCTTTTGTCGGTGTTGCCGGCCCGGGCCACACAGATCGTGGCATGCACGAAAGGCATGAGCAAGAGCGCATCGGCCACGAGGCCGACGGGCGCGGTGTCCACCACGATGCAGTCGAAGCGTTCGCGCAGTTCCTGAAAAAGGATTTCGAGTTTGCCGTTCAGGATGAGTTCGCCGGGATTGGGCGGCAGCGGGCCGGTGGCGATATAAAACAGCTGCTCGGAGTGTGTGCTGGGCACGATGATGGCGTCGGCGTCGGCCTGACTGATGAGGTAGTGTGTGATGCCGAAGGGCGGCGTGCCCTCGCCGAGATACTGACCGAGTTTGGGTTTGCGCAGGTCGAGGCCGAGGACCACCGTGCGTTTGCCCGACAGGGCCATCGTCATGCCGAGGTTGGCGGAGATGAACGTTTTGCCCTCACCGCTCACGCCGGAGGTGACGAGTATGACGGGCGATTTTTCGTCGCCGAGTACAAACTGGAGGTTGGTGCGCAGCAGCCGGAACATTTCCGCCACAGCCGAGCGGCTGTTCGATTTGATGACGATTCGGTCTTTTTTGCTGCGCAGGGCAATGCTGCCGAGGAAGGGTATGGTGCTGAGTTGCTTGAGGTCGGTCTCGGTATCCACCGTGTTGCGAAACAGGGCCAGCAGGTAGAAAAACAGTGCGGGCAGAATCAGCCCGGCCAGAGCGGCAAACAAGTAGGTCTGGAATCGTTTCGGGGCAATGAGTCCGGCGTTGGCGGCGCGGTCTATCACGCGGGAGTTGCCCACCTGAGCGGCCACCGAGAGGGCAGTTTCCTCGCGTTTTTGCAGCAGGAACAGGAACAGGTTTTCCTTGATTTGCTGCTGGCGCATGATCTGGATGAGTTCTCGTTCGTTGCGGGGCATGAGGCCCATTTGTGTTTCGAGGGGCAGGAGTAGTTTTTGCACCTGGCTGCGGCGCTCGTTCGTTTCCCGGCGCAGGGTGGCTACGCTGAGGAGGATGCTTTGGCGCAGTTCGTTCAGTTGGTGCGCATAGTTGCGGGCAATGGGGTTGTCGGGGGTGGCGCCATCGAGCAGGTTGAGGCGCCGAAGCGTCAGTTCGTTGTAGTCTTTGACCACGGTGGCCAGTTCGCCGCTGATGATTTCGGAGGCAACGGGCAGGGGTTTGAGGTAGTTGGAGTCGGTGGAAAAAAAGCGCTCGATACTCAGCAGGAGGTTTTGCCGCAGGTCGAGTTCGGCCAAGGTCCGGTCTTTGTCCGAAATTTCATCCAAAAACGCTTGCGCCTGCACAGGCAGCGCCACGGACAACTTGCGCCCGCGTTTGAATTGCTCCACCTCCACTTCCACCCCGTACAGTTCTTCGGCCACGAAACGCAGGCGCTCATCAATGAAGCGCAGGGTTTGCATACCCACCTTGTTTTTGTCTTCCACCACCGACTGCGCGTAGGCATCCACGAGCGTGTTCAGGATATTGGCGGCTTTGTCGGGAATGGGGTTCACGAGGTTGATGGCCAGCACGTTGGAGCGTCCGATTTGTTGTACGGTCAGTTTGGCTGCATACTGCTGTGCCACGGTTTCGGGGTCGTTGATGCGGATGATGTGTGGCAAGCCGGATTTGTAAAAAGTTGAGTCGTTGCGCGCGATCCGGCAGATGATTTTTCCGAAAACAAACGGCTCGCCGAAACGCCGGTGCAGCGTGTCGCCGTCGGCTTGCACGAGCACGAACGATTCCGGTTCGCGGGGCAGCGGCTCGATGCGCAGTTCGGCGCCCCAAGCCGATTTTTCCGGCTCTGCCTGCTGCAACTCGATGGCCAAAACCTCGCCGGGGTAGGGGTACACTTCCGAGGTTTTGACCCGACCTTCGGAAAAATACTGGACGTGTACGCGCAGGCTGTCCACCACCCGCCGCATGAGGCTGCGGGATTTGAGCAACTGGATTTCGTCTTCGATCTCGAAACTCGTTTCGATGCCTAACTTTTCGGTGATGATCGCCTCGGTCATCGTCCGCTGGTTGGTTTCATTCTGGATCAGCACGGTGCCCGAGACCTGGTAAATCGGGACGGCGTAGCGCAGGTACACCCAGGCCAGCGCCAGGCATAGCGCAAAGGAAAGCGCAAACCAGTACCAGTTGCGCAGCAGGCGGTACAGAAAGGCACGCCAGTCGAACGGATGGTCTGGGAGGGTGTGCATTTTGGTTGGAGGTTTTCTGGTTAGAAGGTTTCTGATTGTTTACGTCTGGATTGCTCATTTAATCGTAAACAACGTCACCAGCAAGCCCAGTGCCGACACAATTGGCAGCGCCCACTGGAGGTATTTGGTGGTGCCGTCGGCGGTGTCGCCCACTTTGGCTTTGAGCGGCTCCACGTAAATGATGTCGCCTTGTTCGAGGTAGAAATAGGGCGAGTTAAACACGTCGCGCTGGTGCAGGTTGAGGCGTCCATAGCGGCGCTGGCCGTCGGTCTGGCGGATGACGAGGATGTTGTCGCGGTTGCCGTACTTGGTCAGGTCACCGGCCTGGCCGAGGGCTTCGAGTACGCTGACACGCTCGTAATTGACGCCGTAGGTACCGGCTTTGTTCACCTCGCCGAGCACGGAAAAGCGGAAGTTGGACAACCGCACGTTGATAATCGGGTTTTTCAGGTATCTCGACAGCCGCTCCGAAATGGTGTCTCGGGCCTGCTGGGTGGTCAGTCCGACCACAGGAATTTTACCCGCCAGCGGCATATTGACCTCGCCGTTTACGTCTACGAGGTACTGCGGTTCGGTTTGGCCGCCTCCTCCCGGTGTGGCCGCCGCCTGGAAGGGTGCCGTCACTTTCGGGTCGGCGGTTTGGGTGAGCAGGCTGATGGCCAGCAGGTCGTCATGCTGGATGCGCAGGGCAGGCGCCTGTACCGGCGCCTGCAGGCTGTCGAAGGCGGGGCCGGTGTCAAAATTGACCAATTGCCGGTGCTGGATACAGGCGGTTTGACCAAGCAGAAGGATCGTCAGACCAAACAAAAGAGCAGGTAAAAATGAATGTTTCATAAAGGAAGAAATGCTGCAAGATTAGCGAGAAATGTGGTTCGTGGCGTTTTGGATCAACGGTCAGGCGGTCAATTGAGCGTTTGAAAATTTGTGTTTCGCCAATGTTTTTTCCAAGTGCCCGCTGCGCAAGGCTGCATGCAGGGTATGGGCGTGGCGGATGCGGTGGGCGTCGGTGCCGAGAAAATCCACAAGGCCGTGGCGAAGCAACAATTGCGCCGACTGCTGGACATCCGGGCCATAGTGCCCGGTGATGGACAGGATATTGACCTGAAACTGGCAACCGGCGGCCTTCAGGGCCTGGTATTCATCCATTTTCAAGTGGTAAAACGGATACCGCTCCGGGTGTGCCAGCACGGGTTTGTAGCCCTGTTTTTGCATATCGAAAAGGTATTGTTGCAGGGCAAGCGGCGGGTGCAGGAACGACATTTCCACCAGCACCCGGCGCTCCTTGTCAAGCGGGAGCAAGTCTTTTTCGCGCAACAACTCCGCGAAATGGTCATCCAGCATGTACTCGGCGGCAGCGGCTATCTCAATTTTGAGTCCGGCTTTTTTCACGGCTTCCTGAACCTGACGCACCTTGTCCCGTATGATCTGCGTCGTGTTTTGATAACGTTCCCACATCACATGCGGCGTAGTGACTAATCGTCGGTAGCCCAGGCGCCCCAGCGATTCAATGACCTCCAGCGCCTCGTCCATCGTGGGCACGCCGTCGTCCACACCAGGCAGCAGGTGGCTGTGCATATCCGTGCCCAGAACCGAAAAATTGGTCATGGCTGTGCTGGAAAACAGTTTTGAAAAAAATTGGCGCATAACTAGAAAGGTTTGACGGGTTGAGCGGGTTGAGCGGGTTGAGCGGGTTGAGCGGGTTGAGCGGGTTGAGCGGGTTGAGCGGGTTGAGCGGGTTGAGCGGGTTGAGCGGGTTGAGCGGGTTGAGCGGGTTGAGCGAGTTGAGCGAGTTGAGCGAGTTGAGCGAGTTTACATAATCTGTGTTAACCCGTAACCCGTAACCCGTTAAACCCGCTCAACCCGTTAAACCTCTTATAGTCTCCAATACGTCAATGTCGGTTCCATATCCTCCCGGCGGTACATGGCTTTGATGTCAAGGAGGATGGGTTTGTCTTTCATTATTTTTTTGAAATACGCGGCGTCAAGGCTTTTATACTCGTTGTGCGATACTGCCACCACCACGGCGTCGTAGCCGTTGGAAATCTCGTCCACCAGGGTCAGCCGGTACTCGTGAGCCACTTCGTTGGGCGAGGCCTGGGGGTCGTGGAGGTGTACGTTGATGGAGTAGTCCATGAGTTCCTGCACCACATCGGCTACTTTGGAGTTGCGGATGTCGGCCACGTTTTCCTTGAAGGTGATGCCCATGACCAGCACTTTGCAGGCCGACAGGTTCTTGCCCTTCTGGGTAAGCAGTTGCACGAGTCGCTTGGCCACAAAGGCCGGCATGCCGTCGTTCACCCGCCGCCCGCTGAGGATAACCTGAGGGTCGTAGCCCATCTGCTTGGATTTGTGCAGCAGGTAGTACGGGTCCACTCCGATGCAGTGACCGCCGACCAGGCCTGGAGAGTAGGGGATAAAATTCCACTTGGTAGCGGCGGCGGCCAGTACCTCGTGGGTGTCAATGTCCATGCGGTCGAAGATGATCGCCAGTTCGTTGATGAGCGAGATGTTCAGGTCGCGCTGGGTATTTTCGATCACCTTGGCCGCTTCGGCGACTTTGATGGACGAAGCCTTGTACACCCCGGCTTTGATGATTTCACCGTAAATCTGCGCGATGTTTTCCAGTGCGTCCGCGTCGCAGCCCGACACAATTTTCAAAATGTCGGTGACGGTGCGCGTCTTGTCGCCCGGCGAAATACGCTCCGGCGAGTAGCCGACTTTGAAATCCTTGACTGCGGTCAGGCTGCTTTCCTGTTCGAGAATGGGCTGGCAGTCCTCCTCCGTGCAGCCAGGGTATACGGTACTTTCGTAAATTACATAGTCCCCTCGTTTCAGGGCCCGACCAACGGTAGCGGACGCTTTTTTCAGGGGCGTCAGGTCCGGCACCTTGTGCGCGTCCACATCGGTGGGAACGGCGATGATAAAAAAGTGAGCGGCTTTCAGGTCGTCCGGATTGGCTGTGAATGTAATATCTGCACCTTCAAATGCATCCGATTCCAGTTCGTGCGAAGGATCCTGCCGGGCCTGCATGGCCGCAATACGGCTCTGGTTAATGTCAAACCCGATCACCCGGAATTTGCGGGCAAACGCGAGTGCGATAGGCAACCCGACGTACCCGAGGCCCACCACAGCAAGGGTCTTTTTTTTGTTTTTGAGTTGGTCGTACATGTGTGTGATTAAGTTGGAAGGTTTCTGGTTTAGAGGTTTCTGGTTGCTTTTTGTCATTCCGAAGGAATCCGTCCGCACTACGGCGGGTTGTATGCCTTATCCAAAAAATGCTTTCACCGCGCCGATGATCTGATCCAGTTGTGCAGTATCCAGCTCGGAGTGCATAGGCAGGGAAATAACCGAGCGGCAAAGCGCTTCCGTTACCGGGAGTTCGCCTCCCGGCCAGTATGCGGCAAAAGCCTCCTGCTTGTACAGCGGAATCGGGTAGTAAATCATGGCCGGAATCTCGCGTTCGGCAAGGTATTGTTTCAGTGCATCGCGGTCGCCTTCGCGCAGCACGAGGGTATACTGGTGAAACACGTGTGTGGCGTTGGCTGCACGCACCGGTGTTTTCAGTTGGGGCATTCCGGCAAACGCCGCATCGTAGTAGTCAGCGGCGCGGCGGCGGGCGGCGTTGTACTGGTCGAGGCGTTTGAGTTTTACACTGAGAATGGCCGCCTGAATGGAGTCGAGGCGGGAGTTTACACCTACTACCGCGTGGTGATACAGTTTGTTCTGGCCGTGGTTGGCTACCATGCGCAGGCGCTGGGCGAGGTCGTCGTCGTTGGTGGTCATGGCGCCGCCGTCGCCGTAGCAGCCGAGGTTTTTGGAGGGGAAAAACGAGGTACAGCCGACATGGCCGATCGAGCCGACTTTTTTGCGCGTGCCGTCGCTGAAGATGTAGTCCGCGCCGGTAGCCTGGGCATTGTCCTCAATGACGAACAGGTTGTGGCGCTTCGCCAGTGCGAGCAGCGGCTCCATATCGGCGCTTTGGCCAAACAGGTGTACCGGCACAATGGCTTTGGTACGCGGAGTAATGGCGGCCTCGGTCAGTTCGAGCGAAATATTGAACGTGTCTTGATCTACGTCCACCATGACCGGCTTCAGGCCCAGCAAGGCGATTACTTCCGCAGTCGCTACGTAGGTGAAAGCCGGCACAATCACCTCGTCGCCCGGCTTCAGGCCGAGGGCCATCATGGCGATTTGCAGGGCGTCGGTGCCGTTGGCGCAGGGAACGACATGCGCCACCTGCTGGTAGGCTTCCAGTTCGGCCTGGAATTTTTTTACGGCGGAGCCATTGATGTACTCCGTGGAAGCGATCACATCGAGCACCGAGCGGTCAATTTCCTCGCGGATGTGTTCGTATTGGGTTTTCAGGTCTACCATGCGTATCATACAAAAAGGAGCGATAAGTGATGAGTGATGAGTGATGAGCGGTTTGTGGCCATATTGACAAAGAATGTTCCAAGATTACAACTTTCAGGGTATTTGGAGACTTTCCAGGGTTTTAAGTTCTGGAAAGTCCGTTTACTCGCGCCGGATCGCCTCCACGGGATCCAACCGGGAGGCTTTCACCGCCGGATAGGTACCGAAAACGATGCCTACAAGCACCGAAATGACGCCGATGGTGATAAACGTGTTCCAGGTGTACGCCGCCTCGAA
>JAEUUV010000019.1 GCA_016787285.1 Saprospiraceae bacterium | reverse complement strand
AGCGGGGTCTTGAACTCGTGCGAGACGTAGGCGAAAAATCGGTTTTTGAACGTATCCAGATTTTTGAGTTGCGCCATTTCCTGCTCCAGCGTGATGCGTTTTCGCACCATACGGGAGTACAGCCTGAAAACAAGGACGGCGAGTAGGGCGTAACCGGCGTATGCCCAAAGGCTACGATACCAGGGAGGGCTAACGGTCAGGTACATTCGGGTGGTACGAGCGGAACTCCAGTCGTCGTCGGAGTTTTTGGCTTGTAATTCGATGGTATACTGCCCCGGAGGGATACCAACCAGATTGGCGGATCGTTGGTCGCCTGCAGGTATCCAGTACTTGCTGAGCGGCTGAACCCGGTACCGATATTGCACACTGAACGGATCACCTGCCGCAGGAGCGGCAAATGCAACGGCCAGATTATTTTGATCATACGGGAGCTGCAGGTCAAGGAGATTGTCCGGATGGATGCGCACTTTACCGTCGTTGCGGGTGAAGTCAAGATATTGCCCGTTTACGGCAACATCAGTTACCTGCACGTTGAGCGGTCGTTTTTGTTGTTGAGTATGATTAGGCCGGACAATGAACAAGCCTTCGATGCCACCAAAAGCCAGGTCGCCGGAAGGGGTGTAGCCATAACCTCCGGTATTAAATTCGATGTTTATGCCGGGTTCTGAGTAGATATAGTTGTAGAACGTATGGTTGTGCGGATCGAAGCGCGAAAGCCCCTGATTGGTGCTTAGCCACAGGAAGCCGAAGGAATCGGGTAGTATACCATAGACTACATTGTTTACCAAACCGTCTTTTATGGTAAAGTCCATGCTTGTCCGGGTACGGGTATTTAATCGTGCAAGCCCGCCGCCCCGGAGGCCGACCCATAACCAATCAGGCATTTCCGAATCCGGATACACGCTCAGAATCCAGTCGGTTTTGAACAAAGGAGTCCCGCTTTTATGCTTGTTCCAGATGTGAAATTTCGGTTTGGTATCCGGGGTTGTTACCTGAATTAACCCCTGGTTGCTGCCGATCCACAAGTTGCCCTGCCGGTCTTCCGTTAAAGCCGTGCTGCGTAGTTGATCCGCCTGGCTTTCGGGAAAACAGACACTCATATCCCAAGTATCCGTCAGCCCCACTTTCGGCCGGATACGGACAAGATTGCCTTTATTGCCGGACACCCAGATGTTGCCACGAGTGTCCTCCAATAACTGCACCTGTACATCCCGAAGCCAAAGGAGCGACGCCGGCCACTCCTCCCATTTGTCGGTTCTGTGGTCTTTTTTCAGGACAAGCAATCGGCTTCCCTTGAGCGCGACCATCCACCAGTCTCCGTTTTGAGCTAGCAATATGCTGTACGGAAAACAGTCCAGAGTTAAATCCGCTACCCAGGGGGCCTGTTCCATTTGGCCGGTATGCAGGTCGAATACCTGATGTGGGTATTGGTTCCCGGGCCAAATTTGTCCATGTGGCAGAAAGCAAAAATTGTAAATACTAAGTTTAGGGAGGAATCGCTTGTAATCCAGTTTTCTGCGGCTGATCTTTCGCACGCCAAAACCGGCAGTTCCGACCCATAGATTACCGGCCAGGTCAATTGTGGCGGCATAAGAGGGCAATTGATCCAGTTCAAAAAAAGCAGGGTATTGCTGATAAAAAGGCATTCGGCTGTATCCAGGTATTTCCCGGTGCGATGCGAGTGTATCCATGCGGAGCAACCTGGCCGTTCCGGCCCGGAGTAGTACGATTTCTCCATCGGGCGTCTGCAGGAACTCCGACCAATTCTGGATATTGTCGGCCGTACTGTCGGGCCGAAACACGACCCCCTGATTCCCATTTACCATGTACAGCAGGCGGTAGTTTCCGAATTGACGATGGAGCAGAGTATGCGGGTTGGAATGTTCGGCTATCCGGGTGCCGGCATCTATCCGGCAGTGTCGGTAATCGGCATCGCCGGCGATCAGGGAGGAGTCCTGAAGCATGCGCAGGGTCAATAGCGGTCTTTTTACGTTTACACCGAGTATAACCGGCTGCACCTGAAATGCCCGACTGTTCAATCTTCCCTTCCGGATCAGGTCGGCTAAATTATCCGGTGGTTGCAGCACGAGTACGCCGGATGTGGCAGGCTGTTGGTGGTTTATCCATACTCGCCCGTCCGAGCAGGTAAAAATTTGATTCACAGCTGCATTGGGCAGCGTCGGGATGGTTTCTGCCAGATGCACAAACCGCTCGCTGTGCGGATCAAATACAACCGGACCCTTGTCGGTTCCAAGCCACAACAGGCCATGCCGATCCTCGGTGATACAATTGATATAATTACCCTTGAGTGACCAAGGCAGGCTATTGTTTGGGTCGAAGCGTTTGATCTGGTAGCCATCATATCGGTTCAATCCGTTGAATGTACCGATCCACACGAAGCCCCTGCTATCCTGAAAGAGGCAACTGACAAATCCCTGCGACAGTCCGTCGGCCACGGTGATCGCCTGAACGCGTAATCCTTGCGCTTGCCCGGCAAGGCAATGCAGCAGCAGGATCGGAATCACCGTTTTTTTCAGCATAAAGTGGGTGTTTGTTTGTGTGTTCTGAACGCAAAGGTTCAACTTGGGCCAGGAATTGACAAAGATCGGGCAGAAAAGTCAAGGATTATGGCCAAATATACATGGCCGGAAAGACTAAGGGATGGCACATTTGCCCGCCAGTTTAAACCAGCCAAATCGTCCGCGAAAGGGAAATTGTTGCTCTTGGCGGGCTTTTAATCATTTATGAAAAGTCAGTTATCATGCAGGAAATTCTTGAGTTGATCCGGGTGTTGGAGCAGCACAACATACGTTTTACGCAAGCAGATTCGGAGGCCGACGATAACCTGTTGCGACTCTTAAACGAATTTCGTAATGGTCAGTATGCTCCGGATACTGCTGTGGGTAGTACGCCCGGTGCGTCAGCAGACTACTCCGACCTCGAAACCGCCCAGCGATTACTTCAGGAACGACTAGGGCAGGCCGTCAAGAACTTTGTGACGGAATTGGAACAATTCACGGATGTTCAGCAAGCCCATCTGGAATGCCAGAAACTTTGGCTGAATGTGCGCATGCTGAGCGGTCAAAATGCGGCTATTCTGGCCATTGATCTGGCCGGCCATATCCTGAATATCGCCGCCAAATTCGACTTTACGCTGCTTGCCATGGATGTAGCCATGTACCTGCGGATGCAGTGCTGCATGCAGTACTTCGACAGCGAAACGTGCGCACAAGCGGAGGCTAAGTATCAGTTTTTTCGACAGACGCTGGATGCGGAATTCCGTGCCGAAAAAATGTACTCGGATATGACAGCACGCTGGTGGGGCGGCCATGCATCCGAAGAATCGTTGCAACAGTCGGCGAAAGCGAACCTGAAGGAACTTGAAATCCTGATGGCCACATTCAGCAGTTCCAAACTGCATTTGTATGGAAATTTAATTCAGGTGCAGCAGTATCTTTTTGCGCAGGAGCTCCCGGCAGCCGCAGCGCATTGTGAAAAATCCATCCGTTATTTTCTTGGAAAACCCTACCAGGCGAGAGACCCCTTGCAGGTTTTTTATTACCACCTGCTGCTATGCAGCATTCACCTGTGCGATGCAGAACGGGGCAAAAAGGCCGCATACCTCTGCCTTGGTCTTGTTGGTGAGCATGTGTCGAATCAATTTAAAATCAGGGAATTACTTGTTCTGTTGTTCCTGCACTCCCGCAACTATCAGGAGGCAGCCAACCTGTTTTGCAGTGTAACGGCAGATTCCCGTTTTGCGTTTTTGCCCGGTGCCCTGCGGGCAAACTGGAGCATCTTCGGTGCCTATCTGGCGTTGGCAGGTATCGTCTCGCCTGATGAGATTGCTATACGGTTTGAACGGAAAGAGGCAACAACGCACCCCGGTACACTGCTGATCGCAGAGTACATCCGGCTGCTACAGGAAAAGCGGCTGGAGGCGGCTCGCAACCGGGTGCCTGAACTGGAGCATTTTCTGTTCCGAAGGAATGCCGCACCGACGGCGAGTCGCACGTCCGTATTCATTCAAATGCTGCTGCTGGTTTCGGAGGCCGATTTCCAGCCGGACGGGGTCAGCCGGCTTGTTGCCGGGCACTTGGAGCACTTGCAAACACTGCCGCTCGATTTGGCTACTCCGACCCTGGAATTGGAGGTGCTGCCCTACGAGGATTTGTGGCAAATAGTCCTTCAAACGCTGGAGGCCGGAGCAAACAGGCAGTAACACGGTTTGCTGTTTGCTGTTTTTGCGACTGCTGACAACCAGCGACTTAACCAGGATTGCCTGCAAAAGGCCGAAAATTGGCCGGGTAACGAAAATTGTATTTTTGTTATGTGTAAAAGTTTGCCCGACATTTACTTTTGCCCCATGTTTAATCAAAAGTCTGTTTTCTCATGAACAAAGTTTACTCGTCTTCCAGAATCAAATGCGCTTCAGTTGGCAGGTACGTCGGCGGCATCGTGGATACTACCGCAATTTAAGCGAGGCAGCATCTGCGGTTGCGCTGGGCATAAGACACCTGAAGCGTACTGCTGGGCCACTCCGGAAAAACGGGGTGGCCTTTTTGATTTTAATGCCAACCAGTTTTTGCTAGCAGCCGGGCAGCCGCCGACCGTTGTTTGAGCAATCTGCCGTTTTTTTACATAATCCGTAAAATTTCAGATATTTTTTGGCTGATTTTTTGGTGAACAGGAAATACTCGTACTTTCGCCCTGTTTTAATCCGTCTAGTCTGGTATACCTTTTAATAACTCGTTGGTTCTCATGAAAAAAACAGTTACATCTCTCTCCTTTTCGGCGATGCGGATGTTGAGTAGTGTGGTGTTTTTCACACTCTCTTTCGCATTTTTTACCGCCGCAGCCTACGGGCAAAACAAGAACTTCAAAGAAGAAATCGGTGACCTTTCTTCGAAAGTCTGGAAAACTTCTGTTGGGATTGCCGAAGTGGTGACGGATGAAAATGCCCGCATGGCAACTATTTTAGGCCAACCCGATCTGCAACAGCAAGACCGCTCGTTATTCCTTTCTTACCAGCGACTTATAAACTACATTCAAGTTTCCACCCAGGCCGGTATTCCGGTAAATGAGGCTATTGTAGGCAGTTATGAAAAAGTAATTGCAGAGGTTCCGCACGATATGGACCTTAAGCACCTGCCGGAAGGTGCCTTGATGACCCTGGTTCCAGAATTAGTAGAATTGCTTTCTGAAGTGCCGGTTCCGGACATTCTCACAGGCCAATAAACTTTTCGAAAATTAATGTTGCCCGCGAGGGCATTTGGTGTTTAGGCCAAGTGCTTGTGCCTTATGCCATGTTTTTTGAAAAAACGCAGTCCATAATCTTTTATCTCATGAAAAATAATATACACCCGTGCGGACGCTTTTTTTCCGCTGTTCTCCTTGTAGCATTCAGTCTGATTCAAGGGCAGGTTTCCGCTCAAACTACGCTGCTCTCGGCCTCCGGGGATGGCGGGTTTGAAAATGGCCCTTCATTCGCGGCGAACGGATGGACCGTGGTCAATGGCTCTGGCGTTACCAACAAATGGTTTGTTGGTACTGTGCCGACCTTGTTCCCTGGCTCTAACAGCGCATACGTCAGCGACGATGCTGCCGGTGCGACGCACAACTTCAACAATGCTGCCGGCTCAATCGTGCACTTCTACCGTGACGTTACTCTACCTGCCGGTGAAACCAACCTGACCTATGGGTACCAATGGTATGCACAGGGTGAAAGTACGTACGATTTTGTTCAGATTTCGGTCGGATCCACTTCTATCGTACCCGTTGCGGCAAGTGGTGTAGCGGGCAGTATCAGCCCTATTTCCTTACCGCTGATCCCGGGTACAACAGTTATCGGGGCGCATAACCTGCAGGGCGCGGTTCAGACTGTCACCTCAACGGTATCAAGTGCTGCGTTTGGCAACTGCTTTGCACCTGCAACCATCCGGATTTTCTTTACCTGGCGCAACGATGGCTCCGGTGGCACGCAACCCCCGGTTGCCCTTGATAATATTTTTCTTGAATCGGCTGTCCCCGCAGGCGGCCCGATTTCAGGGACAAAAACCATAGGCCCGGGTGGTGATTATCCCACATTGACAGCTGCCGTTGCTGTTATTGCACAAAATGGCGTGTCCTCACCGGTTATTCTTGAACTTCAGGCAAACTATACCAGTGCAGGGGAAACCTTCCCAATCGTTCTTGGGGGGCAATCCTCTTGTAACCCGGTCAGTTCTACGAATACGGTTACGATTCGTCCGGCAGCGGGTGCTACGGCACTTTCCATCATCGGAACGAATGCAGGGCCGGCGATAGATATAAATGGTGGTAACTGGTGGCGTATTGACGGTCGCCCGGGTGGCGTAGGCACGGCCAAAGAACTGACGATCTCCAATACCAGTACCAGTGGCCAAGCGGTGCGCTTCATCAACGAAGGATCGAACAACATCATCCGCTACACCATACTGCGCGGCGTGAACACATCTACCGCAAGTGGCGTCGTGGTGTTTAGTACTACCACAGGAGCCAATGGCAATGACAACAACCTGATCGAATTTTGCGATATCCGCGACGGTGCAACCAGCCCGCTTAACTGCGTTTATTCGTCGGCGACTACGACCACGCTGGCACAATACAACAACAACAATACGATCGGCAACTGCAATATATTCAACTACTTTGGTGCTACCAGCTCACATGTGGGTGTATTTCTTGCGGGTGGCAATACGGGTTGGACAGTCTCTGGTAACAGTTTTTATCAAACGACCACACGTTCAACTACCGGTACGGTAAATGCCTTCCAGTCGAGCAGTTCGTTGAACAACAACCTGACGGTGACCAACAACTTCATCGGTGGTTCGGAGCCAAACGCCGGTGGAACGGCAATGACGTATACAGGCGGCACGATCATTCGCGCCTTTCTGGTGACCGTTGGAACTCTTGCCCCCAGCAATTTCAATAACAATACTTTCCGGAATATTTCCGTGACCACCACAAGCACCTCTACAGCGCAGTCCATGATTTCTTTGCTTACTGGTCGTATCAATTGCAATGACAATACGATTGGAAGCCAGACAACTAACAACAGTATTGTTTTTTCACTTTCAGGTTCTGCTGCACGCCTGCAGGCTATTCTGGCTGGTACGGGTACGCCGGAACTGACTACGATCAACAACAATACCATTGGAGGGATGGCCCTCATTGTAACCGGTGCACCGGCTACGGTTCCTGCATTCTTTCCTATATCCGTTCAGGGCACCACCGCCGGACATAACTTCACGGTGACCAACAATACAATTGGAAGCCCTACGGTGGCCAACAGTGTGACCAGCGATGCAAATAGTTCTTTGATCGCAATCATCTCCTTCTCCGGTGCAATCGGGCAGACTTATAACAACAACCTGATCGCTAATATCACGGCCACTAATACAGGTACCGGTACAACTGCGGCGGGTATGAACCTGCAGGGTACTGGAACTTCGCCCAATTTCACCGGTTCGTTCACAGCGAATGGGAACACAATGCGAAATATTTCGACTCAAAGTGGTGCCACATTTGTTTCCGCCTACGGCCTTTCAGTCAGTGGCACCGCGGAACTCAGCGCCGGTCAGACGGTAACGAATAATATCATTCACTCCATTAGCAATACCAACACCGGCTCTGCCGCATCCATTGCCGGTATGTTGGCGAGTTTACCTTCGGCTAATGCCAGCACTATTTCCGGTAATACGATACACAGTCTGTCGCTAAGCACTTCAACCACGACTGCTGCTATCAGAGGCGTCATCCTGAATGCCGGACGCCCTGTATTGGCCAATAACTTCATCCGCTTGGGGATCAACCCGGACGGTTCGGATATTATCACCAGCTACAATATGCAGGGTATCCTTGAAAATACGGGTACAATTGGTAATGTCTACCACAACAGCGTGTACATCGGCGGGGCTGGCGTGAACGTGGGCGCAAGCAACTCTTTTGCCTTTATATCGGCATCTACCGCTGCGGGACGCAATTACCGCAATAATATTTTCTTCAATGCGCGCTCCAATGCTGCCGGTACAGGTAAGCACTATGCGATGTCCATTACGGGGAGCGCTCCAAACCAAGCGGGGTTGATCTCCGACTATAACCTTCTGAACGCTACTGGAACGGGCGGGTTCATCGGCCTGTTCAATGCCGTTGACCAAGCAACCTTGGCCGACTGGCGTTCGGCAACCGGTTTTGACTTCAACAGCATCACGGGAGACCCCCAATTTATCAATCCGAACGGATCGGCCTCCACGGTTGACTTACATATCTCTGCGGCAAATCCGACACCTGTTGAAGGCGCTGGAGTTAATGCCGGTGTTGTAAATGATGCAGATGGCCAGACCCGCTCCAATTTCAGCCCTGTTGATATCGGCGCTGATGCGGGTAACTTTGTGGTCAACGATATTTCCGGCCCGGGGATCGGCTATACGGCTCTTCCCAGCGTTTGCGGAACAGGTGATATCAATTTAAACAACGTTAATATTACGGATGCTACCGGCATTCCATTGACCGGCAACCTCCGTCCGCGGGTGTATTACCGCAAGGCGGCGGGTTCCTGGTTCTCTCAGCCGGGTATCCTCGTATCCGGTACCGCGCAAAACAGCCTATGGAATTTCACAATGGTGGCAGCCGATATGGGCGGCCTTGCTGTGGGTGATATCGTTCAGTACTATGTGATAGCCCAAGACAACAACGGCACACCTCTGATCGCTTCCGTTGCAGGCGGCGTAGCGGCAACGGATGTTAATAATGTAACCACGCATCCGGCCGGCGCATTTACTGCAACCGTCATCAATCAATTGTCGGGTACTTATACGGTTGGTACCGGGGGCGATTATCCGACTCTTACAGCAGCAGTAGCCGCATATAACAGTTCATGCCTTGGTGGTGCGGTTGTATTCAGCCTTATTGATGCCACCTACTCATCTTCGGAAACATTCCCGATTACCATCAACGCCAACGCATTTGCGAACTCAACCAACACGCTTACTATCCGTCCTGCTGCCGGCAACGTTGCAACCATCAATGGTACGTCTACTTCCTGCATCATCAACCTGAATGGCGCAGACTGGGTTATTATTGATGGATCAAATTCGGGCGGAACAGATCGCAGCCTGACCATATCCAATGCCTCCACAGCTGCTGCCACGGCTGCAGTCTGTGTGACAAGCCTCGGGTCAAACCTTGGCGCGACAAATGATGTCATTAAAAACTGCAATATTGCAGCGGGTAGCAATTCTGCCGCAACCTCTTTCGGCATTTTTGTCGGTGGAACGTCCCTTACCTCCTCCGGCACGGGTAATGACAACGACAACCTGACGATCCAGAATAACGCTATTTCCAAAGCACTTTACGGTATTTATGCCGCGGCTGTTGTTAGCAATGTAAACGACAACTTGTTGATCACGAACAATCTGATCGGCTCTTCTGCCAATGCAACGGATCAGATTGGTCAAAGAGGGATTATTGTTGTCCAGGCAAACAACGCGATGATTTCGCAAAATACGATTTTTAATATTGTCGGTACTCAAACCAACCCGACGGGTATCTTTATCGGCGCGGGCGTCATCAACTCCGCCATAACTCGTAATGATATTAACAGTTTGAAATATACTGGTACCAGCGGATATGGCGGTAAAGGCATCGATGTACAAACGGGGTCAGCCTCCAGCAACCTGACAATCTCCAATAACTTTATTTACGATTTGAGTGGTGACGGTTGGACTGCACTTACTTCTGATGCTATTATCGGTATCAGGATTGGAACGGGAAGTACGGTCGGTGGAATAAACGTATATAATAATAGTGTCAATCTGTTCGGAAACGCCGACAGGGCCTCTTCTTCCACCCTCAGCGCCGCGCTTTATATCGGTTCCGGGGGAAGTAATCTGGATATACGGAACAATATACTTAAAAATGATATTGTCAATAACCTGACTACAACAGCCAAGGCCTATGCTATTAACTCTGCTTCTCCTGCTTCAGCATTCACGTTTATCAATAATAACGACTATTATGCTGCAGGAAGTCAGGGTATTCTCGGATTTTTGAGTTCGGATATCCTTACCCTGACTAACTGGCAAGCGGCTACAGGTAAAGATGGCCAATCTGTCGCTGTACAACCTGTATTTACAACCAATACCGACTTACACCTTACCAACACTGCCAACTACTGCCTCGATGGCGGCGGTGCTCCTTTAGCCGCAGTTACAGTGGATATTGACGGGCAGGCGCGCAGTGCAACTACCCCGGATATCGGCGCCGATGAATTTGCTCTGGTGAATATGACCGTCACTGCCACCGAAAACTCCGGCGTTGCGCCCAACGACAATTTAACCTGCAGCGGCGATCCGGTAACTCTGACGGCAAACGCAGCCGGTGCTTCCTATGCCTGGAGTTCAGGTGGTCCGGGTAATCCGATCGTCGTCAATCCGGCAACCACCACTACATACACCTGTACGGTGACGGATGCTAACGGATGTACTGAAGTGCTTGCTCCGGTTACCATCACCGTCAACCCGCTTCCCACGGCCTTCGCCGTCACGGGCGGCGGCGCTTACTGCGCTCCGGGCGCCGGCGTACCTGTTGGGCTGGATGGTTCGCAAAGCGGTGTCAACTACCAACTCAAGCGCAACAATGTGAATGTCGGCTCGCCTGTAGCAGGCACCGGCAACGCCATCTCTTTTGGTAATCAGACTGTTGCCGGCATTTACACCGTTTCGGCAAATGACGCCGGTATAAATTGTTCTGCCGACATGACCGGTTCTGCCGTCGTGGTGGAAAATCCGACGCCGGTATCCTTCAGTGTGACCGGTGGCGGCGCCTATTGTTCCCCCGGCGCAGGTGTTCCTGTGGGTTTGGGCGGCTCTGAATCAGGTGTCAACTACCAGTTGCAGCGCGGTGGCTCCAATGTGGGCGCCCCCGTAGCAGGAACAGGTGCTGCACTGGACTTCGGCAACCAAATCGTCGCCGGTATCTACACCGTAGTGGCAACACACTCGAACGGCGGTTGTACCGCCAATATGAACGGATCGGCAATCGTCGTGGAAAATTCTACACCGACTTTGACTGAAACGCACGTCGAACCGACGACTTGTCTGGCTTCCAATGGCTCCATCAATCTGTCAGTAAATAACGGCAATGCACCGTTCTCCTACAACTGGTTCACACCGAACGGTTCCGGGTTGATTCAGGGCCAGGAAGACCAGAGCGGCCTGACAGTCGGTATCTATTCTGTAACGGTAACGGATAACAATTCCTGCTCTGCCACGCTTTCCTTGCCGTTGATTGGTCCCGGCAACTGCGATGCATGCCCGATTATCGGTGCGCTGAGCACAACGCCCGCCGGTATCTGTGCCGGATCGAATGTGACCCTCAATGCTACCGGACTGGTAGATATGGGTACCACCTACGGTATCACCTTCAAATACTTCGGAGCACCGTCTGCCACGCCGTACATCGGCGGCACGGTAATCGGCACGGTGGATAACAGCGGCCTTGGAAACAACGGAACTACTGCTACGATAACTACGTCGTTTGCCACCGGCGGTGTGTACTACCTGTACGCCATCCTTGATCAGTTTCCCACCGACCCGGCATGCCGTCCTTCGGCATCCTATGTATTGACGGTACTCAACATTCCGTCGGTAAATCCGGTGTCGAATCAAACGGTGTGCGCCGGCTCCAATACGGCTGCGGTGAACTTCAGCGGCCCGGTACCCGGCACGGTTTATAACTGGACGAACAACAACACCTCAATCGGCCTTGCCGCCGCGGGTACGGGTAACATCCCGGCGTTCGCAGCAATCAACAACGGAACGGCACCGGTGACGGCTACCATCACGGTAACCCCGTCGGTGAATGATCCTGTTGCGGGTACGGTCTGTACCGGCAACCCGATTACATTTACGATTACGGTGAATCCGGTACCCACGGTGAACGCGGTGGCCAATCAGACACACTGCAATGGCGCCGCTGTACCTTCCATCGTGTTCGCCAGCAACGTGCCCGGCGCGGTAATCAACTGGTCGCGCACTGCCCAGTCAATCGGTCTGATACCGACAAACGGTACAGGCAGCGTACCTGCCTTCACGGCTGCAAACGCCACGAACGCACCGGTGACGGCCACGTTCACGGCTACAGCAACATACACGAACAACGGCATTCCCTGCACAGGCCCGGCCATCCAGTTTACCATCACGATCAACCCGACGCCGACCGTCAGTGCCACGCCGACCAGCCAAACGGTGTGCAACGGCGCAACCACCACGCAGATCAGCCTGAGCGGCGCTTTGGCGGGCACAGTGTACAACTGGACGAACAACACCCCGAGCATCGGCCTTGCGGCCAACGGCACGGGTAACATTCCGGCCTTCGCAGCAGTCAATACCGGTGGAGCACCGGTAACGGCAACCATCACCATCACGCCGACCTATACCAACAACGGTGTATTTTGCTCCGGTACGCCGATCATCGTGACTATTACGGTAAACCCGACGGCACAGGTAAACCAGCCCGCCAACGTAAATACCTGCGGCAATGCGCTGACGACGGTGACCTTCACGACAACTACACCGGGTTCCACCTACTCGTGGACCAATAACAACACGGCTATTGGCCTCGCTGCAAGCGGAACCGGCAATATTTCGTTCACCGCCGCCAACGTTGCGGTGGCTACTACGGGTACCATCACAGTGACACCGAACTATACGAACAACGGCGTAAGTTGCCCGGGTACCCCGCGCACCTTCACCATCACGGTGAACCCGAACCCGTCGGTAGTTCCTGTGGCAAACCAGCCAGCCATTTGCAGCGGCGACGCTACGAATGCAGTGGCCTTCACCGGCCCGCTGTCCGGTACGGTATTTAACTGGACGAACAACAACACGAATATCGGCCTGGCGGCGAGCGGCACGGGTGACATTCCGTCGTTCATTGCTCAAAACCCCGGCACGACAATCCAAACGGCCACGATTACGGTCACGCCTTCACTGACCACCGGCGGGGTAACGTGCACGGGCACGCCGATCACGTTTACCTACACGGTGTACCCGCGTCCGGTGGTTACATTGCCTGCCAGTGTGACGATTTGCCAGGATCAAAACGCAGTGTTGTCGGCTACGCTTGGTGGCGGCGCCACGGGTGGCACCTGGAGTGGCGGCGCAGGTCAATTT
>JAEUUV010000013.1 GCA_016787285.1 Saprospiraceae bacterium | reverse complement strand
GACTGCCACGGCAACTCGAGCTCCTGCACGCAGCGTGTGATCTCGACCTACAACCAGAACTACTTCGTGCGCTTCC
Source organism: Saprospiraceae bacterium (assembly GCA_016787285.1). Taxonomy (GTDB): domain Bacteria; phylum Bacteroidota; class Bacteroidia; order Chitinophagales; family Saprospiraceae; genus M3007. Next base: position 11,077 of record JAEUUV010000013.1, on the reverse strand, counting down.
CGAACGATGTGATCGTGACGGCTTGCGACGGTACGGGCAACTACGGCGAACCGGCCTTCTTCGGTGAAGACTGCGAATTGCTGGCTGTTTCCTTCCACGACGATATCTTCACGGTAGTACCGGATGCTTGCTACAAAATCGAGCGCACGTGGACGGTGAACAACTGGTGCACGTACAACCCGAACCTGGGTTGCATTGATATTCCGAATCCGAACCCGAACGCAATCACCAACCACCCGTCGAACCTGCCTGGCCCGACCGTGTCGGCCGCCGGCACACCGGCTCCGTGGAACCCGACGGTGGTGGCGATCACGCCGGGTGCATCGCCGACCAACTACTCGACGTTCTGGAATGCCAACGCCAACTGCTACCGGTACAAGCAGATTATCAAGATCATTGACACGCAGAAGCCTGTAATCGCCAACTGCCCGGCCAGCCCGGTCGAAGTGTGCGATATCACGCCGAACGACGCCAACTTCTGGAATGCCATGTACTGGTGGGATAACTCCACCCAGAGCCACGACCTGTGCGAAGCGCCGACCGATCTGTGCATCACGGCCACCGACTTGTGCTCGGGTGAGAATATCAATATCCGCTACTTGTTGTTCCTCGACCTGGACGGCGACGGTACGATGGAGACGATCATCAACAGCACGCAAACCGGTATCGCCGGCCTGGGCTGGAACGCTGTACCGTTCGGCAATGCCGGCGGTGGTGCAGGCACGACCCGTCAGTTCGACGGTCGCGCAGTACCGGCCAACCAGAAGTACGGCTTCACCATTCAGACGACGATCAGCGGCGACAACAAAACCGCTTGTGTGCGCTGGAACACCCAGCAGTCGCAGAACACCTACGTGGTGCCTGAACTGCCCTATGGTGTACACAAAATCAAGTGGTTCGTAGAAGACGGCTGCGGCAACGAGCAGACCTGCGAATACATCTTCGAAGTGAAAGATTGCAAGAAACCGACGGTGGTGTGCATCAACGGTCTGAGCGTGAACATCATGCCGACCAAGATGATTATGCTGACCGATCAGGACTTCCTGCTCCACACCGACGACAACTGCACGCCTCCCGGCTTGCTCAAAACTGCGATCCGCAAGGCCGGCCAAGGCACGGGCTTCCCGCTCAACCCCGACGGCACACCGCAGAAAACGGTGACCTTCACCTGCGCTGAACTGGGCAAGCAGAACGTGGAAATCTGGTCGCAGGACCTGGCCGGCAATGCCGACTTCTGCGTGACGTTTGTGGACGTACAGGACAACATGGGCAACTGCTCGAACACCAATGCTTCGGTATCCGGTGTGCTGAAAACAGAAGCTGGCAATGGCCTGGAAGATGCCTCCGTTTCGGTGGTGGGTACATCCCCGGCAATCAGCCTCACGGGCAATACCGACAAAGACGGTAAGTACGAATTCATCAACGCTCTTCCGACTCCGGGTAACTACTCGGTGACTCCGATGAAAGACAACGACCCGCTCAACGGCGTTTCGACGTTTGACTTGGTGCTCATCAACAAGCACATCCTCGGTCTCGAGCCGCTGAGCAGCCCGTACAAAATGATCTCGGCCGACGCCAACAACAGCCGTTCGATCACGACCTTCGACATCGTGGAACTGCGCAAGTTGATCCTCGGTATCTACACGGAACTGCCGAACAACACGTCCTGGCGTTTTGTGGACAAAGGTTTCGTGTTCCCGAACACGACGAACCCGTTCCAGACGATCTTCCCCGAGACGAAGCAGTATGCAAACATGACGGCAAGCCAGATGGCAGAAGACTTCTACGCCATGAAAGTGGGTGACGTGAACGGCAACGCCGTTACGAGCAGCCTCGTGAGCACGGAAGACCGCACTGCCGGCACGCTGTTGTTCGACGTACAGGATCGCACGGTGAAAGCCGGCGAGACGTTCACGGTGACGTTCAAAGCTGCCGAGAAAGTACAGGGCTACCAGTTCACGCTCAGCCACGCCGGTCTGGAGTTGGTAGACGTGAAACCGGGCGCTAACATGAGCATCGGTAACTTCGGTGTATTTGCTTCCGAGAAAGCAGTGACGACGAGCTGGGACGGCGACGTTCAGGCCGAGTTCGCACTGACGTTCCGCGCTACGGCATCGGGCGAACTGAGCCGCATGCTGGGCGTATCGGGCCGCATCACGAAAGCTGAGGCATACAACGCCGGCGCCGAGCGCCTGCAGGTTGGTTTCCGCTTCAACGGCGCCAACGGTCAGACGATCACGGGCTTAGGCTTCGAACTGTACCAGAACACACCGAACCCGTTTGTGAACAAAACGCAGATCGGTTTCCACCTGCCTGAAGCAACGACGGCTACGCTGACGATCTTCGACGAGACGGGCCGCATGCTGTTCACGCAGAAAGGCGACTTCGCCAAAGGCTACAACGCTGTAACGGTAGACCGTTCGGTGCTGAATGCTACGGGTGTGTTGTACTACACGCTCGAAACGGCGAAAGAAAGCGCTACGCGCAAGATGATTCAGACGAAATAAGGTTTCGGGTTGCCAGGTTGGAGGGTTTCTGGTTGTGAAACCAGAAACCTTCTAACCAGAAACCCTTTAACCTTCCAACCTTTTTTAGCATACTTTAAAATCGGTTTTTGGGATGGCCTCTCTCCGTAAGATGGAGGGGGGCTTTTTTTATTGATCCAGTCACACTCGCCCTTTTACCGGCGCATTTCGGTCGGCGCTGCGCCAAATTCCTGCGAGAAGGTTCGGGAGAAATAATTTGGATCGTCGAAACCGACTTCGTAGGCAATTTCGGACACACTCAGGTTGGTGTTTCGTAACAATTCCAGCCCTTTGTGCAGCCGGATGCTGCGGATGTAAATCGCTGTGGATTTGCCCGTCAGGGCTTTGATCTTCCGGTATAGTTGCACCTCGCTCAGGAGCATGGCCCGTGCAAGCCTTGGCCCGTCGAAACCGGAATCGGCCAGATGTTGCTCAATGTGTAGCCGGATTTTTTTCAGGAAAGCGTCTTCCAGTTCGACGTCTGCCTGGAACAAGTCGGGCATTTCCGCCGTGGCGGTGTTTTCTGACAAATCGAATTTGCCGAAGCGTTCCTGCCACTTCCGGCGCTGTTCCAGCAGATTGCTCAGGTTCAGACGCAGTTCTTCCTCGTGAAATGGTTTGGACAAATACACATCGGCGCCGCGCCGAAGCCCGGCAAGTCGGCTGTCCACATCAGCCTTGGCGGTCAGCAACACGATTGGAATATGGCTCGTGCGTTCGTCGTTTTTCAGCGCATCGCACACGGCAAGGCCGTCTTTTTCGGGCATCATTACGTCGCTGAGAATCAGATCAGGTACGGTTTCCAGGGCTTTTTCGATGCCCATGCGCCCGTTGTATGCGCACTCGATCCGGTATTCGTTTTCCAGGCAGGCGATGATGTATGCCATCACGTCCGGGTTGTCCTCGATGACCAACAGATTGGGCAATGATGAATGTTGAATGTTGAATGATGAATCTGATGGTGCGTCAATCCCACTTTCAGCCGGGAGAAGGGATGTGGTATCCGCTATGGCTGCCCGCTCCGTTGGAGAGGGGTAGGGGAGAGGGCTGACGCGCGTAATCGGGAGTCGAACAGTAGTGATCGTTCCTTTCCCGACCGCGCTTTCTACGGTAATGTCGCCGCTCATTGCGTGTACCAGTTCTTTTGTGAGGGCCAACCCGATGCCCGTTCCACCAGCCTTGGAGCGATCCTGATTGCCGGCCTGAAAAAAGCGATCGAACAGAAAGGGCAGTTCGTCAGCCGGAATGCCAACCCCTGTATCGGACACGGTGATCACCAACGTCGGCAGGGTTTGTAACCCTGCCGACGTTACGCGAAAATCCACCCTGCCGCCCGCCGGGGTGAATTTTATGGAGTTGGACAGCAGGTTGTACACCACCTGCTGGAGCCGCTCCGGATCGTAATCCATGAGGATGTTTTCCCGGTCGCTTTCCACGTGCAGCGCCAGGTTGTGCGTATGTGCGAGCGATTGCAGGCTTTCCGTGATGTAGCGCAGGTAGGCTACCACGTCGCCGTATATGTAGTTTAGTTTCAGGGCGTTGTTTTCCAATTTTGACAAATCGAGAATCTGGTTGATGAGGCGCAGCAGGTTTTGCCCGTTGCGTTTGATCAGGGTGAGCGGTTGGCCGATAGTGGCGGGGTGACGTTGAGCCACCCCGTCGCTTAGTGCCCGCTCCGTCATGCCGAGGATAACCGTCAGCGGCGTGCGAAACTCGTGGGTGATATTGGTAAAAAACCGGCTTTTGAAGGCATCCATTTCGCGCAGTTGCCGGGCCTCTTGCTGGGCCAATTTTTGACGCAACTGAAAGCGGTAAGCCCACCAGGCTAAACAGGCCAACAAAGACGCATACACCAGATACGCCCAGACGCTACGCCACCAGGGTGGGTGAATGACGATGCGCAGCGTCACGCCTTTTTTGTCCCAGACCCCGTCGCTGTTGGCGGCCGTCAACTGCAAGCGGTACGTGCCGGGCGCCAGATTACTGAGGTTGAGGGTGCTTTGGGATTCCAGTTCGACCTGCTCGCCGCCGTCAAGGCGATAAGCAAACCGGCAGAGTGTGGGCACGACGGCATTCAGCACGGAAAACTCAAAACCGAGATTGGCCTGCTCCCAGGACAAATGCAGCGTGTGTAGCCGCGAAATGGTTGTGTCGGGGTTGAACGCGGCGCCGTTGACTTTCAGGCTGGTGATTTTGAGTATCGGCTGAACCGACTCCTGTCGGGCAAAACGGACGGGGTTCAGGATTGTGACGCCCCGGGTGCCGCCGAAGTACAGGTTTCCATTCCGGTCTTTTACCGGCGGGAAGGGCGGCCTCGTGGCAAATACATTGTCGAGCAGGTAGTGGCGGGAATCGTAGAGCCGCCCGATATTTTTGCCGGCATCCAATTGCGCGACCCCGTCTTCCTGCGTGACCCACACGGCGCCTGCATTGTCCTCGATAATTTGCTGGCAAGGCATCAGGTGCAGCGAACCGGCAATCGGCGTGGCTACACCGCCGTCCTTGTTCAGCGTCAGACGGAACGGTCGGTTTTTGACGATGAGCAGTAAATCGCCTTGCCGCGACCGCGCGATGCTCCACACCGGAACCGGGGATTCAAGCCCGGGAAATTTTACCGGCACCGGCTCTGTCCGGCGTGTCAGGCGGTCGTAGCGCAACAGTCCGTCGGCAGTACCGAGCAGCAGAAAACGCTCATCCAGATCGAGGAAAGCCTCCACCCGATTGGTCGGCGCGGGTCTGGCTTTCAACTGTTGCTCCAGGTATTCAAACCGGCGGTTGCCGGCTGTGCCCGTGATTCGCACAAGCCGGGAATTAAACGTGCTTGCCCACAACACGCCTTCGCGGTCGCGAAAAAGCCGGTAAATAGCCCCGGCTTCCATTCTGTTCACCGCAGCCGGGTGGTTTTCGCCGGCATTCGGGTGGGTGATGTAATACTCGATTATACGTCCGTTCCGACTGTCGAGCCGAAACAATCCCGACCACGTAGCCGTCCAAAAACTGCCGGGGGCATCCCGGGTGAAAGCGCGTATTTGGTCGTTGTACGGGTTGTCGTTGTACAGCGGCAGGTGCAGGTTCAGAAACGTCTTTTGGTGTCGGTCGTACAGGCTCAGGCCCTTCATGGTACCGATGGCCAGCAGGGTGTCGGTCACAAATTCCAGTGCTGTGACCGGGCGCGATACCACACTGTTGTGGTTGAACGGCATATAGGCCAGCAGTTGAGTCGTTTGCGTGCTGGACGGGGCTTTGTACAGGCCGAACAATGTGCCTACCCAGAGGTTGCCGAAGTTGTCTTTGAAGACATCTGTCATCTGGTTCATCCACAGGCCGTTCGGGTTTTTGTCGTCCACCGGATGGCAATAAAACGCGTTTTCCGGCACGGAGTACCGGCACAGTCCGCCGGAGTTGGTGGCCAACCAGACCTGGTCGTCGGCGGGAAAAATCCGGTTTATGTCGGTGCTGCTGATCGGGTGCGTGGCGCTGCCGAAACGGCGCAGCACGGTGTCCCGGTACGGATCGTAGTGTACCAGCCCGCTCGTTTTGTGATACCAGACGGAAAGCCAGAGCATGCCCTCTGCGTCGGAAGCGACGACTAATGCGGCATTGACAAGTTCCTTTGGCAGCGCCGCAAGCAACTCGAATGTCATTTTTTGGGTGTCAAACCGGGAGAGCCGACCAAGGCTTTTTACGAGCAGAGTATTGCCCTTCCCCTTGCAAATAGCATTAAACCTGATGGTGTCGCCGTTTTCAATCAGCGGAAACTCCAGAAAATCACCATTGGATCGGTTATACCGGGAAATACCGGAGTCGGATATAAACCAGGCATTTCCTTGCGCATCCACACACTGGGGAAGCAGTTTTTGAGAAAAAAAATCCACTTCGAAAGTGATCAACGAAATCCGGAACAGCCCGTCGGCGGTGCTGAGCCACAAGAGGTCATGTCCGTCAATCAGCATGTGCTGATAGCCCTGCGACGGCAGTTCCGCCTGCGGGCATAGCACCGAAAACGGCACGAAACGCCTTCCGTCGTACCGCGCCAAACCTTGCCGGGTCATCACCCAGATGAAGCCCTCCGAGTCGCTTTTTACCATCCCGATCTGGTTGGCCGGCAGGCCGTCGGATGTAGAGTAATGGTTGAGTTGGCTCAAATCCTGGCTGCGCAACGGCACGGCTCCGCTGCAAAAAGCGAGCAAAAACAGGCCCGGCAGGTGCTGGCTGAAAAATGGACTGGAAAGCAGCAGGGATTGGAGCATTCGGACGGCGGAGCAGAGTTTGGCCCGGCGCAAAATTAAAGTGAAATCCAATGCTGCGACATCGGTATACCTTTGTCGTGTCAAATCGTGCATACCGTTTCACCAAGCCATTACGTCCTATGCCGCTATCCTGTCAAAAACAACTTTTTGCACTCGACCCGGAAGTCCACTACCTGAACTGTGGCGCCTACTCGCCTTCGCTGCATCGCTCGGTGGAAAATGGTATGGAGGGCCTGCTGCGTAAAGCGCAAACGCCCTACACATTTCGGCCTGTCGATCATTTCGACACCGCCGACCGCATTCGCGGACTATTCTCCAACCTGATCGGCGCCGACGATCCGCTGCGCATTGCCCTTATTCCGGCGGTGTCGTACGGCATGGCCGTAGTGGCTGCCAACCTGCATCGCTTGCCGGGTTTGCACACCAAAAAACACATCGTGCTGATCGGCGAGGAATTTCCGAACCACGTGTACGCCTTCGAGCGGGTGTGTGCGGCAAATGGGTTGTCGGTAGTTACGGTACAAAAACCCGGCACCCCGGACAATCGCGGCGCCGAGTGGAATGCGCGTCTGCTGGAGGCCATCACCTCGGAAACAGCACTCGTGGTGGCATCGCAGGTACACTGGATTTACGGGACGGTCTTTCACCTTGACGCCGTTGGCCGCCGCTGCCGGGAAGCGGGCGCCCTGTTGGCGGTGGATGCCACGCAATCCGTCGGGGCCATGCCTTTCGATGTACAGACTATTCAACCCGATGCGGTGATTTGCGCCGCATACAAGTGGTTACTTGGGCCATACGGCACCGGAGCAGCCTGGTTCGGGCCGTTTTTCGACGAGGGTGTGCCGCTGGAAGAAGGCTGGATGAACCGAATGGAGAGCGAGCAGTTTGCCAAACTCACCCGCTACGAACGCGCTTACCGGCCCCAAGCCCAGCGGTATAATGCGGGGGAATACTCGCAGTTTGCACAGTTGCCGGTACTCGAAGCGGCTTTGGAGCAACTGTGCGCCTGGACGCCTGCCGGTATCCAGGAATATTGCCGGGCGCTGAGCGAGGCATTCATCCCCCGTTGGGAAGCCCTTGGAATTCGACTCGAAAGTCCTGCGCACCGGGCCGGGCATCTGTTCGGGCTGCAACTTCCTGCCGGCGCCGACCGCGATGCGCTGGTACAGCGTCTGGCCGAACGCCGTATTTTCGTTTCGCCACGCGGCGAGGTGCTGCGTGTGTCGCCCAATGTGTACAACGATGCCGGTGATCTGGAGGCGCTGACTGTCGGGTTGCAGGGGTAGGTTGAGAATACACATTCGTCTGACGACTTTCAGTCGTCTGACGAATAGAGCCGGACTATCGCACCAAACAACGAGAGCCATCCCGGTTGGGGTGGCTCTCGTGTTGGAAGTTCATATTCAATGTCTGATCACTCCACCAGTACCACCCGCTTCGCTACCACATTGCTTCCGCTTTGCACGCTGATGCTGTACATGCCCGCCACAGCGCCCGCTTCGCGCAGGCTGATGGGCAGTTTCAGTTCCTCCACCGCCGGTATGCGGCGCTCCCAGATCAACTGTCCCTGATCGCTGTGAATGGAAACGGTTACGGCCTCGCCGGCAAAGTCCGTCAGGTCGAGTTGGATTCGGTCGGTGGTCGGGTTGGGCTGTAGGCCGAGCGCGGGTGATGGGAACGCGGAAGACGCGGAGGAAACGCGGATTTCCACGGATTTTTCTTCCTCCTGATTGATCTGCGGAAATCCGTTTTTCAGCCGTGTCATCTGCGTTACCATTGGTCGCAAGCGGCCAAGCGTTTCAGGCTCGGGGCCTCCAAAACTATTCCCCTGCACCGTAATCACCTGCGTCGTCGTCGCCGAATTGCCGCACAAATCCTCGGCCCGCCAGGTGCGCGTCACGGTGTAATCTGCTGCGCAGCCACTGCCCGAGGGCACATTGCCGAGGAAGGTAATGGCCGCGTATCCGCCGCAGGCATCCGACGCCGTCGGGTTCACCAAGGGCGGCAGCGGGTCGCCACATTCGATGGTGATCGGGCTGGGCACGGACGTGAACACCGGTACACCGGTGTCCGACACCTGAATCGTCTGTGTGGCTACGGTGCTGTTTCCGCAGGCATCGGTGGCCCGCCACGTGCGTTTGATCTGGTAGTTGCCCGGGCAGGAACCGCTCACGGAGTTCTGGCCCAGATACGTCACCGTGGCGCTGCCGCAGCCGTCGGAAGCCGTGGGACTGCCTACTGGCGGCGGGGCCTCGTTGCAGGCGATGGTGGCGTTTGCCGGGAAGGACGTGATCACCGGTTTGCCGTTGTCCACCACCGTGATACGCTGGGAAATGGAGCGCGTGTTGTTGCAGTTGTCCGAGGCCACCCAGCGGCGCGTCAGGGTGTATGCGTTCGGGCAGGAACCTGAGGTTTGCGTCTGGCCGATATACGAAATAGCGACTGTGGTGGCACAATTGTCCGTAGCGGTCGGTGTGCCTACAGCCGGAATGGCATCGCACTGCACCGTCACATTGGCCGGTATGTTTGCCGTGACAAAGGCCGGTTTTTGTGTGTCAATCACTTTGATGATCTGCACTGTTGTGCGGTTGTTGCCGCAGGCATCGGTCGCCGTCCACTGCCGGGTTAGGGTATAGCCATCTGTACAGGTAAGGTTCGATACCGTTTGGTTGTTGTAGACAACACTCACTGCGCCGCCGCAACCGTCGGAGGCAATGGGCGTACCAACTACAGGAATATTGTTGCACTGCACCGTCACGTTGGCAGGTACAAAAGTGAACACAGGTTGGGTATTGTCGAACACGGTAATGACTTGCGAGCAGGTATTGCTGTTGCCTGCGCCATCGGTAGCGCGGTACTCCCGCAAAACCTGGAACCGGTTGACGCACACGATGTTGAACGGCGTGGAGGATACGTACTGTTTGTCGGCCACGGAGCAGTTATCGGTTGCCGTTATCAAGGCCGTATTCGGTGCAGGCACGTTTCCGGCACAGGAAACTGTGGTTGGCGGCGGACAGGTGATGGAGGGAAACTGGGTGTCGTTCGCTGTCACGACAAAAGTGCAGGACGAAGTGCCGCAGGAGTTGGTAGCAGTGAGCGTCACGGTGGTAGCACCCACGTTGAACGCGGCGCCGCTACCCGTACCACTGCCGCTACCGGAAGTAGCGCCGACAAACTCGTACGTCCAGATCGGGGTAGGGCTACCTGATACCAACGGTGCATACGACACCACAGCATTGCACTGGTTCGTTGCCGCAGGCACAATTTGCGCAGACGGGCATGAGGTAATTGTCGGCGGTGCACAATCCACTGCAGCCAGAATGTCGAATGTGTAGACTGCCTCGTTGCAGGCGTTGCTGTTGATCGTGATCGTGGATGTGTATGTGTTTTGAACACTGGCCTGGAACGTCACTGTGAATGTGGCGCTCTGACCGGGCAGAATCGGACTGGCCAGCATCAGCACGTCAAGCGCAAAGTCGGTATTGTTGCTGCTCAAAATTGAACTGACCAAAAGCGCTTGTCCGCCTGTATTATGCACAGCGAATGTGCGTATGATGGGCGTGCCCGGCGCTGTTCCGCCGAAGTTGGTATGATCGGCAGCACTCGGGGTGTTGTCCCCGTTGGCGATACTAACGCTATTGCCCCGTATATCAATTCCAGGACCGACATTCCAGCTAGCCAGGTCTACGTAATTGGTGCCTGTGCAACCTGCACCGCTTGCGCAGTCGGCACGCCGCCCGCGAATGACGATACTGCTGGTTGCGCCGGTACCGACGGTAGTGCCGGGGGTATAGGCGACGGCAGGTGCGCCGTCAATGACTACTTCATATTCATCGGAGCAACCCGATCCGCCGCTGCCGGCGTTGAAGGTGGCGCTCACGCCCGTGCCGCTGCAAACTTCGCCGAGGTTGGGCGTTTTGGTGTCCAGGGTCGGGCCGACCAAGACGCCATTAACATTCCAGGTGGCCAGGTCTACGTAATTGGTGCCTGTGCAACCTGCACCGCTTGCGCAGTCGGCACGCCGCCCGCGAATGACGATACTGCTGGTTGCGCCGGTACCGACGGTAGTGCCGGGGGTATAGGCGACGGCAGGTGCGCCGTCAATTACTACTTCATAGTCGTCGGAGCAACCTGCACCGCCACTGCCGGCGTTGAAGGTGGCGCTCACTCCTGTACCGCTGCAAACTTCGCCGAGGTTGGGCGTTTTGGTGTCCAGGGTCGGGCCGGAGGGTTGCGCCACGACATTCCAGGTGGCCAGGTCTACGTAATTGGTGCCTGTGCAACCTGCACCGCTTGCGCAGT
>JAEUUV010000323.1 GCA_016787285.1 Saprospiraceae bacterium | reverse complement strand
AAGCCGTTTCCGAAAAAACTGGCCCGGCATTTTTGCCGACACCTACTACGCCTGGTCGCCCGTGGCCCCGCCCGCCGATCCACTCGCCGGCCTGTTTTTGCCCTCGGGCGACATCCACACGCCCGACACGCTCAACCTGCCCAAACAGGTACGCAACGACGAGGTGTGGGAGGGCGTCGGTACGCTCTCGCTCCAGCAACAGCAGGAATTCCGGCGCAACCTCCTGCTCGCACAGGATGCCCTCGGCATCGGCAACTTCGCCCGTGCACACGCCCTGTGCGAGCATGTCCGCACGCACGTGGATCCGCAGTCGGCCCAACTGTACGAACTCCTGCTCATCACCTACCTGAAAAAAGAAACGCCCGACCGAATTGTACACGACGCGGTGTACGGCGGCGGCTCCAAACTGAACCACGTAGTGGTGTACGCCGGGCGTTTTGCCGAATACCAACGTACCGGCAAATGCCCTTCCGAAGCCGGCACCTACAACCTCAAAGCCACTGCGCAGGCACTGTCCGATGCCCTGCTTCGTCTGTACAGCGGCTACGAAAACGACTACATCCTGCATACCGGCCGCCACAGCGCCGAGGTGCCCGACAACCGCAAGGCGGTGTCGAATTGCGTGCAGGTAGCCATGACGGTTTACCGCACGATTCACCCGTATCGCGGCTTTTTGGAACTGGCCGTCAACGAATTGTGCAACGGCGCCAAGTACGACTACATCCGGCGCACGGAAATTGTCAACGATGAATTCCGTTTTGCCTCGCACGAGGATTTCGGCATCGAAAGTGAAATCCGCGAAGTGATCGGCATGCTGGAGGCGGTGTCGAACGACGACGACGATGCGCTGATGAACCGGCAGTTGCGCGAAAACCTGTTTTTCAACTTGCGCGCCAAACGCTTCCGCTTGCAAACGCAAATTGCCGAGGAACAGCGCCGCTTCGTGCAGTTCACCGACCTGCGCGACTCGGTCATCGAACTCGTGGATGCGGCCCTGCTGGGTTACAAAATTTTCGGCGACAAGGACTACCCCGATGAGGAGTCGTTCCTGCGCCTCGCGGTGGAGCAACTTCTGCCCGGCTTGCTCCTGCCTACCGCCTCGGCAGCACCCACGCAGGCCGTCGGGCACCTGCGCTGGTTCGACCTTGATGCCTCCGGCAACGTGCGCACCCACCCCGATTGCGCCCGTTTTCGCTTCGATGCACTGGCTATTGTGGAAAAAATTGCCCGCGACCACGCCGGACACAGCGGCTGGCTGCAGGTGCAACCCAACATCAAGGAGGAAGTGTACCGGCAGTTCGCCGACGATGCCGACCGGCGCTACCGGCACATCCGCGACGAACTGCAATGGACCGACATCCGCCGGCCCAACGAAACGGAGGCACGCAATATCGTCGTGCAATGCCTGCGCGACTGGAAAAGCGCCTACCTCGCCTACCCCGAACGCGGCGAACCATACCTCCAGCGCATCCTGCTGGAACTCGTCGGTGATCGGGCGCTGCTGTGGATGCGGTTCGATCCGAGCGGCTTGATCACGTTGCCGGAAAGTCGCGGCTTAGGTTATGATGCCGTCGTTGAATTCCGTGAAGCCCTGGCGCTGCCTACCGGCGTGACTCAGGAAGAAGCGTACAAACTACTGGCCCACAACCTGTTCAAGCGACAAATCCGCCCGGTTTTTCAAAAAATACCCTCCGGCGACGAGTCGCGCCGCGCGGAAGCGTCGAGCCTGTTGTTGCAGGCTCTGCAACTGTACCGCGACCTGCACCAGGCGCCGGAGTACCTCGAATTTGTATTCGGGGAAATCACAACCGAAGAGAAATTCCGCTGGGTGGACGTGACGGACGACGGCAAAGCCGTGCCCTGGCCCTGCAAGCCGCCCTTGGTTATTGACCCGCCCGCCATCCTGAACCAGATCACGGCCATCCTGCCCGGGCGGTTCCGCCCGCTGGAGGCTCGTCAGCGCATCGCGCACAAGCGCCACGCCGACCTTAGGGCCAGGTATTTCCGCGAAATCAGCGAGTACCCCTTCGAAAACCGGCAGGTGGAGCGCCGCATTGTGGTGGACATTATCCGAAAAATGAAGGGCCTGTTCCGGTATTGCCCCGATGCGATATTTCTCGAACTGCCCATCCACGAACTCTCCGGGCACGGCCGCATCCGCTGGCGCGACAATTTCCTCGGAATCCTGCCCACACGCTCGAACCACTACGAAAACCGCTACTTCAATTTCGACTACAGCGTCGAACTCAGCGAATTCAAAATGTACCGCGACACGCGGGCACATTGGCTGGAGCAGGTGTTGCGGGAGATCGGGGAGATTTGATGGTTTAGGGGAAAAGAGTACTTACGAGCGCAAAACAAAAAACGCGGGGTGCTCCGGACACCCGGAACACCCCGCAGTTTTTTCGAAGATATGCCCAACGGGGTTCCCCGGGTTTTAATTTTTCTCAAACTCGATTCGAACGGCTTGTTTCGATGCATCCACGCTGATACCGGGAGTCGGGTTGACCAGGCGAATTTTGGTTGCGGAATATTCTTCCACGTTCCAGGTACCTACAATTTCATC
>JAEUUV010000322.1 GCA_016787285.1 Saprospiraceae bacterium | reverse complement strand
TGTGTTCGGCCCGCTCCGCGCCAGCGGCGACGAGGCTTACGCCGTGACTCAACTGCTCGGCGGCTCGGCCCTGTACGGCTCCGAAGCCTCGCTCGACGCCTTCCGCCGCCTGGCGCCGGAATATCGCGTGCTGCATCTCAGCACCCACGGCAAGGCCGACGACCGCGCCGGCGACTACGCCTTCCTGGCTCTCGGCGTGCCAGGCGATACCAGCACCTTCGACAAACTGTACGCCCGCGACCTGTACGGCATCGGCCTGAACGCCGACCTTGTGGTGCTCTCGGCCTGCGAAACCGCCACCGGCAAACTACGCCGCGGCGAAGGCATTGTCAGCCTCGCCCGGGCATTTTCGTTCGCCGGCGCCAAAAGCCTGGTTACCTCCCTGTGGAAAGTGAACGACTCCGCCACCAAAAACCTCCTGGTGGATTTTTACCGACACCTGCACGAAGGGCGGAGCAAAGACGCGGCCCTGCGGCAGGCCAAACTCGATTTTTTGAAAAACAACCGCGACGTGGACGCCAACCTGCTGCACCCGTTTTTCTGGGCGGGGTTTGTCGCCGTGGGGGATATGCAACCGTTAAAATGAAAATAATATGAAACAACCTGTCTTTGTCGCCGCAGCGCTGCTGCTCTGGAGTTTTCCGATTTTTACCCAAACCTTCGAAGAAATACCTCCGGGCGGGGGTGGCGCCTTTCATCCCGAACCCACGGTATGCCTGACCGATGCCCAGCGTACAGCCATTGCAGCCATGCTGGTCGAAAACGAAGCCAGACTGCGAAGCCAGAGGCTGATCGCACCCGATGATGCGAACGGTACGGTCGCCTTTGACTGGCCGATCAAAAATGATCCTGGCCTAGGCTCAAGTTGGAAAAACACCATTATGATTGCCAACTATGTAGACCAACAGGCGGCTACCGGTATTCTGGACTACAACTGCGGCACCCGTTCCTACGACGGGCACAAAGGCACCGACATTAGTCTTTGGCCATTCGGCTGGCACCTCAAAAACAACAACTTCGTGCAGGTGGTAGCCGCAGAAGCAGGGATCATCATCGGAAAACAGGACGGCAACAGCGACGAAAACTGCGTGTGGAACAACCAGGACTGGAACGCCGTTTATGTGCGCCACAGCGACGGTTCCGTAGCCTGGTACGGGCACATGAAAAAGAACTCGCTGACCAACAAGGCCATCGGCACCTCAGTGGCCAAAGGCGAATACCTCGGCGTTGTAGCCAGTAGCGGGATTTCCACCGGCCCGCACCTGCATTTCGAGGTGTACAAACAGCAGCCTTACTTAGTTAGCAATCTGATAGACCCATACAACGGCACGTGCAACAACATGAATCCGGGCGTATCCTGGTGGGCCAATCAGGAACCTTACCGGAAGCCTACCCTGAATGCAGCCCTGACCCACAATACTCCACCCGAGCACGGCTGCCCGACGGAAAACGAGATTCCACATTTCTCCAATCAGTTCGCGCCGGGCAACCAGTTGGTTTACACTGCCGTGTATTTCCGGGATCAGATGCAGGGGCAAACCACATCCATGCGGATCCTGCGGCCCAACGGCACAATCTGGAACTCCTGGATACACACCTCTCCACAAACCTACAGCGGCTCGTGGTGGTGGTGGTCGTGGGCACTGCCGTCGGGCGGGCCTTTCGGTACCTGGTCGTTCGAGGCTACGTTCGACGGCCAAACGATCGTGCATCCGTTTGAGTATGGGAATCTGGTTTCCACCAATTCGGGAAACGACTCCCCGGCACTGACGCTTGCGCCCAACCCCGCAAACGGAGCATTCCGCCTCCTGAGTACGGAACAAATCGAATTGGAAATCGAGGTGTTCAACGGTATGGGGCGACTTGTGTTTTCCGGTAAAACCCGAACCGGTCAGGAAATTACGCTCGGCGAACTGGCTGCCGGCGTGTACGCAGTCCGGGTGACTGCCGGCAGCCATGTCCGGCATTATCGGTTGGTGTTGGAGTGACACACCTATTTTGGCCACCAAGACATACTTATAAAACTTTTCGATCCGCATCCATCCCCATACTCTGCAAATATCGTAAAATTGCCCATCCTTAAAGATGTCATGTACCCATCAGCACTTTGTAATCCGGTAGATGGCGATGAGAAGCGCCATCTACTTATCAGGTTAAAGAGGCTGTCTCACAAGTCAGTTGGTCATTGAAAATTAGTAAAAACTTAGGCATAGGTCTGAAGTCTATAAATTTTAGTTTTAGTCTGTAAATTTGGCGCATGGAGTTAGGCGACGACATAAAAATACTCAAGGATTTGGTGATTCGGCTGCTGAAACGGGTCGAAGAACTGGAAT
>JAEUUV010000278.1 GCA_016787285.1 Saprospiraceae bacterium | reverse complement strand
GCCACTAAGGCAAGTACAGCGATGAGGTGTGGGAGTAATTTTTTGAAATCCATGCGCAGGAAATAGTGATTGAACGTTGGCAAACAGGCCGCAAAAATTTAGCAGGGGCGAAAGTAGGCAAATAGCCTGACGGGGTGGTTTTGTTTCAATTGAGTTTTTGAAGCAAAGCCCGGAGCGCCTCGTCCGGAATTTCGTGGCCGCCCTCGAACGTGTTTTCTTCAAAGTCCACACCACTCCGGGTTTCGATCTCATGGAGTTCGTCAAAGCGGTCGGGGGTCAGGAAAGGATCGCTGGAGCCGTACAGCAGGTACAGGTTTTTGTCGGTCAAATAGTCTTTGTGGGCTTGGTAATCCAGGTCTTCAGGAGGCATACCGGCCCAGAGGACAAGGTCGTGGAACTGCGGATGGTAGCGCAAAATCCAGCGGCAAATGGTGGCCGTCCCCTGCGAAAACCCCAGCAGGATGATGCGAATATTGGGCGGCAAGGCAGTTTTGTAGCGGTTCAGCAGGGACTCCAGATAGGCGGCATTGTCGGCTATTTCGTCTTCGCGGCAGTGGCGGGTCATCCAGGTGGCGCCCACCGGGCCGCTGAAACCTTTTTTGTAAAAATGATTCAGTCCTTCCGGAGCGACTACGAAGGTTTGGCCGTTGTCGAGCATCCGGAAGTTTTCCAGGAATTCGGAGGCTAATTGGGCATAGCCGTGGCAGACAATCCAGAGTTGCCGGATATGGGGCCCGGGTGTGCCCAGAGTGTAAAATTGGGCTGTCTTGCTGACATTGAGTTTATGGTGCTGCATGACCGGATTTTGCTGCAAGGTAGCGCGTGTTTTGTGTTAACGATTGGAAAAACTGTGTTCAGGGTTTACCCTTATTCAAGATTCCGGGAAAATCTTGCGGGCGATTTGACCGACAGCGATCCTCTTTTCGCTACTTTTGCGTCAAATCTTTACCATATTTTATTCCATCACACAAAAACATTTAACAAGATGAACAAGAAACTCTTTTTCCTCCTCGCGTTCCTCGGCGCAGCCATGATCGTGCTTTCTCCTGCTTGCAAAAAAGACGAAGAGTGCGATTTTGGTTATGAAAAAGACGCCGACGGTGAATGCACCGTATTGTGGCAGACCAAATTTATCGGTTCCTACAACACTTCCGAAACCTGCGCCGGTGTAGCGACAGGCACCTACTCGAACGTTGTTTCGGCCGGCTCCGATATCACGAAAGTAGCTATCACGAACTTTGGTGATTCCGGTGTTATCGTGGTTGCCGACCTGATCTCGAGCACCGAACTTGACATTCCTGCTACCAACTTCACGATTGGCGGCACGACGTACTCCTTAAGCGGCAGCGGCTCCACCGACGGCACCCGCATGACGGTTGACTACACAGCAACTTCCGGCGGTGTTACGGCGTTCTCCTGCACAATGGACATGACCAAAATCTAATAGCGAATCTGATTCGTGAAAAAGCAGAGAGGCATCCACCGTCAAAGTGGATGCCTCTCTTTTTTTATCCAATTGAATGGCAATTATTTACCACCTCCAGCGGGCTTTTTATCCCACTTGGACTTGGATTCCTGTACGGCGGGCGGAGGTGTAGCAGCATCTTTTTTAGCCGGATCACCGGATTGCCACTTGCTCTTCGACTCTTGTACACCTTCCGGATTGTTCTGGTTCCACTTGCTCTGCGACGGCTGGGTGGCCGGCTGCGGAGGTGTTTGCGGCATCGGAGTTTTAGAAGGTGTGGTTGCTGCTTTTTTCGGCGTGCTTTTTTTCGGAGCACCGGGTTTTTCTGCTTTTGCCGGCGGCAACGAGGCAACGTATGCATCGTAACGCACCTGTGCCTCGGCGTTCACACGATCGGTGCATTCCTGCTGTTTTTGAGCGCGGAATTCGTCTAATTGAACCGTGATGGCCGCAGCGATTTCCTGTTTTTGTTGCTCCAGCGTTTGGCCGCCGAAAGCAGAGAAGATGGCAAACGCAGCCCCTGCTGCAATGCCTACGAAGAGAAATTTCTTATTCATACTCGTTGTGTTTCTTTTTTTAAAGGTGAAGGTTGGGTGCGTTTCCGAACCGGTTACTGAACAGCAGGTTGTGCTGCTTCTGCTTCTGCCTTAAGGCGCTCTACTTCGGCAGTTACGCGAGCCTCAAACTCGGCATCGCACTTGGCGGCTTCCTCACTTTCGATGGCGGGCATGCCGGCATCAACGCCTTTCTGGATTTCGGCTTGTACCTGCTCGGGCGTGAGCAGTTTTTCGCCGCAAGAGCTCAATCCGAAGGTCAGGAAAGCCATGGCTGCAATTCCAAGAAGTGTTTTTTTCATGTGTGAATGTAGTTTACGAGTTAAAAAATTTGCCTGCAAAAGTAGGTGTTCTCAAATGATGAATGATGAATGATGAATGATGATTTTTCCGGTTTAGGAATTCATTTGATACTTCAACTCAAACGACGCAACGGATGCTTCTTGTTTGCAAGAATGCATAA
The DNA here is from genome assembly GCA_016787285.1 of Saprospiraceae bacterium. Classification (GTDB taxonomy): domain Bacteria; phylum Bacteroidota; class Bacteroidia; order Chitinophagales; family Saprospiraceae; genus M3007. Next base: position 22,609 of record JAEUUV010000278.1, on the reverse strand, counting down.
AAGTCCGGAGAAAAAATCCGGTAGCCGCCACCGACAAGAGTGAAACGGCAAAAACCCCAAAAAATAAGCCGCCCCGCAAAAACGGGACGGCTTATCATTTTTCCGGCATACACCGGATGCACTATTTGACCACAGCCAGCCTGCGGACACCGGATTCGGTACCCGAACGGAAGTGAATTGCATAAATACCGCCCGGTAGTTCGCTGCAATCGAGGCGAATTACTGCTTGCTGCGCTGTGTGCAAGGTTTTTACGATCCGCCCCGCAGCATCCGAAATCGTGATTTGCAGATCGGCAGCAGGCAATTCATTGAAGACGACTCGTGTAATTCCAGTGGTCGGGTTTGGTTGCAATGTTGCACCATGCAACCAGGTCGGTTCCACTGCATTTGAGGTGTTGTCCACCACAATGCCTTCGTTTGACAACACGCAGCCGTTGGCATCTTTGATCTCTACGAAATATGTGCCTGCCGACAAACCGGACAAATCTTCGGTATTACCGATAATCTGTCCTGCTCCATTAGTCCACGCAAAGGTGTACGGGCCGGAGCCTCCTGCGACCGTGATGTCTATTGCACCAAGGCCCTGGTTGTTCTGGTCGTGGGTGACAACTGGCGGTGCCATCTGAATCGGTGTGCCAATTATAACCGAGAAGGAACAAGTGCCGGAGTTGCCGCTACCGTCGGTATACGAGTAGGTCTGAACAGTTTCGCCTGCCGGGAATTCCGAGCCGCTGGGCAAACCCTCCAGGAGTTTCCACTCGCCGTTGTTTTCGGTCAGGCAGTTGTCCTGCGCCACGGGAGCATTGTACGAAACGGTATTGTCGTACCAGCATTGGGTAATGTTGGCAGGGCAGGTTACCGTCGGAGGAGTATTGTCCACAATAGTCACCGTAATGGTTGAAACTGCGGTATTTCCGGCATTGTCGGTAGCGGTGATGGTGACGGCTTGCTCACCAATGTTCGAACAATCAAACGTGTTGGGTTCAATAACCACACCGGCAACCACGCAGTTGTCGGTGGCGCTTGCTCCGAGCGTTTGCATGGTGGCAATTGTGATACCGCTCGCGCCAAGTTCAAGCGTAGCATTTTGTGCGGCAATTTGCGGGGCTTGATTGTCGGCAACCGTCAGGGTGTACGATGCCGTGGTGGAGCAGCCATTTCCGTCCGTCAGCACCAGATCATAGGTGCCGGCATTCAGGTTGGCGATGTTGTTGGTGTTTGCACCATTGCTCCAGGCGAAGGAGTAGTTACCGGCGCCGCCGATTGCGTTCGTTTCGATACTGCCGGAGGCCTCATCGGCGCAGGCCGGATGGCTCAATTCAGATGCAATTTCCAGCAGAGCCGGTTCAGTAATCTGGCCTTCGACGTTTGCCCCGCAGCCGTTTGCATCAGTTACCGAAGCCGTGTACGTACCGGGAGCGAGTCCCGAGATCGTCGGCGTTGTTTCACCGTTGCTCCAGTTGTAGGTGTACGGTTCGGCTCCACCGCTCAGGTTGACGGACATGGTACCGTTGTTTTGCCCGAAACAAACCACCGGAGTCGCGGCAGGTTGTGCCGTTACGGCGCAGTTGAACGCATTCACCACCACGATTTGCACATCCGTGCAGCCGTTTTCGTCCTGCACGGTAACGGTGTAGGTCGCCGGGGCCAGGTTGGTGATTGTCTGAGTTGTTTCGTTATTACTCCAGGTATAGGAATAAGCGCCGACGCCTCCTGCAGGCACTGCGGTTGCGGTACCGTCGTTGGCGCCGAGAGCGGTTTCGCCGGTTGCGGTTGCATTGGCCACAAGTTCTGTCGGTTCTGTAATGGTAACCTGCTGTACGTCCGCGCAGTTGGTATTGTCCACGACTTCCACCGTGTAGGTGCCGGGAGCCAAATCCGACAGTTCGGCGGTGTTGGCGCCATTGCTCCAGATGAACGTCACCGGATTGTTTGCGCCGGCGAGGTTGACAGTAGCCGTACCATTATTTGCCCCGAAGCAGGAGATGTCAGTGCCCGAAACCGAGGCTTCGATGGTGCAGTTGAATGCGTTTACAATGACCGTTTGCTGGGCAGTACAACCATTGTCGTCCGTCACGATCACAGTGTAGTTGCCCGGCGCCAGCCCGACAATAGTCTGAGTCGTTTCGCCGGTGCTCCAGGCATACCCGAAATCGCCGGTACCGCCCGAGGGATTGGCCGTAGCCGTGCCGTCGTTCACGTTTGCAGCAGATTGCGGTGTAGCAGAAGCGTTGGATGAAACTACCGACGGTTGCGTGATTTCTACCGAAGCCGTGGCGGAGCAATCATCGCCATCAGTAACTACCACGGTATACGTACCGGCCGCCAGATTGGAAATGGTCGAAGTGGATTCTCCATTGCTCCACAGGTATTCGTAACTGGAGTTTCCTCCTGCCGGAATGGTGGTAGCCGTACCGTTATTTCCCCCGTTGCAAAGCACATGGAGTACATCATCGAACGTAGCCGAAACCGGCACATTTTGAATGACAGTTGTAGATGCAGTTGACGTACAGCCATTTTCGGCGTCGGTCACCAGCAAGGAATAAGTTCCTGCTGCGTCCACCGTTGGTGTGGTGGTATTGGCGCCGGAAACAATGTTGCCGTTCGCGGTCGTCCAGGCATAGGCCATGTTAGGCCCTTGCGAAGACGCGCTACCGTCGAGAACCAATTGGTTGACATTGCAATTCAGGTTACCCGGTGTGGCGGCAGCGGCGGTTGGCGGGGTAGTATTCTCGTTTACAACTGCCGATGCTGTGGACGTGCATCCATTGATGGTATCGGTGGTAATCAGGCTATAGTTGCCTATAGCGCCAACGGAAGGATTTTGCAGGTCGCTTTCAAAACCGTTGGGGCCGGTCCAGGCGTATGTGGCATCGCTGGAGGTGGCCTCTCCCTGCAGCACGATGGTCGTTAGCGTACAGGTTATGGTGCCGCCCTCGGCATCTGCTCCGGGGGGCGTGGTATTGGAAACAACCGTAGCCACAGAGGTATTGGTACAGCCGGTGGTCGGATCACTCACCACAAGCAGGTATTCGCCTGCTGCTACCACCGTCGGGTTCTGTTCAGAGGACTCATAATTATTGGGGCCGGTCCATTCAAATTCCGGGTCGTTGGCATTGGTGGTGGCACTGAGAGGGACTGAATTTACTGCACAGGTTAGCGTTCCACCGGTTGTCTGAGCGGTTGGAGGAATGTTGTTGCCCGTTACGGAGGTCATGTCGCTCTGAGTACACCCGTTTGTTGTATTGGTTACCACGAGCGTGTAGTTGCCGGCAGCGTCCACCACCGGTGTCAGTGAATTGGCGCCGGAAACGATATGGCCACCATTGGAGGCTGTCCACTGGTAGGTGATATTATTTCCCACCGAACCGCTGCCATCAAGTTCGGTAGTAGGTACCGCACAGGTCACCGTCATGGCCGGGCCTGCCTCCGAGGAGGGTTGTGCCGTGTTGGCCGTCACGACCACTGTGGAAAATCCCGAGCAAGTGGTCACGGCATCAGATACCTGAACGGTGTAGTTGCCTGCTGCATTCACCGTTGGTGTGGGTGTATTTGCTCCGGAAACGATATTTCCTCCGTTGTAAGCCGTCCAGGAGTAGTTGTATGAACCACTAAATCCACCGGATGCAGTGGCACTTAACTGGATGTTCGGTGTTGCACAGGTGACAACTCCGGGTGCCGCAATCGAAGCCACCGGATACGAAGCCGGGGCCAGAACAGTGTTCAGTGTTTTGGTGCAACCACTGTTATCCACTACTGTGCACGTGTAAGAGCCGGCATTCAATCCCTGGATAGAATTGCCGGACATCCCGTTATTCCAGTTGAAGTTCAGGTCGCCCCAGCCGCCGTTACCATCTACTTCAATGCTGCCGAAAACTCCGTTACAACCTACCGGCGTGGTTTCAACCAATGTCAGCGTAAGCGGGGAGGGCGGGTCTTCCACCGTAATGTCACCGGTTTCGCCGGTCCAGCCCTGAGCATTGGTGATGGTGCAGGCATACGTGCCGGCAGGAATATTATTCAAATCCTGCGTGTGCATTCCATTTGACCAGTTGTAGGTGTACGGCCCGGTACCACCGGATACCGAAATATCAATAGAACCGGTATTGCTGCCGTAGCAAATGGTGTTGTTCACATTATTGACAAGAGCTGTTACGACTAACGGCGGGCAGTTTGCTTCGCGAGCAGCCCAAAGCCCGGAAGGGCCTTGCTGACCAGCCTCATAAATTTTCTTGTCTGCAGGACAGATCATGTAAATCGTGGGGTAATAGGCGACCTGGTACAAGGATCGAATTGAGCAGTTATCTACCAAAGGGTACGTGACACCATTCGCCCAGTTTCCCTGATTGTTGGGGTCGTTACAACCCGGCGAGGCGGTAATACATTGGGTATTTGTCTGGCAATCGCCTTCGATCCCGAAAACAAAAGCCTCCCCTGTGCCGGAAGGGCCGTATTGCTCCCACAGCTCTTGCAAAGCATGTGTGCTGTGGTAGTTCCAGCAGGGGCCGCACCAGGTAGCAAAAAAGTCAATGTAAACGGTGTAGCCCGAGTCCAGCAAATTGTACAGGTTGTACGATTGGCCGGTAATACTGACTACGGTGAAATTCGGTGCGACACTGCCGTTCGCCATTTGCGCATTGGCGCCAAAATGCATGGTAAATACAAAGAGCAGAAGCAGTAATGATTGTTTCATAAGCGGGAAAATTTTGTTTGAGCAGTAAAAAGCGGCGAAAGATCAATAATTATCCCGCGAATCCCCGCATTTTTTTTGCTTTTTTTCAAACAAGGGCTTTTCCGGTCATTTCAGCACCCTGTATGCGCAAATGCTTGCGCCGTTGCCGACAATCACGACGTGGGTTTTTCGGTCGGATGCCGGTTGATACAGGACAAAAGGGGTGGTACCGGCCAGCGGAAAGCCGAGGGGTATTTCGCCGTTGCCGGCAGTCAAATAAATCTGCCGTTTAGACCGATTTACCGTGCCAAGCCGGCCGGGCCATCCCGTTGCAAACAGGGTATCCTGGGAATCCAGGAACGTCCGTGTTGCATATTTAAAAGGTGAATTATTCTCGTATTTATATAGCATGAGCGATTTGCCGCTCAACACTGCGAACCCTTTTTGCCCCCCTCCAGACAATGCCTCAAACACCAGAAAGTGTTTGTCTTGTCCCGAGTTCAAGTCATGCTGAATGGTTTGCCCCCCAAGATTACAGACCCAAATTTTTCCGGAGGTATTCATACTCACAATTCGCCGGCTATCGGCACTTGCTTCAAATTGGAGGGAACTGGAGGAAAAGTCCCCATCCAGTTTCAGCGGAGCAAGATGTGGCACCCCGACTCGATTGAATACGGACAGTTGACCGTTCAGACTGATTACCGCCAGATAGTCTTTTGTTTCGCTTTTAACATGAATAAGCGGGTGCCGCACCGGCCCTGTTCCGCTTTGAGGATTCCAGCCGGGAAGCGGTCGCCCATACGGATCGAAGCCGTACAGGTTGCCGTTGGCACAGGCGATAAACAGACCATACTTTTGCTCGTTATTAAAGTTCACCGCAGTTACTCCGTTTGTCGCGAGGGATTGCAAATGAAGGGGATAGCCGGCTGCTTCACGCCCTTCCGGGTCGAGAATCCACAAGTCAGAGGCCGTGTTAAACAGATAACACACCCCGCCATTTCCAAAAAAATCAATACCATGTACCGCCGACTGTATTGGCCGATCCAGTTTTTTTCGCCAGAGGAGTTCGCCGTTCACAGTCAGGCAGTACAACTGGAACTGCTCATCCTGAATCAGTACAGTTGACTCCTGCCCGGGCTGGGTAGCCGGCACCAGAAACGGTTGTGTGATCGCCTGTCCGTCGAGCGGAATTTTCCACAAAATACCGGCGGCAGAGGCAGATGTACTGCTCGACTGGTTGACGAATGCTCCAGCCCCGTCTTCGCGCAGTTCCAGCCCGAACAAACCTGTATTTTGCAGGAGCACCATATCATCCTGCAAAGCAAGCGCCTTTGCAGGATGCAGTAGATGCCGGGCGAGCAATGAAGTGTAGGCGGCATTAAAAAGGACAAACTGATCCGATACGGCTTGCATTTGCGAAGCCAGAAGCAGGTAGTCCGGCTGGTTTGTCAGAGTTTGGCTCACCACATACTTGTCAATCCAACGCTCCAACGCAGCGGGACTAGCCCCAAAAACGGCGTACCCGTCAAGCAACACGCAGGCCGGATTTTGGAATCCTGTTGTGGTTCCGTGAAGCAAAGGCGCAAGCAGGGAACGGCTCAGAAACTGCCGTATTTCAAACGTTTGGTAGACGTAACGTTGCAAAAGCCCGGTCCGCTCGCCGTATTCATCCAGACTACGTTGGGCTACATGGGCATCCCGAATGGAGCAAACCCAAAACCTTTCGTCGCGCATGCCAGGCGAATACGGTTCGGTGAGCACCCAGGCAGCCTCTTTTCCCGCCCAGGGAGTGATGCTACGGCTGAAATCCAGAGAATTCGCATCGTTGGAAAAATGCTTTCCGATACTTCCAAACTCCCGGGCAGCCGACCACGACATGAAGGCGGTGTTGTCGGGTACAATCGCGGCAATGTGCGCGTATGGCAATTGTCCGCCTGAAATTTCCCGACGGGATGGGTGTGCTTGCAGCGACACTTGCCATTTCTTTCCATCAAAACCCAATACGATGGAACTGTATGCTTCGGCCAACCGGCCCGGCAAATATTCCCACTCCGGCGCCATATATCCTTTCAGCCGTTCGGCCAATGTTCCCGAACGTAGAACGATGCGAAAAGACGCATCCGACCGGTTGGCTTGTTCCAGCCACCACGAATCGCGTTTGCCGGCTTGCGCCAGTGCATTCTCGACTAAATAGGAGAACTGTGACAAAAACACCAGATTCCGATTGGAGGCAAGCGCAAAACGGGCTTTTCCTGGTGTTTCCACGGTAAAAATCTCGTTGCTCCGGAAAACAGATGAACTGATTTTAGCCTTTTCGGAAATTGATTCAACCAGGCGAGCGGCAAGGTCCGGACTGCCCAAATCCAGTACCAGGAGTGGGTGCAGGCTGTCGTTGGGGTTCAGGCTAAACGATGCCGCGAGTCGAAGCCTCCCGGCGTTTTCAGTGCCGTCCGGGAGTAGCGCCATGACCTGGTCAAGATCGGCTCGGAGTACCCGGAGCACACTCAGGTCGGCAAGCACCCGCCCTCTCCCGGACGAAATAGCAGTTAACTGCTCGGTTCCCGAAAACAGCAGAACAAGGGCCGACTGCTCCGGAACGGCGTGGAGCACGTCGAAACTCCGCCGGGAAAACAACCAGCACATAACGCCACCAAGCACCAACAACAACGGCACAGCGACGCGCCAACTCAAACGCTGAAAAAAAATGGACACGGATAAAGATTTAGCGCTGCAATGTTACCAAAGAGTTTTCCGCTGACCATTTTTGCAGCACAAAATCTGACCTTTAATTGTCAACTTGCAAAGCCATGCAGCACCAAATTTATCGCCGGGCAGCGCTTTTCGGCGCCCTTGCCGTTGCTCTCGGAGCCTTCGGGGCTCACGGGCTTAAACCGCACCTCGATACCTATCAACTCGATATTTATGAAAAAGCCGTGTCGTACCAGTTTGTCCATACGCTGGCACTACTCGCTGTAGGCTTGCTCCTGGAGCGCCAGGGGGGCGTGAGCAGATCGCTGAAATGGAGCGCCTGGTTATTCACCGCAGGGATTGTCTGTTTTTCAGGCTCGCTATACCTGCTGGCCTGCCGGCATTTGTTGCCGTTCCCTGTGGGATGGGCGGGACCGGTCACGCCGCTGGGGGGGCTGTGTTTTATCGGAGGCTGGGTAGCACTTGCATTGTCGGGACGGCGGTAAGTCCGGTCTCACTTCGACACAAAAGTTTCGTACACCGGGCGCCAGTCTTTCCAGAAAAACGTGTTCCAGGATGAATTGTGCCATAGCAGCACAAACTCCCCGCCGTGTTTGTCCACCTGCCGGCGCAAATGGAAAAGCCGCTCAAGCGCCTGTTCGGGTGTGTATCTGCGGTATTGCGCCAGCGTAATGTCCATGGCTATGAGCGGTTTTTCGCGCAAAGGCAGGACTTCCCGAGTCAAAAAATTGAAGACCGGAAAATCGCGGCACATTCCGCAGCGAAAACCCTCCGCTTCCGGATAGCCGAGGGTGCTGTCCCAGGCCATCCCCGCATCCGACCAGCGTTGCCAGGTTTCCGGCGGCGAAAAACACAGGTAATGCTGCCGCCCGGTCGTTACCGGTAGTGGACACACACGCCGCAAGGATTCCAGTTCATGCACAAAAACTACTTCGTCGCGATGCGCTTCCCGCGAGGGGTGAAAACCCGCCACGTGGCCGCGTTCCGCAATTCTGTGGATCAGTTTTTTTACAAACGGGTGCTGGAGGGAATACGGGCAATCTGCCGCGAGGGGTCGTTCGCCCAGAAAATTGAAATGCGACACCAGACCGTTTTTCTCCGAAAAATCCATCCAGTCTTCGAAAATGTCGAATGGATCGTGTGGATCAAAAAAGTGATTGCGAAGCCACCAGGTCGCTTCCCGAATGCTTTTTCGCTGCAACAAACTGCCGCCCAGTGTGCGCAGGCGGTCGGCTGCCGTCCACCACAGTCGCGGGTGGTCCACATCGTGCGACAAGTGCAGCCGCGTTTTTCGGACGGGTTCGGGCGCCGGGTAGCCGAGCCGGACGAGCATTTGTCGAAGCAGCTCCGCGTACTCATGCACGACCGGTCGGTCGAGAAAATTTGCCCGCACGGCCAAGGCAGCCGCCGCCGGAAAACGTCCGAAGGCGTCGCGTTCGGGCCGCACATGTTCTTCCCAGCGGGTTAGCATGAAAAAAGCCGACGCGAAAAGGTCCAGCCCACAGGTTATTTCCCGATTCGATTCGGCAAAAAACAGTCTCCCGTACACGCCGGCCAGATCGTCGCCGGGTGCGTATGGGTGCGGCATTCGCACAGCAGCATCGGGCACAAGTGCAGCACTCAGGCCGGTCGTTTCGGATATTTTGCCCCAGAAATGATCTTCCACCGTCAGCGTCGCGCCGTTGGGTAATTCTATGCGGTAGTGCTCCTCGCCGGGTCGGACACATATTTCCCAGGCCACACCAAGTAGTTCGCCCAGGAGGACAGTGCAGGCATAGTGCTTTTCTGGCAGGAATGTGGGCGATATGGTGACGACGAGCATGTCGCTGCTATTGGCGTCCACCGAACAGATCTGAAAAGCGTTTGATTCGGCGGGCATAGTGGGCAAATACGATGCTCCCGCGGTACATGCCACGGGTATTGTTCGGGCCGATCCGCCGGCTCTCGACGATGCGGTTTCCCTCGCGTCGTTTGCGCAGCGTGTGTCCGAAATTTTGGTAAAATGAAAAATGCGCGCGCACGATAGCCCAAATGGCCCGAAACTGACCTTTGAGAAAAAACCGTACGCCGGCCAGTCCGTCAAGCAGGAACCGGGCCGGAATGAGCCAAAGAAGTTTGCCCGCAGGTTCATTTTTCAGTAGTGTGAACAGGCTGTTCCGAAAATTCAGGAACACCTTGCGCGGGTTTTCATACTCCAATGTGCCGCCGCCGAGGTGGAAAACTACCGATTGCGGGAAGTTCCAGATTGAATATCCTGCGCGTTTCAGGCGCCAGCACAGGTCAATTTCCTCATTGTGGGCAAAATAGTCGCCGTCGAAACCGCCGAATGCGTGGTACAACTCCGCACGGATAAAAAATGCCGCACCCGCGGCCCAGAAACACTCCTGAGGCGTATCGTACTGCCCTTCGTCTACTTCGTTCTGGCTGAAAATACGCCCCCGGCAGAAGGGATAGCCGAGGTAGTCTATCCAGCCTCCGGCAGCGCCCGCGTATTCAAACCGCTGCTTTTCGCTCCAGGCGAGAATTTTTGGCTGGGCAATTGCGATTTTCGGGTTCGCCTGCATGGCGGCAAGCACCGGTTCCAACCAGCCGGGACAAACCTCCACGTCGGAATTCAGAATGACGTAAAAATCGCTTTCCACACGGGCCAACGCTTCGTTGTAGCCCTGCGCAAAACCGTGATTTTTTTTCAAATCAAGCACTTCTACATCCGGGTAGTGCGCTTGCAAAAAAGCCACTGAATCATCGGGCGAGCCGTTGTCGGCTACAATTATTCGTGCGCCCGGACTATTCGCCACTACCGAAGGCAGAAATGTTTGCAGGTGTTTGCGCGTGTTGAAATTGAGAATGACGACCGCCACACGGGTTTGCAGCCGCCTGAGAATCTCCACCTTGTCGGCTTCGATTTGTGTACGCAAAGCATCCAGATCATCGAGTTTTTTGTCGGCCCGGATAAAATCCAGCACCTCGACTTCGATGTTTTTCCCATACAATTCGCCTGTAAAATCGAGCAGATGCGCTTCGATGGAAACCTTGCCGGAATTCGCCACTGTTGGCCGTCGGCCAATGTACAGCATGGCCCCAACCCTGTTCTTGTCAGCCGGATTGACCCGCACCCGCGCCGCATAAATCCCGTTTGGCGGGATGAGTTTGTGCGGATCATCCACCTGAATATTGGCAGTGGGAAAACCGATTGTCCGGCCAATCCGGTCGCCGACGACGACGGTGCCGGCAAATGAAAACGGGTGTCCAAGCAGGCGGTTGGCCAAGGAGATATCGCAGACTTCCAGTGCTTTGCGAATTTTTGTAGAACTGACAGCCATGTCATCCACTTCCTGTGCCGGAATTTCCACGATAGAAAAACGTCCGTCGGCTTCGTATTGGCGAAGAAACGTGATATCGCCGCTGCGGTTAGCCCCGAAACGATGGTCGTAACCGATCACCAAACACACCGGCTGAAAATGCCGGATGAGAAAATCCTCCACGTACTCCTGAGCAGTTAGCCGGGAAAAGTCTCCGGTGAACGGTACCAGTACCACATTGTCCACGCCGCATTGTTCGAGTAGCCGGATTTTTTCCGCCGACGTAGTGATCAATTTGAAAGAAGTGTCGTCCGGGTGCAAGGCTACGCGCGGGTGCGGCTCGAAAGTAAGCACGATGCTTTCGCCGTGGTGGTTTTGGGCCAACGCCCGGACGCGTTCCAGTATCCGGCAATGGCCGGCATGAACCCCGTCGAAGGAGCCTATAGTTAGAACCGCATTTCGGAACGCAGGAAGTTGTTTAAGGTCTGTGAATACGCGCATTTCGGCGGCAAATATAACGGAGGGTTTGTGAGGGTTTCCGGTAAAGCCTCCGTTCGATTTTGAAGAAAAAACAAAAGGCGCACTGTCAGCGCGCCTTTTGCAACAAACAAAACCAACTAAAAAACCTACTTTCTGCTTTTTGTTCAGGGCGGCGCCGACTTGATCGGCACCGGAAATATTCCCCAAAACGGGCGTGCAGGGTGGTTCGCTGCCTTGTTTGAAAATTTTTTTTTACCGGAATCAATACCGGTACTTGCTCATGCGGCCATTTTCTTCAGCGATGATGTAGGCATCCGGGAAGCCTCGTGCCCGAATTTTGTCCGTAGCATAAATTGCCTGATCAGGAGTTGTGAACCCGGTGAGCATGATGGCAATCTTTTGGGTGTCGCCAATGGGCCAGCGTTCGATTGCGCCGCCGAGACCTTCTACTTTTTTCTGATCAAAACTGTACGGTTCATCCAAAGCACAAATCCGGACATGAAATTTTGCTGTGGCAGCCGGAGCAGGAGTTGGAGTCGCCCCTCCTGTGGTGGAATACTGTACCGGAGTTGTCGAAATTGGTGTAAACACGCTCTTGGGCGCAGGTATGGTCGGTGTAGCCGACTCCACAGGTGCATTTTCAACTTTTTCCGTCACGATCAACGCGTCTTTGTATCCCAACCGCATAGCCTCCGCACGCACAGCCTCTGCTTTTTCGTGGGATTCCCAAGCGCCTACGCGTACCCGGGCGCGTTCGTTTTCCTGCTGTACATACGTGGTGCCGAGCGAACTCAGGTTGGAATAATCTGCCAGGGGAATCGGTTTTCCGGTCGGGAACGAAGCCACCTGCACCGCGAACCGAAGATTCGACGAGGACGGCGTAGTGTACATAGCCGGAGCAGTTTCCACACCTTTGGTTGCCGTTTCATCTACGAGCATGTTCTGCGTAGCCTGGTTTTCACGCACGACGAAGGCGTCTTTGGGCGTCGGAACAAGTTTGGATAGCGCTGCCTCGGCTTTTTCTTTGGTCGGATACACCCCGAGGCGGAGTTTGTAGTACTGGCCTTCCTTCACGGTGTAAATATTACCGCGTTCCGCATAGGTATCGTACTTGCGCAGTTCAACGTCGGTGTAGTTTTCCTTGTCGGCAGACAACTGGATGGCGTACCCATCCACTTTGCTCGTCGTGGGTGCGGGCGTTTTTTCCAGTTCAGCCAACGATATCATACCTCCAGAGGCGGGCGTCGTGCTGTATGTAGCAGGGGTTGCGGCCATTGGTTGAATGCCGACAGGAGCCAGTTCCAGTTCGATCGGGGAATAGCGTTCCGTCTGAACCGCATTTACAAAGTTCAGATACCCGTCTCTCGTGTACGTGATATCGTAGGTTTGGTAGGGTCGCAGCCAGAGGGAGTACCGCCCGGTGGTGTTGGTGGAAGCCAGCGATTCGTGCCCGCTTTGCCGGCTTTTAGCGGTGATAATTACGGCATGAGCCACTTGGCGGGTATTATTATCGTACACGAGGCCGGAAAATTTGGTGCGTTTGTCGGCGCTCATGGTGATGGAAATTTCGCGGCTCGTCTGGCTGTGTATCGGAATGACCACATCTTCCAGGCCGTCTTTTTGAACGATCATGTTGCAAGTGGTGCCCACCGGAAAGTAGAACGAGCCTTTTCCGGCTACGTCGGTGTAGAGCGTGCCCAGGCCGCAAGTGGTCAGGTTAAGGGCTGCAGCCGGCAGCGCACGGCCCTGATCGTCGCTCACATAGATCGTGTATTTTTCAATTTTTCCACTTTGTACCGGGACGGTGCCGGTGGTGCTATAGGTTTGCGGAGCAGTAACATCCGGTTGTGCAGGTGTCGTTTGCGGTGGAGTTGTGCCATACTCCGGCATCAGCACAGCCGTGAGGTTTTTTTCTCCCGACGATTGGATGGGCAGTACGAGTGGGCGGTAGCCCTCCTTGCGGACAGTCACCCGGCAATCTACTTTTCCGGCGGCAACGGCAAAGGAGTATCGTCCGCCGGCATCCGTTTGTTTAAACCCTGCATTGCAGGCTGAAAAGTCAATGTCGGCGCCGGCCAATGGCGTCTTCTGGGGATCGGTAACCAGAATGACGAATTCATCCACTTTTTTGCGCACCTGCCAAATGTCTTCATTTCCCCGGCCTTCAGGGCGGTTGCTGGTCAGGTAGCCGGTGTTTGTTTTCGGATCGAACACAAAACCGTAGTCGTCCCGGGAGGAGTTGATCCCGGTGCCGAGGTGGGTAATACCCGAGATGTTGTTACCGTCCATTTCTGCCCGGAACACGTCCATGCCCCCGACGCCGTTGTGCCAGTCGGACGAGAAATACAGGTTTTCGCCGTCGAAAAACGGCGTTACTTCGTTGCCGGCGGTGTTAAGCGGTGCGCCAAGGTTGCGCGGCACACTCCAGGCGTTTCCGTTCCAGGTAGAGACAAAAATGTCCCAGCCTCCGAAGCCGCCCTCCTGCGTGGAGGCGAAATACAGCGAATTCCCGTCCTGTGAAAAGCACGGATACCCGGTTGAAAAATCGGAGCCGTTGTAGGGGAAAGCACGCTCGTTGACCCATTTGCCGTCCACGACATCGGCAATGTGCAAACTCAGATTCACGCCTTTTTCAGCAATTTGCCGGGTACCGTCAATAAAGTTATTTCGGCAAAACGCAACCCGGCGGCCGTCTGCGGAAAAACTGACGGGGCCTTCGTTGTAATCGTTTTGCAGATCATCGTGCAAAAACGCCGGGTTTTGGAGGTAGGCCACATCGCCGGATCCGCGTTGCGTTACATAGAGTTGGTTGTATGCACTGCCTGTCCAATCGGAACTCGTCTTGGCGGTTGTTTTGCGTTTGATATCCGTCCGGGCTGAACTTAAAACAATTTTATCCCCGTAAAAAGTTGGTGCATAGTCGGAAGCGGGAGTACTAAGCGGCTCGTTCAGAGCCGAAAAAATACCGTCTTTTCGGGCTGCCTGAAGGGCAAAATCACACATTTGAGAAAAATGCTGCCCAACTGCCGGATTGGAGGTCGCATACTGCAAAAACCATTTTTTTGCGCCGTAATAATCACCCGTGTACATCAGCGCCTTGCCGTAACGCAGCAAAATTTCTGGAGTAACGTTCCCGAGCACTACCGCCCGGTCGTACCAGGAAAGTGCCTCCTGCGGACGATTCAACTGAAAGTGGCAATCGCCGATGCGCGCCAGGGCATGTGTGTTGTTTGGCTGCTCTTTAAGGATTTGATCGTACGAGTTGAGTGCAAGGTTGTACGCGTAGAGATCGAATTGTTTGTCGGCGCGGGCAAGGCTTTCCTGCAAATTCGTTTGGGCCTCCAGATTGCTTGCAGTGCAAAAACCAATAGCAAGAATACGACCGACCAGAGATAGGGAATAGTTCATAACAAAGTTCAATTTCGGTTAAATCAGTTTCGTTCAGGCATTCGTGGATAGTGTAAAAACAGAACACCCTAAGTGTCAGGCGAATGCACGACTAAAACAGTCGTTTTGCCAAACTTAGTATAGCGGAGAGACTATCTTTTGAAACGGGACGCACAAATGTATGGGTAATTTTTGGTTGGAGGGTTTTTGGTTGGAGGGTTTCTGGCTGGCTTTGCTTTATCAACTGCCTCGGGTTCGCCCGGAATTTATGACCAGCCCAGGGGTTTACCCGTGGGCATACCGCGAACAATGGCTTTATTCTTCGGTTATAGGGACTGCTTATGAAACGCTGCGCTTTGATTTGGTTCCGACAAGATTTACGCCTGCACGACAACGAGGCGCTGACCACCGCTCTACGTATGGCCGATGAGGTGGTGCCTGTATATGTATTTGATGAACGGGTTTTTAAAGGGCAAACCCGATTTGGCTTTCCCAAAACCGGCAAGTACCGAGCCAAATTTCTGCTGGAAAGTGTGGAAAATCTGCGAGCGAACTTTCGAGCAATCGGATCAAACCTGATCGTACGTATCGGCAAGCCCGAGTATATCATTCCGGAAATCGCGCGGGAAATCAAAGCCTCCTGGGTTTTGTGCAACCGGGAGCGCACTTACGAAGAGGTATTGGTGCAGGATGTGCTCGAACAAAAACTCTGGAGTATCGGCGTGGAGTTGTTGTACAGCCGGGGCAAAATGCTCTACCACACGCAGGATTTGCCGGTGCCGGTGCAACACATGCCCGACACATTCACGCAATTTCGCAAGGAAAATGAGCACATTACGCCTGTACGGCCTCCCCTGCCTGCACCCGAAGCGATGCCTGCGCTGCCTTCGGAGTTGGAAACGGGAAACATGCCGACCCTGGAGGTACTGGGCTACCAACCTTTTGAGCAGGATCAATGCGCCGTTTTACAGTTCAAAGGCGGTGAAACGGAGGGGATAGCCCGCGTGCAACATTACCTTTGGGATTCCAATGCAGTAGCAACCTACAAAGAAACCCGTAACGGCCTGATTGGCAGCAATTACTCCTCCAAATTTTCCCCATGGCTGTCGGCAGGTTGCTTGTCGCCAAAATATATTTACCACGAAATCAAGCGCTACGAGCAGGAACGCGTGAGCAATGAAAGCACCTACTGGATGTTTTTCGAACTGCTGTGGCGCGACTTTTTCAGGCTGATGGGGAAAAAACACGGTAACCGTATTTTCCTGAAAGGCGGCCCACAGAGTAAACCGCAACGGCACTTAAAAAACGACGTCGAACTTTTTCAGACTTGGGCGGACGGGCGGACAGGCGTTCCGTTCATTGACGCCAATATGCGCGAACTGAACGCTACAGGCTGGATGAGCAACCGCGGGAGGCAAAATGCGGCTTCTTTTTTAGTCAAAGACCTTAAGGTAAACTGGCAAATGGGCGCCGAGTATTTTGAATCCCTGTTGCTTGACTATGACCCCTGCTCCAACTGGTGCAACTGGAATTATGTGGCCGGAGTAGGCAGCGACCCACGGGAAGACCGCTATTTCAACATTCTTACCCAGGCTCGCACCTACGACCCGTCAGGAGAATATGTGCGTATCTGGTGCCCGGAGTTGAAAAACATGCCGGGCGACATGATCCACCGTCCCGATTTGATCGGTACGGGAGACCGTACCAGATTTGGTATGAATGGATACCCGAAACCCGTTGTCCGCATGGATCGGTGGGAACGCCCATAGCCGTTTTAGGCCCAATTAAATTTAACTGACAGATTTAATCGTTGCGAACTTTGCTTTTCCGATACGGACAATGCCGACATCCGCTACCACAGCACTTCCCCCGTTGGCGCAGGAAATATTCTGTGAAAACCAAATACCCTTTCTCAAGGTAGTAATCACGGCCCTCCACCAGCGTGGATTTGGGCGCCAGTTGATCCGGCTGTTCAGTTGTTGTCATTTAGCGACACGGCGATGTACACCTGCGGCTTTGAACACCCGTCATTAAAAATTGTTCGCCGCAAGTTATTGCGCCGTATCGGCATCAGCATGAATAATCAACACCGGGGAACTGGTATGCAACAGCATTTCCTTGGAAATACTGTGGTGCAACAACTCCTCCCAAAATGAGCGCCGATGCGTCACAAAAACATACAAGTCAATACGGTTTTCATATGCGTATTCGTGCAAACTGCCGACCACGTCATCGCCTATGATTTTACTGAAAACAAAGGGCATGGCCGGATCTGCATAGACATAGTTGATCTCAAACAACTTTTTCTCCAGTTCTTCCCCCGACTCCCCTGCATGCCCTACATGGACAAAGTGCAACTGCCCCTTGAAATGGCGCGCAAATGCCACTGTCTGCTTGACCGTCAGCGGATCCAGCGATTCAAAGTTGCTGGCGTACAAAATGTTTTCAAATCCGGGCATTTGAGTTTGGGGCGGCACCAGTAATACCGGACACTGTGCATTTTTTGAAACGGCTATGCTAACCGATCCAAAAAGTTTTCGCGTTAGATTACCGCGCCCTGTTGTGCCCATTACCAGCAAATCCGCCTTTGTTGTAAGGCGCCCCAGAACCTCTTCCGGAAAACCGAATGCAATGTGTGTACGTAAACGCGGAACATTTTTCCCTGGCTCGGGATCTGAATTCCTTTGCTCGGATTCCGGAATACACTCTACATTGCTCGCTAACGTGGCTTTTTTCACAAAAGCATCCACCTCATCCTGCATAGTTTTACGATAACTTGAAAGAAACCCGGAAGGAGACGGTCGTGTACCTTCAAAAATACTGTCCATCACATACACCACTTCCAGATTTGCATCAAACATGTGCGCCAGACGACAGGCAAAAAGCAACGCATTTTCGGATGCCGGACTAAGATCCACAGCCACCATAATCCGTTGCAATCTGTAAAGTTTACTGCGCAACAAGTTACGGTTACGAAGAATCTCCTTGATCTGCTCTACCGAGGGGACGGCCCCTTCTGAAACGATATTTCCGTCAAGCACCAATGCAGGTAGATGTTCGATCCCTTTGGCTCGTATTTGGTTGTATTCAGACACCTCCTCCACGTTCCCCTGCACGGGAAACTGGGCCAATGCAAGGGCCACGTTGTTGCGTAACTCCTGCATTTTGGCATCGCCGCCTCCATAAATCTGAATCGTGGTCATAATTGAAAACGGTTTGAGGTGTAAACAAGCCCCTTCAGGCGGAAGAGTTCCAATAGTGAAATCTTCTTCTTAATCCAGATTTTCGTAAACAAGGTGTGGCTCCTTGGGCTTTTCATTCAAAATCGCCTTGATTACATCTTGCGTGGTGACAATACCGACCAGTTCGTCATGTTCCACCACCGGCAAGGCATGAAACCAGTTTTTGCTGAAAATCTCCAGTGCAACGTTGATCCGGTCTTCCGGCTCCAGTTTCCCCAGCCCTTTGGTCATAATATCCTCTACTTTCGTGTTTTCCAACAGGTGGGTGTTTTCGCCGGCATGGTTGATGCCACCGGTAAAATGATTAAAATCTGTTTTGGAAACGATGCCGACAATTTTGCGGAAACGCACCACCGGCAAGTGGTGAAAACTATGCGCATCGAATATTTTTTTGACGGCAAGCAGGTTTTCGTCGGGGTTTATGGTGACCAAGTCCGTGACCATGATCGATGAAATCGGTGCGTAGGCATTCATATTGCTGATATTTAATCGTGAAAAGGGTAGTTAAAATGCATACTCAACTGACGAGTACGACGCAAAAATGCCCGGCCGCACCCTGCTGATCGGATGACCGTACACAGCCGGCAAAATGATTTGCGTCAGTGATATGAACTCCTTGCATGGAATTGTACTTTTGGCCCCGAGAAACAGCATGCCCATGAAAAAAATATTGATCATTGAGGACAATCTTGAAGTGCGTGAAAACCTGTCCGAAATATTGTCCCTCAGCGGTTACCAAACTACAACCGCTGAAAACGGAAAAATCGGTGTGGAAAAAGCCCTTGCAGACCGACCTGACCTCATCCTGTGCGACGTGATGATGCCCGAACTGGACGGGTTCGGAGTGCTGCATATTCTGGGGAAACACGCACAGACCGCTGATGTCCCGTTCATTTTTCTGACTGCTCTGGCAGAGAAAGACGACTTCCGAAAAGGCATGTCACTGGGCGCCGATGACTATATCATCAAACCATTCGACGATACCCTACTGCTGCAAACCATCGAGGCCAGACTGCGAAAAAATGAACGGCTACGGGCTGCTTCGAGCAAACAAAACGGCGGCGGACTTGAGCATTTCATCAATGAAGCAAAGGCTATGGAGGCCATTCAGCGCCTCTCGGAAAACCGGGAGGTGCGCCATTACCGTAAAAAAGACCCGGTTTTTCAAGAAGGTGACGTGCCGCGCTGGCTTTTTCATATAGAAAAAGGCAGTGTCAAACTGTACAAAACCAACGATGACGGGCGGGAACTGATCCTGCGCATTGCCGGACCCGGCGAGTTTTTAGGCTATCTGGCACTTCTTAGCGGCGACCGATATCCGGAAGGCGCCTCTGTACTGGAGGATTCGACCATTCGGATGATTCCAAAGGACGATTTTTTTACGCTCGTTTACGGAAACCGGGATGTGAACGCACGGTTCATCAAACTACTGGCCGGGCATGTTGTGGATCAGGAACAACAACTCATAGACTTAGCCTACAACTCCGTACGCAAGCGCGTGGCTACTGCCATTGTGCACCTGTTCGATCAGGGATATCGGGAAATCAGCCTGCTTCGCGAAGACCTCGCCGCCATTGCCGGCACTGCCAAGGAAACTGTCATCAGAACCCTGACCGACTTCAAAACAGAGGGCCTAATTGATATTCGGGACAGCAATATTGTGGTGTCGAAACCGGACAAACTGCGGGATATGCCCAACTAACCGGCCACTTATTTTACAAAAAATGCGGGCAGGCCATGCCGGCCTGCCCGCACAACATATCGCCGGCGATTCGCCTTTGTGTACCCGGAATTGGGTGAACGAATTGGTTTTTGGATTAAAAAAAACGCGGATTAATGTCGGATAAATTCAGGGAACGGTCATCAAATCGCCAAAATCGTGCCAAAACAAACAGGGGAATGGTTGTGTTTTCCTGTGCCGGCAAACATTACAAAACCGTCCTTACCATGTTATTCATCCTGCTTTTTGCTTTCTGGTCTTGCAATCTCTCGTCAAGCCACGCCCCCAATCAGGAACCTGCAGCAGCCGTCGCTAACGGTTTTTCGCCGGCGTCCGACACGATTATCCCACCGCAATATGACGCTCAAAAGCAGCTGGTACGCCTGAACAAGTCGGATGCGGAATGGCGCAAAATCCTGAACGAAAAGGAATACGATGTGCTTCGGCAAAAAGGCACCGAACGCGCGTTCACCGGCGACTTGCTCAAGGTTAAACAAAAAGGCACCTTCACTTGCCGGGGTTGTGCACTGCCCTTGTTTGCCTCAAAAGCCAAATTTGAGTCCGGCACAGGCTGGCCGTCTTTCTGGGAACCTGTTGCCCCAGGTCTTGTTGCCGAACACTCCGACAAGTCGTTCGGCATGGTACGCACCGAAGTACTGTGCGCCCGATGCGGTGGCCACCTCGGCCATGTATTCGACGATGGCCCAAAGCCGACCGGCCTACGCTACTGCATCAATTCCGTCTCGCTGGATTTTGTGCCGGAGTAAAGCCAAATCAAACACTTACTACACGCAAAAGTCGCCGCACCTGGTTCGCTTTTTCGATAGCCCCATCAAGCGTTTGGGCCGTAACGGTCACGTGCCCCATTTTCCGGAATGGTTTGGTAATTGCCTTCCCGTATAAATGTACGTGCACGCCTTCGATGGCAAGGCACTCCCCTACCCCGGCATAATGCACAGGGCCGTTGTGTCCGGGTTCACCCAATAAATTGACCATTACGGCGGGTGTACGCTGGGTGGTTTTGCCTAAGGGCAGGTTGCAAATCGCGCGCAGGTGCTGTTGGTATTGACTCGTTTCGGCGCTGTCAATCGTGTGGTGGCCGCTGTTGTGCGGCCGGGGCGCCACTTCATTTACCAGCAAGTCGCCATTCGCCGCGACGAACAGCTCCACCGCCAAAAGCCCGCAAATATCAAATGCGCGGATCACGCGCTCGGCCAGGGCTTCCGCTTCAGCGGCCAACAGAGGTGCGATACGCGCCGGGCACACCAGCATTTCCACAAGATTGGCCTCCGGGTGGAAATCCATTTCCACAGGAGGGTATACCGCTACTTCATCATTGGCATTCCGGGCAGCGATAACCGCGATTTCTGTGCGGACAGGCACTAACTCTTCTGCCAGACAAGCCCCTGGCAACAATTTGGTCTCCAAATCCGCTTTGGTGCGAAGAATGGCTACGCCACGCCCGTCGTAGCCCTCCATTCGGCTTTTTTGAACCAATGGCAAGGTCCACGAGCCGGCCAAAACTGCATCTTTCAGTGCGGCACCACTATCGAACAACTCGAACCGGGCAGTCGGAATGCCATGGTCCTGATAAAATTGTTTTTGTAAACCCTTGTCCTTGATGATATCTAATGCCCGCGGAGCCGGGTGAACGATTTTCCCGAGGCGCTCCAATTCATATAACGCCTGGGTGTTCACATGCTCGATCTCGATGGTCAAAATATCTTTGTCCTTCCCGAACGCGAGCACATCGGCATAATCGTTGAAATTGCCTTCTGTAAATTCCGAGCAAACACTGCCGGCAGGGTAATCGGCCGCGGCATCGAGAATGCAGGTTTTGAAATCCCACGGCGAAGCAGCCAGACAGAGCATTTTCCCCAACTGACCGCCGCCAAGGATTCCGATTTTTTTTGTGGTGTCGAACATAAGGGGTTTCTGGTTGGAAGGTTTCTGGTTGGATGGTTCTGGTTGGATGGTTCTGGTTGGATGGCTTCTAACCAGAAACCTTCTAACCATTTCGCCCGATGCAGTTCAAATCATCGAAGGCTTGCTTCAAGCGCGCCACAAATGTTTTTTCCCCTTCCCGCAGCCACACGCGGGGATCGTAGTATTTTTTGTTGGGCTTGTCGTCGCCGTCCGGATTACCGATCTGGCTTTGCAAGTAGCCTTTTTTGCCTTCGTAATAGTTCCGGATACCTTCCCAGAAGGCCCATTGCATATCGGTGTCAATATTCATTTTGATGGCGCCGTAGGAAATGGCTTCGCGGATTTCCTCCTGGCTGGAGCCGGAGCCGCCGTGGAAAACAAAATGCACCGGTTTGGCTTCCGACAAGCCGTATTTCTGGCGAATGTAGTCCTGCGAATTTTTCAGGATGACGGGCTGAAGTTTCACATTACCGGGCTTGTACACGCCATGCACGTTCCCGAATGCAGCGGCTACCGTGAAACGCGGGCTGACTTGCTTCAGCGTTTCGTACGCATACGCCACCTCGGCGGGCTGGGTGTAGAGGCGGGAGGAGTCCACGTCGGTATTATCCACACCGTCTTCTTCGCCACCGGTCACGCCGAGTTCAATTTCGAGCGTCATGCCTAAAGGCGCCATGCGGGCGAGGTAGTCGCGGCAGATTTCGATGTTTTCATGCAGCGGCTCCTCCGACAGATCAAGCATGTGGCTGCTGTAGAGCGGGTAGCCGTGTTTTTCAAAAAAACGCTCGCCCTCGTCCAGCAGCCCCTTCACCCAGTCAATGATGTTCAAAGCGCAGTGGTCGGTGTGCAACACCACCGGTACGCCATAAGCCTCGGCGAGGGTGTGGATGTGCTGCGCGCCGGAGATGCCGCCGAGAATGGCGGCCCGCTGGCCGTCGTTGCTCAGGCCTTTTCCGGCAAAAAACGCTGCCCCGCCATTGGAAAACTGAATAATGACCGGGCTTTTGACCGCTGCCGCCGTTTCGAGCACGGCGTTCACAGAGTCGGTACCGATCACGTTCACGGCCGGCAAGGCATATTGGTTTTCAAGTGCGTCGTTGAAGAGGTCGGTGACTTCTGCGCCGTGCAAGACCCCGGGGCGAAATTTAGCCATGTTGATTTACGATTTTAG
>JAEUUV010000254.1 GCA_016787285.1 Saprospiraceae bacterium | reverse complement strand
GGCGCCCGTGTATGTTTTTCACCGAGTGGAGGTGCTGCGGCACCAAATCCGGCGGCAGGTGCAGGGCCAGATACTGCTCGTTGCCCGGCAACCGGCTGATGCCTATGGCTGCATCAGGCCGCAAAATAGCCGGGTCGGGGTTTATCGGCTTGCTGTCGGGGCGGGGTGGGGGAGCGGTTTGCGGGAGTTCTTCCTGGTATCCGGCTTTTTCCGGCATGCCCTGTGGCTGCGGAGAGGCTGCCGGTACGATTTCAACGTCCGGAAAAAGTTCCTTCAGTTTTTCCCACGATTCCGGCGCGTACGGGATGTGCCAGCAGCGCTGCTCCGGCGACCAACGTGCCCCGGCGATCTGCTTCATTTTGCCGGGAAACGAAGGATCGTACTCCTGGTTTTTTACGGCAATTCGGGTCTGATTTTCTTGCTGAACGGGCGATACGACAATTTTCATGGATGCGCTTTTCCGGCAAAATAGGCCACGTACCTCGCCGTGGGCAATCGAAAGAACACATTTTTATAAATTTAAGATGTGTTTCCCGGCGCGCAATACCGCATTACCCTACTAGGCGCAAGTGTTCGGCAACTTTAAAAAGCAACGTGGCTCGCAAGGGTCTTCGACCCTATGCGCGGCGTTTGCAAGTCTCTGACTTGCATTATTTTGCACGTCGTTTCATAATCGCCAGTAGAGACTGGCAGATACACGCATCGCATCAAAAATGCTCGCGAGCCATGTCGTTTTTTAAGTTGCTGAACACTTGCGCCCAGCGAGGGATGTAGTTACCCAATTTGTCATGTTGTGCTACTTGCCGAATATCCTCACCCCTTCCATTCCGGCCACCGGCCCGGCGTAGCCGGCGCCCCGCTGCGCTCCAGCGCTGTGTTGATGGCCTCCACTTCGCGGGCGATGGCCTTCAGTTCGTCCAGCACGGGGCCGATCTGTTTGGCGGCAATGCGGTAGTTCTCCTCGTAGGTCTGCGTAGGCGCGCTGGTGGTGTTCCACATGCTGTACTCCAGCAGGCCCACCCGTCCGCTGATGCCGGGCGCAGTCTCGAACTCCCGGCGGGCCAGGGTGGCATCGCCGTTGAGTTGGAGGCTCACGGCGTTCAGGCGTCGCGTGAGCTCGTAGGTTTTTTTCAGCAACTCCTGCGGCGGCGCGGGCATATCCTGCAAGGCCGTCGTGATGTGGCTGAGGTTCGTGTTCAGGTCGTTGCGGATGTTGCTCGTGGCGCTGACGACCTTGCGCAGGCGGCTCACCTTTTTGCAAAAATCGAGGTACGCCTGCTTGTCCTGCGCCGGCAGGGTGGCGTTGTTCAGCGACTTCACGGTGAACGCTACCGGCCCCACCAGAGGTGTCAGCACCCCGTCTTCGTACTGCTGGATGCTCACGTTGTACTGCCCGGGCAAGGCCAGGTGCCCCTGATCGGGACCGCTGAACAGGTTGTCGGGCGCCACGGCGCGGCGGCTCATCACCGGCGATGCGGGGTTGTAGCGGTAGTCCCATACCAGGCGCTTCAGGCCCTTGGTGGCTGATGTTTTGATGTGGCGCACCACCTCGCCGGCAGCATCGGTGACGGTGAACAGCAGGTAGGGTTCGGGCTGCTCGTCTTCCTTGCGCAGGTCTTCCAGGCCGGGGTAGTACACGGTTTCCTTTTTTTCAAATTTCGCCTTTTCGGCTTCCTGGCGTTTGGCTTTCAGGGTTTTTACCTCGTCTTTGAGCCAGTAGGTGAACCCGGCGCCCACGGGCGGGTTGGCGGCGGCGTAGTAACTGCTGCCGAGGTGGCCTTTGTCGCGCAGGCCCAGGGGTTTGTTCGGAATGAACATCCAGGACTCTTTCACCGGGAAAATATTGGCCGCTTTGTCGAAGACCTCCTGCTTGAGGTTGCGCAGCGGGGAGTAATCGTCGAGCACATAAAATCCGCGTCCGAAGGTGCCCAGCACGAGGTCGTTTTCGCGGCGCTGAATTTCGATGTCGCGTACGGCAATGGTGGGCAGGCCGGACTTGAGTTGCACCCAGTTTTCGCCGCCGTCGGGGCTGAAAAACGCGCCGAACTCGGTGCCGCAGAACAGCAGGTTGCGGTCCACGTGGTCCTCGGCCACGGTGTACACGCTGCCGCGTTCAGGCAGGGTGGCGGGAGCGGGTTTTTCGCTTTTGCCGGGTTCATTCGAGCCGGGCGCTTTTTTGTCGCTCGAGGTGGCGGAAAGGAGTTTCCAGGTTTTTCCGCCGTCGGTGGTTTTCAGCAGATATGGTTTGAAGTCGCCGTAGCGGTGGTGGTTGTAGCACACGTAGGCGGTGTTTTTGTCGTGCAGGGAAGCGACGACCTGATGTACGTACGAGCGCTCGGGCACGCCGGGCAGACTGTCCATTTTTTCCCAGTTCTGGCCGCCGTCCGTTGTTTTCCAGAGCAGGCCGTCGTCGGTGCCCACCCAGAGCAGGTTCGGATCGAGCGTGCTTTCGGCAATGCTGGTGGTTTGGCCGTAGATGTCGGTGGAGCCGTTTTTGGCAATGGCGTCCACGCTCCACACTTTGCCCATGATTTCGAATTTGTTGCGATCCACGCCGCGCGAAAGGTCGGGGCTGATGGTACGCCACGAACTGCCGCGGTCGTCGGTGCGGAACACCTTGTTGGCGCCGAAGTAGAGTCGGGTAGGGGAGTGGCTGGAGATCGTGAGCGGGGCGTCCCAGTTCCAGCGGTAGGCGGGTTCGTTTTCGCCGGGCTGCGGCTGTATGGGCAGCATTTCGCCGCTTTTCCGGTCAAAGCGCACGAGGCCGCCGTACTGGCTTTGGGCGTAGATGAGGTCGGGATTGGTGGGGTCCACCTGGGTTTCGAAGCCGTCGCCGGTGCTGGTCACGTACCAGTCGGAGTTGGGGATGCCGTTGGCGCTGGTGGTGCGGCTGGGGCCTCCGAGGCTGAGGTTGTCCTGCGTGCCGCCGTGGATGTGGTAAAACGGGAAGGCGTTGTCGGTAGATACCTTGTAAAACTGCGTCACCGGCAGGTTGTGTTTGAATTCCCAGGATTTGGCGAAGTCCCAGGTTTCGTACACCCCGCCGTCGCAGCCCACGCGCAGGTGGTCGGTGTTGGCAGGGTCAATCCAGATACAGTGGTTATCAATGTGTTTGTTGATCTCGCTCAGGCTGAGCATGGTTTTGCCGCCGTCGGTGCTGTATTTGTAAAACACGTCGGTGAGGAAAATGCGGTCGGGGTCTTTCGGGTCGCAGGTGAGTTCCTGGTAGTAGTTGCCGCTGGTGTAGGTGTCGCTCATTTTGGTCCAACTGGCGCCGCGGTCGGTGGAACGGTAGATGCCGCCTTTTTTCTCGCCGGCTTCCACCACGGCGTACACGTAGTCGGGATTTGCCGGTGACACATCAATCCCGATGCGGCCCACTTCGCCGCCGGGCAGCCCGCCTTCGAGTTTTTTCCAGGTGGCGCCGCCGTCGGTGCTTTTGAACAGGGCCGATTCCGGGCCGCCGCCGATGTAGGTGAACACCTTGCGCTGGCGCTGGTGGAAGGCGGCGTACAGCACCTTCGGGTCGCGCGGGTCCAACACAAGGTTGTTGCAGCCGGTGTAGGCGCTGACGGACTTGATGCAAGTCCAGGTGTCGCCGCCGTCGGCGGATTTGTACACGCCGCGTTCGCCGCCGTCGCTCCACACCGGGCCATAAGCCGCCACGTACACGATGTTCGGATTGGTCGGATGCACTACGATGTTGGCGATGTGCTCGGAGGTTTTCAGGCCCTTGTTTTTCCAGGTTTTGCCGCCGTCTTCGCTTTTGTACACGCCGTCGCCGTAGGCTACGGAGCGTTGGTTGTTGTTTTCGCCGGTGCCTACCCACACCACGTTCGGATTGGTGGGGTCTATGACCACACACCCGATGGAGTACGAGCCTTGCGCGTCGAAGACGGGCTGCCAGGTGGTGCCGGCGTTTACGGTTTTCCACACGCCGCCGGAGGCTACGGCCACGTAGTATTCCGCCGGGTTGCGGGGGTTGACCGCAAAATCGCCGATACGGCCCGAAGTGACCGCCGGGCCGACACTGCGGAACGACAGGCCGCTGTACGTTTCGGATTTCAGGTAGGCCGGCTTTTCCGGTTTTTTCTCCTTGGGTTCATCTTTTTTTTGGGAAAACAGCGGGCTGAGGCACAAGCCGAAGCACAGGCAGAAGAGCAGAAGTTGGCGCATGGTTGAGTTGTTTTGCTGAATAAAAACCGGGCAATGTTACG
>JAEUUV010000225.1 GCA_016787285.1 Saprospiraceae bacterium | reverse complement strand
CCGCGCCACGGGTGGTTGCCGGCGGTTTCGACCTGCGCCGCCGCCGTGGAAGTACCCCAGAAAAAGTGTGTTGGAAAAGCGATCATGGCCAATAAAAAAAGCCCCTCACCGCGAGCCTAACCGGAGGGGCAACCATGAGATTATAAATGGCGCATACGGTCTGAATAAACGGAGTGCACACGTTAGGTTGCACATTCACCAGGTCCGAATACAGCCAATTACGGGTCGTGGTAACGGATTAAAAGAAGTGCATACTTTAAAATCGGGAACAGCGGTTGGGTGAGAAACTGGACCGAAAAAATGTGGATTAGGAAGAAAATCCCTTGAAAGGACGGCACAAATATACGGCTGGCTTTCAAGGCGCCAACAATACGGGGAAAAATAATTCCTGAACGCGTCGAAAGCGATAGACTTTCCAGGTTTTAAAAACCTGGAAAGTCTGTAATTTACAAATTAGACTCCCCAGCCCCGCTCCGGTTTCGCTCCCTGAAGTCAATGCGCACCGAAAAAATATGGGAGTACAGCACCTGGGACACGTTGCCGATGTCGGTCAGGGCATAGTCCAATTGCACGCGCCCGAGGCGAAGGCCCACCCCGAAATTGGGCTGAAAACTGAGCGATTCCTGATTGGGATCAAAATCCTCCTTCACTTGCTGGAAATTACCTACGCCGACGCGCAGTTGCACGAACCCGTCGTAGTCGGCCTCAATGCCGATACGTGGGTCAATATTCACTGATTTGGAACTGACCAACACGTTTCGTTGGCCGTCGGTGGTGAATTCGAGGTCAACAGCGGGTAACAGGGTGGTTTTTTGCCCCAGTTTCGTGCGCCAGGCGGCGCCAAGGACGAACCGGGGGCGTGTGATTTCGGTGCCTCCGGTAGGGATTTCGTTGTTTGTTTGTTCAAAAACTTCCTTCTCGCGTTCGGTCAGGTTGAACGACCACGCATTGAACGTAGTGGTCAGGTCGCGTCCTTGCAGGCCGAACATCCAGTTGCCCTTGCGGTACTGCACGCCGAGGTCGGCTCCGAAGCCCCAGGCTCCGCCGAATGAGCCGATGGTTCGGCGGATGACTTTCACCGAACCGCCGATGGAAAAGGCCGGATTCCGCAGTTTGCGGGCATAACTGGCCATCAGCGCATAGTCGGCAGCAGAAAACGACGACACGTTGTCGTAGTTGACCGTCCCGTCCGGGTTAACCAGGTTGATGGTGTACGGGATATTGTCAATGCCGAGGCGAATGAGTGAAAAAGCCAGAAAGGACTTCTGGTCGCGGTTGAGCGATTTGCCGAAACTGATGTAATCGTACTGGGAAACCCCCACGAACCACTCGGCGTGCATGGCCGCCACCTGGAATGGCGCGTCAATTTCCGAGAGGCCTGCCGGGTTCCAATAGGCAGCGGTGATATCGCCGACCTGCGCCGTTTGGGCGCCTGCCATGCCGTGCGCGCGGGCGCCCACGCCGATGGCTAAGAATTCGTTGCTGTATTTTTGCGCGTGCAAAGAAGATGCAGCCAAAACGAGCAAAAGTGTGCGGAGGAGTGCGGGTCTTTTCATATTGTCCAGAACTTTGGCCGGGTTTTCGCGAAGCGCCAGTTCGCCACCGTTGTGGCTACTGACGCCAATGTGCCGCGCGCGGTTGCCCTCCCCCCGAGGGGAAAATCAATTCAACTCGTTCAACCCGTTTTCTGATGTTTAAAAACCTTGTTTTCCTTTTTTGCCTCGCAAAGGTATCCATTCTTGGCGCCCAGGACTCGCTCCATATGATCCGCCTCGCCCGCTGGGACGACGACTCCCTGCCCATTGCTTCGCCCAACGACCTGAACGTACAGTACAGCGGCTGTTGGGGGCTGGCTGTGAACGGACACGAATACGCCATTCTTGGCGGCGCACGGCATGTACTCATTTTCGACATCACCAACCCGACCGCGCCCCAATTGGTCGGGAAATATGAAGGCCAAACGAATACCGTGTGGCGTGAATTCAAGTCGTACAAAACCCGCGTGTACGGCGTCTCGGATGCCACGAATGAAGGCATGATGGTCTTTGACTTTTCGAACGCGCCCGACACCATCAAGCGCACGTATTACAGCAACCAGTTTTTCAACAGCGCCCACACGATCACCCTCGACACCGTGTCCGGAAGAATTTACCTGAACGGCCAGGGGAATCACCTCAAAATACTGGACGTCAGTCAATACCCCGACAAGCCGGTCTTGCTGGGCACCCCGACCGTGAGTGGCGGCTACATCCACGACTCATTTGTTCAGGGCGACACCGTGTATGCCTCGTCCGGATTTGAGGGATATTTTATCTACGACTGCACCAACCCCGACACGGCGGCTTTGATCGCCAGCCTGCCGCCGGCCAATGGATACCACCACAACAGTTGGTTGAGCCAGGACAGCCGCTACGCCTACTGCACGGAGGAAA
Source organism: Saprospiraceae bacterium (assembly GCA_016787285.1). GTDB lineage: Bacteria > Bacteroidota > Bacteroidia > Chitinophagales > Saprospiraceae > M3007. The sequence goes on along the minus strand of JAEUUV010000225.1, from coordinate 13,480 downwards.
TTCCCACCGGCAGACCTATCCTGATTGTTGACCTGCAAGACCTCGCCAATGCGAACATCGAGGTTGTCGGCTCTTTTCTGGATCAGGCGCTGCCTTTCGGAGAAAAAAACGCCATTCCGCACAACGTGTACATCCGCGACAGCCTGCTGTTCGATTCGCAGTACGAGGACGGCCTGCTGGTGTACAACATTAGCAACCCTACGGCCCCGATACTCGTAGCCTACTACGACACCCACCCGGAAAACACCGAGTACAATACCTACTACGGCAACTGGGGTAACTACCCGTGGTTACCTTCCGGCACGATCATCGCCGGAGACATGCAAAACGGCCTTCAATTGCTGAAAATGGTTCAAACCACGAGCACCGGCCCGGAGGCGCCCGTGCCTTCCGTGCGGGTGTTTCCCAATCCGGCCAGCGACGCGCTCACCATTCTGCAAACCGGAAAGCAGGAAATCCGGTCGGTGCGCCTGCTGAGCCTGACCGGCTCGGTGATGCTGGAACAAACCTGGCCTTTTGGCGCTTCCGAACTTCGGCTGGAACTGAGCCGTCTGCCGGCGGGCATGTATTTGGTGGAAGTGCGGAATGCGGACGGCGGCGGTGTGGTGCAGCGGGTGGTGGTGAAATAACGTTGTTGTACGCGGGAACAATGGCAACACGGACGACGCGGATTGTGCGGATGCCCGCGGATTTTTTTCCGAGCGCGATAATAATGGCAACGCAGAGGACGCGGATCTTACTTTACCATGAAATTGAAAGTCAAGGTGCCGCACTGCTCTTCAACGTTAGAAGGTGCGAAGCGAAATTGCCTTGCCCAGGATTCAGCTTTGCTACGCAGGTCTGGGTTATTGGTAGTAGAGCCGGCTAAGGTGTAGTTGGCGGTTGTAACCGAGCCGTCGGCGGCCACGCACACACGCACGGCGACGCATCCGGTATTTTGTGTGTTGTCCACCATTTTGGGACGTCCCACTACCCGGCGTCCCGACAGGCCGTCGCCGATAGATTCACCTACGCCGCTGCCGTTGCCTGCCCCGGTGCCGCTACCGCGGGGGAAAGGATTGGTGGGAATGCCCTGGTCGCCGGGTTTGTCGGTGTTGCCCTGTCCGGTACCGGTTGAGTCTCGTTTGCCGAACGTACTGTCTTTTTTCTTGGCGCTTTCTTGCTGTGCCTTGCGGGCTTGCTCCTGTTCGGCGGCCTCGTCTTGCATACGTTTTGTTTCTTCTTGCTCGCTGCGAAAGGCTGATTCTCCAACTTGGCCATCGGTCTTTTTTTTCGCTTTGTCTTTGGCAGGTTTGAGTTTAGCATTACTCTTATTTTGGGACGGCGACGAATTTTTCCGCTTTTTCGCTTCGGCGATGAGACCATCCATTTCCTTGTCGCCGCCGGCGGGTTTGTCGGTAAGGCATTTTTTGGCTGCCTCGAAGCGGACGATGGCCTCGTCGTACTTTTTGTCGGTCAGGAGTTTTTTGCCGGCGTCGCGGTGGCCGGTGTAGCACTGCGTAGTAGCGAGTGTGGGCAGGGTGAGCAGGAGTGCAAGGAGGAAAAGTGGTTTCATTTTTCCAGTTTTTGAAAAGTAGTGCAGGGCACAAAGTTTGGAATAATCCTGCTACCTTTGGTGAGCAAAAAAAGAGAGACAATATGATCCAGCAGACAAGCAACGTATACGATGAACTTGCCGAATTTTTGGCGAGTCTATCTCCGGAAAAAGTGCTCAACTACCGCCCTTCCGAGCGCAAGCAAAAACGCTTGAGCGAGTTGCTCCACAAAAAGTCTTCCACAGCCTTGACCGAAGAGGAGGCGCAAGAATTTGAGGGCTACTTTATTCTGGAACGTATCATTCGTACCGCCAAAGCACACGCGCTAACCCTGCTGAGCCATGAGCCGCTACATTCCTGAAGCCATTCGGCAAATGGTGGCAGAACGGGCAAATAACACCGGCGAGTACTGCCTGCTTCCTCAACACATGGCAGGCTTCCCTTTTGAGATTGATCATATCACCAGCCTGAAGCACGGAGGTGGTTCTTCCCTCGACAACCTTGCCTTGTCATGCCCGATCTGCAATGGCAATAAAGGCAGTGACCTCGGCACCTTCGTTGAGGGGCAACTCGTTCGTTTTTTCAACCCTCGCACTGACAATTGGAGAGAACACTTTGAACTGTTTTACGGAAAAATTTTACCTAAAACCCCAATTGGAGAGGCAACCGCACGAATATTTGACTTTAACCGCCCGGAGGATATCGCCGTACGGCAGAAGTTGCAGGGGCTTTGAACACTGCAAATCCGCACACATCCGAAAAATCCGCGTCGTCCGCGTTGCCATTATTGCCACGCTCGAAAAGTCATCCCATTTCCCGAACTTGCCCCCAAAATCCACCTCCATGCCCACCCACTCAAAACTCGAAACTCAACACTCAAAACTGAACCTGACCATCCTCTCCGCCGGAGCGGGCAGCGGCAAAACCTACACCCTCACCCGCCGCATGGTGGAGTTGATGAAATCCGGCGTGCGGGCCAGGGGCATCGTGGCCACTACATTTACCCAAAAAGCCGCCGCCGAACTTCAGGAACGCGTACGCGCCCGGCTGCTGGAAGACGGCATGACCGAGGCAGCCAACGAACTCGCCGGCGCACTCATCGGCACGGTACACAGCATCGGCGTGCGACTGCTCCAGCGCTTCGCATTCGAGGCGGGCGTATCGCCTTTGGTGGAAATTATTGCCGACAGCGACCAGCAACGGCTGTTCAACGAATCCCTCGCGCAGGTACTCACCGAGGAACGTATCGAATCCATGAACCTCCTGGCCGACCGCCTCGGCCTTACTAAAAAAACCGACGGCGAACCCTACGACTGGCGGCGCGACATCCGCGAACTAACCGACGTGGCCCGCGCCAACAACTTCGGCATAGACGTGCTCGAAACCAGCAAAAAGCGCTCCCGCGAAGCGTTTGAACAACTGCTGCCACCTGCCCAGTCCGGCTCCGAACAGCAGTGGAACAACCGCCTGATCGCGCTGATTGACCAGACCGTGGCCGCTCTCGATGCCAATGAGGCCGACGACACCAAAGTCACCCGCGAAGCCGCCGAAGAACTGCGCAACCTGCAAAACCAACTCAAATGGCGCGGCGAACTGTACTGGCACGAGTGGGTCAAAATCAGCAAAGTTAAAGTGGGAGCCAAAAGCCGCGACCTGTTCGAAGACCTGCAATCCTTCGCCCGCAGCCACGACGAACACCCGCGCTTCCGTGAAGACGTCGGCCGGTTCATCGAAATGGTGTTCGACATCGCCGCCGATGCCCTCGGCGAGTACGAGCAGTACAAAAAAAAACGCGGCCTGATTGACTACACCGACATGGAAACCTACGTCAGCCGTCTGCTGCGCATCGAATCCGTGCGCGAAACGCTGCGCCCCGAACTCGACCTGCTGTTGGTGGACGAATTTCAGGACACCTCGCCCATACAACTCGATATTTTCCTGCAACTCAGCCGACTGGCCCGCCACTCCATCTGGGTCGGCGACCCCAAGCAAAGCATCTACGGCTTCCGCGGCGCCGAACCGGCGCTCATGCAGGCTATCATTTCAGCCACCGGCGGCGTACGCCCCGAAAACGTGCTCGGCATCTCGTGGCGCAGCCGCCCCGACATCGTGTACGCCGTGAACGCGATTTTCACCCGCGCGTTTTCCGATATGCCGGTGGAACAGGTGGCACTGGAGCCGGCCAACCCCACCCCTGACCCCTCCCCCAAAGGGGAGGGGGGCTATACCCCAACTTCAGATCGGCATTCCGAAGCAAGGAAGGAATGTCTCTCCAACTCCGAAAACATCAGCGCAACGCGCGATGTAGACCCCCTCCCATTTGGGGGAGGGGCTGGGGGTGGGGTTATCCACTGGCATTTCCGCAACGAACTCGACCACCGCAAGGTGCCCGGCAGCCCCTGGATGGAAAACTGCATTGCCGCGCAAATTCAGGTGTTGCTGGACCGGCAGACGCCTGTGTGGTCGAAAAAGCGAGACTCCACACGCCCCGCCCGACCCGGCGACATAGCCGTGCTGTGCCGCTCCAACCGCGGCTGCGAACTCATGGCCGAAGCCCTGCACCGCGCCGGGCTGAAAGCCGCCATCGCCCGCGCCGGACTGCTCGAAACCCTGGAGGGCAAACTCGTGCTGGCCTGCCTGAAATACTTGCTCATTCCGTCCGACGCGCTCAGCATCGCCGAAATACTGGCCCTGACCGGTGCCAAAACCCTCGATGAAATCGTGGGTGACCGGCTTGATTACCTGCACCGCCAGCAACAGGGCGAAGACCCGGGCCGCTGGGCGATGGAATACGACGTCGTGCGGCAGCTTTTTGAATTGCGCCCGCGTACTGCCGACCTGAGTGCCTCTGAAACCCTGAACTTCGTGCTTGACGAACTGGATTTGCGCCGCGTGGCCGTCCGCTTCGGCAATGCCGCCCAGCGCCTCGACAACCTCGACCGCCTGCGCCGCTATGCACTCGACTACGAGTCGGCTTGCCAGCGCCTGCACGCCGCCGCTTCGCTCGGCGGTTTCCTGCTCTGGCTCAACGAACTGGGCCGCTCCGGAAAAGACTACCAGGGCAGCGGCGAAAGTCCCGACGCCGTGAACGTGCTCACCTACCACCGAAGCAAAGGGCTGGAATACCCGGTCTGCATCTGCCACAACCTCAACCAGCCCGCCAAAGAAAACGTGTGGGGCATCAACCTCGTATCGGAGCGCGCGGAACCGGATTTGGAAAACATCCTCGGCCACCGCTGGCTGCGTTTTTGGAAAAACCCCTACGCCGACCAAATCCGTGGTACCCGGCTGGACGAAACCTTGCACCAAAGCGAAGTGTGGGCACAAGCCTCCAAACAGGCGCTCGCAGAAGAGGCGCGGCTGCTGTACGTGGGTCTGACACGTGCACGCGATTACCTTGTGCTGCCGACCAATGCCAAGGGTACCCCCTGGCTGAACCGTGTGTTTCACCACGGCGATGAGAACATCCCTACCCTCGACCCCGACAGTTCGGAAACGCCGTTTATCTGGAACGGAAACGTCGTTTTTTGCGAAAACGAACCGCTCTACAAACCGAAAGATTTTGCCGAAGCGCAATACCGGGAGATATCTGTGCCGTACCACGAGCCGCGAAAAGGTTCGGCCACCGAAATGCGCCTGCCCCGGCGGATTGACCCGACGACCGAATGGCCTGCCGGCTTTCAGTTTTCCCTCTCGGAGCCGATACGGTTTGCCGATATGCTGGAGTTCAAGGGCGATTTCCGACCGGATATCGGGAAGGCAGCCAAAGCCATCCTCGTGGCCGACTCCCCAGCCCTGCCCCGGGAAAAACGCCTGGCCCTGGCAGCATTGCAACTACAAAACCGGGGCCTCGAAGGCGTGGTAAATCCCGAGCAGGCCCTGCGGCAGGCGGAGGCGTTCCGGCAGTTCGTGAAGGCGCAGTTTTCTCCACAACAATGGCTGCCGAAATTTCCCGTTGACGCGACGATCAACGGGCGGTTGCTGAGCGCCGATGTGGATTTGTTGCTGGAAAACGAACACACTATCGTGGTTTGTTTGTTTGCAAAATTTGCCGAAGGCATGAAAAAATGGAAAGATCAGGCCAAAACAGTAGCACCCCTTGCCGGCTGGCTGAACGGCGTACTGCCGGCAGTTTTTCCCGGAAAAATCATGTCATATTGGGTTGTTTTTCCCGTGGAAGGGCAAATCGTTCAACTCATTGTATAATATCAAACACCATGAAAAAAACACATTTTACCGCACTTTTTGTGCTTGTCTGTTTCGGTACCGCGATTTGTCAAAAAGAAGAAACCCTCGCCGGAAGCAGCCGCGTCAAAGGCGGATTCGGCAGTCCGTTTTTTACATTCAGCCAGGCATCGGGACAAAATGGTGTCGGAGCAGGCGTCGGTGGGGCCTTTATTGTCAACGATTTTTTCATCGGGGCTTCCGCTCAGGGAGAATCCTTTGGAATCAGGCGCTACAATGGCCGCGACTACAACCTGACCCTCACACATGGCGGATTCTGGCTGGGGTATGCCTACCCTTCATACAAACTTGTTCACCTGTTTACCTCCATGAAAATCGGCTGGGGCAATGTAGCCCTGTCACAACCCAATCGCGACCCGTTTGACCCCAATAGCATTCGGGACAATGTGTTTGTTCTGTCGCCGGAAATAGGCACCGAGGTCAATCTGCTGCATTGGTTTCGACTGTGCCTCACTGTTGGCTATCGCTCAGTAAGCGGCGTAAGCACCTTGCCTACAGTGAACAGGAGCGACTTCAACGGCGCTACCTTTGGTATCACGATGCGATTTGGCGGTTTTGGCTACAACAAGTAGTTGCGGCTATTCAGACCGTCCCATACAAATACGCAAACACCCCGAACACAACACTGCCGATCAGCAGCCCGAGCGCTAGCGGACGGTCATCGCTGGTTTTGAACATAAACGCGCCCGCCAACAGGCCGCCGGCAACAAGGAAATAGTAAGGAATAATAAACTGAAGTCCCAAAAAGGCAACAAAAACAGCGGCGATGCGCAACAGGACGGGGATCAATAATTTCATTGCGTGTTTAGTGATGAGCGTAGTGAGTGATGAGCGATGAACGATAAGTGATGAGTTCCTTAGAGTACTCGGTAGCAATCCTGAAACCATCGGTGGTACAGTCTTCCATTTCGAGGGGCGAAGATAGCCGATCCATCGCATCGCTCATCACTCATCGTTCATCACTGGAATTAAACATCCGCTCCATTTTTTTGTACGACCAGCGTACCCCGCGTTCGGCGAGGGAGGGGCTGACTGTGTTGAGTACGTACAGGATTTTTCCCAGGGGCGACAGGATGACGCGTTTGCCACGTCGGGCTGCCAACCGAACGATAGCGTTGGCTACGGCTTCCTGGCTTTGCTGCATCCATCCGGCACGCTCGGCTACCGGCACCAGTCGCCCTTCGGCATCAAAAACACGTTTTTCCGGGTCGTTTTGGGTGAATCCGACGTAGGCAATGCCGACATGCACACCGTCTTTGTGCAACTCCAAGCGCAGGCTTTGGGCCAGAGCCGTGAGCGCCATTTTGCCCGCCGAATACGCCGAGCCGGTCGGCAAGCCGATCATGCCGGACAGGGAGCCTATAAAAATCACGTTGCCGCCTGTTTCGCGCAGGGCCGGTATGGAAGCGTGCGCGGTGTAGGCCGGCGACAAGATGTTGGAGTCCAGCACCTGCCGGAACACCACGGGATCCATGTGTGCGAACTCGGCCCGCATACTCAAACTGGCGTTGGCCACAAGCGTATCCAGTCGCCCGAACCGGTCGAGCGTTTCCTGTACGAGGCGCCGGCACTGTTCGTAGTCCTGCACATCGGCGACAAAGTAGCGGGCGTCGAAACCCTGTTCACGGAATTCGGCGCAGGCGCGCTCAAGTTTTTCGGCGTTTCGGCCGTTGAGCATCACCGAGGCGCCTGCCTCGCAAAATGCCCGGGCCGTGGCTTTACCGATACCGGAACCGGAGCCGGTGATGAGGACGGTTTTACCTGAAAATTGCGTTGGCAACATAACTTATTTCGCTCCACTTTTTGCGCAGATACTTCGGATGGTCTCAAATGTAGCCTCCGAACCGCATCGCCCGGCATCAAAACTGACCTTGGCATCCACGGTGATCCCTTTGTATTCGCCACTAACACCAGCCTCCACTTCAATGTTCGAGGTGCCCGTAGCCACATACGTCACAACCACCCATTTGATGCAGTCTTCGCCAATTGTATTGGGTTGTACGCTACAGTTACAATCGGGGTACGGATTACACCAGGCCACTTCACCCTGTGTGGTGCGCTGCTCCCACAGCCAGCAATTCGACAGTTGCTTGGTGATTTCCACGTGCGGGGCTGGATCCACGATATTGCAGCCGTCCGGGCTGGTAACCATTTTGACGGTCCACTCCACTTCCACGCAGGTCATACCAAAACCGTTTTCAATGGTTCGCGACCACGGTCCCCAGGTCCATTGTCCGCGGCTGGTGGCTGCGCTGCTTTTCAGGTTATCAATCCCGTTGAAAAACATGATCGGCTCGAATCGGGGTGTACCTGTTGCGCTAACCGTTCCGAGGGTGGTGAACGAAATTCCGGAGGTTGTTTTCCACTCGAAACGAACCAGATAGTCGCCGCTGAGCAGCAAGTTGTCGGCAAGAAAGCCGTCCACATAGTCATCCAGCACGGAAGCCGGCAGGTTGTCGTCTTTCAGGCGATTAACCTGAATATTCCCGGAGGCATCCGTTCTCAGGAACACCATTTCCTCAATGACCTGCCGGGCGTAATGCCGCAAACTGTCCTGCGGTATGGCCGTGTTCAGACGAATAGACGTCAGACTAACCGGCAGCGCAGCAGTTGTGGCAAAACTTGTTGCCATTTGTTCAAAAGTTTTCAGGGAAAGCCCTTCCTCGTCCTTTTTACAGCCCTGGATCGCCAGAGAAATCGAAAAAAGGACACCTGCGAAGAACATCACCACTCCCGCTATTTTTGTCTGGAGTTTTAGCCGAACTACTTTTAACTTTTTCATATCCAATAGTTTTTGTTAAAAACAAACCTTTTGGAAAGCGGTGATCAACTTGAAATCACACCCCGCTTCACCTTCCGGCAATCTGATGGATTTGAAAAAGAAAAGCAATGGGGTTGATCAATCCGGTACGTGACCTTTGTTACAAATACCCCTTTGCCTGCAGGCGAAACAATTCGGCGTACTTCCCGCCTTTGGCCAGGAGTTCCTCGTGGCTGCCGAGTTCGAGCAGTTGGCCATTTTCGAGAAACAGGATACGGTCGGCCATGCGCACGGTGCTGAAGCGGTGGCTGATGAGCACGGCGGCCTTGCCCTGCATCAATTCGGCAAAACGAAGGAACACCTCGTGTTCGGCGCGGGCATCGAGGGCGGCGGTCGGCTCGTCGAGGATGACCAACTGGGCTTCGCGCATGTACGCCCGGGCGAGGGCGACTTTTTGCCACTGACCACCGGAAAGGTCTATCCCGCCGGTGAAGCGTTTGCCGAGCATCTGGTCGTACTTTTTGGGCAAATGCTCGACCACGGCATCGGCCAGGCTTTTTTCGGCGGCATCTTCGATTCGGGGGCGGTTCTGGCGTTCGGGTATGTTGCCGATGGCAATGTTTTCGGCGGCAGTGAACATGAAGCGCACGTAGTCCTGAAAAATAATGCCGATTTCGCGGCGCAGGTCATCGGGGTCGTACTCGCGCAGGTCCACGCCGTCGAGCAAAATACGGCCCTCGGTGGGTTCGTAGAGGTTGGCCAGCAGTTTCACCACGGTGGTTTTGCCGGCGCCGTTTTCGCCGACGAGCGCCAGTTTTTGTCCGGGTGGCAAGTCAAAACTCAAGTGCCGCAAGGCCCATCTTTCACTGCCGGGGTACTGAAAACCCACGTTTTCGAACCGGAAACCCTCGCGGATCGGGCGCGGCACTTTGTGCGTGCCCGAGTGGGATTGCGATAGCGGTTTTAATTCCAGAAACTCGAACAGGTCTTGCAGGTACAGCGCCGTTTCGGCAATACGCGAAAACCGGCTGACGATTCCCTGGAGCAGCCCCTGCAACCGGCTGAATGCGCCGGCCAGAAAGGTAAGTGTGCCGATCGAGATGATGCCAAGCACCGTTTGCCCGACGATGAACACGTATGCGGCGTAGTACGAGGCCGTGCCAAGCGCCGAAAAAAGTCCGCCCCACGCCGCCCGACGCATCGCGAGAGCGCGGTTGGCTTTGTAATACTTGTCGGAAATGACCTTGAAGCGGTCGGCGATGAAACCTTCCAACCCGAAAATTTTGATCTCCTTGGCGGTTTCGTTGCTGGCGCCGATGTAGCGCAGGTAGTCAAGTTCGCGGCGTTCGGGAGTCCAGGAGCGCGTGAGGGAATAGGAGTCGCGGTTGAATTTTGTTTCGCCGATAAACGAGGGAATGACCGCCACGCACAGGATCAGCATGAGCCAAGGGTTGAAGGCGGTGAGGCCGGCGGCGAGAAAAACCACGGTGATGAGGTCCTGCGCCTGGGAAAGCACCATGCTCATCAGAGCGGTACGCCCGGCGGTCTGGGTGCGGGCGCGTTCGAGTTTGTCGTAAAATGTCGCGTCCTCGAACTGGTACAGGTCGAGCGTAGCGGCGTGCCGGATGATGCGCACCGAGGAATCGTTGTTCACCAAATCTCCGAGCAGGCTGTCGGTCAGGGTAATCGCTCGGCTGAGCAGGCTGTTGGCTACGGCAAGGCCAAACTCCAGTCCGACCCAATACCACACGGGGTGCGAAATATGTTTGATCCCCTCGGCAAATTTCGGCTCCGAAACGGCCTGCACCACGATGTCAATGATTTCCTTGCCTACGTACAGCATAGCCAAGGGGACAGCCGCCTGCACCACCCGCAAGACCACGTTCCAGAGCGTTAGGCCGGGCGATACTGCCCAGATCATGCGGAAAAAACGCGGCACATTGCGCAACGAAGCGAACTGATCGGAAAAAAAGATTTTGTTTTTCGCCTGTGCCATGATGTTGCTTTACCTTCGGGGCTTCGGGTCTAAACTGATTTGCCCGGTAAATGTTTCGCGGCCGCTTGTGTGATTTTTAAGTGTCACAGAGGCTCGCGCAAATCTCACCAATTTCAAACGCTTGCACGCCAGATCGCTACCGGTTTTTCGGGATATTGCCTTCAATCCCAGCCCCATCGAGGAGTACCTCCCGATGGAGCCCCTGCACCCAATGGTTTTTGACCGTTTTTGTGAAGATGGCTGGTGCTACTGGTCGGACATTATTTTCCGGCGCAACCTCTGGGAGTGGCGCGGCGAACCTTGTCGGGTGATTCTGCTGCGCATCCGGCTCAATGGGTTTCAACTGAGCAAAAGCCAGCGCAAGTGCCTGCGACGCAATTCTGACCTGCGGGTGCTGCGGCGTCCGCTGAACATCCTGAAACGCCACGAAGAATTGTTCGAGCAGCACGCCCGGCGCTTCCACTACAACCGGCCGGTTTCAATTTACGGGTTTTTCAGCAGTTGGAGCCACGTCATGCCGAGTACCGGTGTTGAGTTCGACGTGTTCGAGGGCAAACGGCACTTGGCCAGCAGTTTTTTTCACGTCGGCCACCGAAGTATGGCCGGCAACTACTGCATCCACGACCCGGAAGAGGCCTGGCGCAGCCTCGGCACGTACACCATGTTGCTGGAAATCGAATACGCCCGCTACCTCGGAAAGGAATTTTATTACCCCGGATTTGTGTACGATCTGCCCAGCGAATTCGACTACAAACTGAATTTTCAGAACCTCGAATACTTCGACTGGTGGGGCAACTGGTACCCGCTGGAACGCCTGCCGGTGCGCGACTGGAGAGCCTTTCATTGAGTTTTGAGTTTTGAGTTTTGAGTTTTGAGTTGGACATGCCCGAAAAAGGTTGACGAAAAGGAATTGAGTACAATACTCACTCGCTCACCTGCTCAACTCTCTAAAAAACGAAACCCGCCCCCTTCTGTAAGGGAGCGGGCGCTTCGTGAAAGTATCCCCCGCCAAGGTTTCTCTTCGTTTTGGCTGCATGGTTTTTGCTTCGCCAAAACATGTTTTTTTAGTTTTCACCGGTTTTTGGGGCCTTCCCCCGCCAAGGTTTATCGTTGAGTTTTCATTGGTTTAATGGAGTCGTTTTTCCCCCTCCCGGGTGTATGAATTTGTTTTCACCGGCTTTTGGGGCCATCCCCGCCAAGGTTTTTTTAGTTTTCACCGGCTTTTGGAATTCGGCACTTTGTTCACCCGGCGGGCAACCGACACGGCGCCCGGCCATTTGATCTTTGGAGCGCTGAGCCGTTTGCCGGACTGTGTCAGGCCCACCGGAGAACTTGGATCGGCTTTCAGGTTGGTTGAGCCAAGGCTTCTGAGGCTACAACCGTCGTAATGAAAGGTTTAGGTGTTTTCAGTTTTCAAATGGTTTCTACGTGGCTTTGACAAGAACAGAACGCATCGCAGCTTCCCTTCTGCGCAACTCGATTTGGTTTCAAGTGTAGTCTTCACCGGTCGTCAGGACATCTTCACACATTTTTTCTTTCGTCTTCATTTAGTTTTAAGGGGCCGAACAGGAACAGGACAAAACGAATCACTAACTTTCTCGAATCAGATTTCAAAGGTTTTTCGGGGTCAGGATTTCGGGCCTATCTTCGCCGCTCTTTGGCTCGCGGTGATTTGATGACACAAAGATGCAAGCCCCCGCAGCCCCCCGGCAAACACGAAAAATCGCTTAACTTCCATAACCGGTTTTATGAAACTGTACATCATAGCAGGAGAAGCATCCGGCGACCTGCACGGCTCCAACCTCATCCGGGCGCTGAAACGACAACACCCGAACCTGGAATGCCGGGTGTGGGGCGGCGACCTGATGCAGGCCGCCGGCGGGCATTTGGTCAAACACTACCGCGACCTCGCGTTCATGGGTTTCCTCGAAGTGGCCCGCAACCTGCCGACCATCCTGCGCAACTTCCGCTTCTGCAAAAAAGATATTCTGGAATACCGCCCCGATGCGCTTGTCCTGATTGACTACCCGGGCTTCAACCTGCGCATGGCCAAATGGGCAAAAAAACAGGGCATCCGGGTGATCTACTACATCTCGCCGCAACTCTGGGCCTGGCATACCTCCCGCGTACACACCATCAAGCGCTGTGTGGACAAGATGCTCGTCATCCTGCCTTTCGAGGTGGATTTTTATAAAAAATACGGGATGACCGTCGAGTACATCGGCCATCCCCTTTTGGATGTAATCCCGGCAGGCACGGCGTTCGACAGGTCGGAAAACAACGGGAAAAAGATCATCGCACTTCTGCCGGGCAGCCGGAAGCAGGAAGTTGGACGTATACTGCCGGTTATGTTGTCGGTGGTAGACAAGTTCCCGGATTTTGAATTTGTCATCGCAGGCGCCACAGCCCTTCCCGATGAATTTTACCGCCCCTTCCTGAGCAGCCACCCCACCCTGCGCCTCGTGCGGGGCGATACATACAATCTGCTGCGATCAGCCACTGCTGCTTTAGTCAAATCCGGCACTTCGACACTGGAAACGGCGCTGATCGGCACGCCGCAAGTGGTATGCTACGCGGGCAGCCCGCTGTCGTTTGCTATTGCCAAACGCGTGGTGCGTGTGCCCTACATTTCCCTGGTGAATCTGATTCTCGACCGCCCCCTGGTCCGGGAATTGATTCAGGACGAACTCCACACCGAGGCGCTGAAAAATGCCCTGTCGGAAATACTCCGGCCCGAAAACGCCAAAGCGCTTCGGGCCGGATATGCGGAATTGCGTCATAAACTCGGCGACGGAGGAGCCTCCGAACGCGCAGCCAAAACAGTTTTGAGTTTTGGGTTTTTGGTGGGGGGGGGGGGGGGTGGGGTGGGGGGGTAGGGGAAGAGCGAGGGAGGAAGGTGGGGTGGGGGGGGAGGGGGGGGGGGTGGGGGGGGGGGGGGGGGGG
>JAEUUV010000213.1 GCA_016787285.1 Saprospiraceae bacterium | reverse complement strand
GGCGGAAAACACATTTTTTAAAACAAAAAATTTGACCTTCGCGCCGTCCACCCGCCTGCGGTGGATAAATGGATCACGAATGAGCAAGGAATTAGCCCACGACCCGGTTTCCGGGGAAGACAAATTGATCGAAAAGGCGCTTCGCCCGAAACTGCTGGACGAGTTCAGCGGGCAGCGCAAAATTGTGGACAACTTGCAGGTGTTCATAGCCGCCGCCAAACAACGCGGCGAAGCGCTCGACCACGTACTCCTGCACGGCCCACCGGGGCTGGGCAAAACCACACTTTCCCACATCATCGCCAACGAACTGGGCGCATCCCTGAAAATGAGTTCCGGCCCCGTACTCGAAAAACCCGGCGACCTCGCGGGCCTGCTCACCAACCTCGACGCCGGCGATGTGCTGTTCATAGACGAAATACACCGCCTGAATACCGTGGTGGAGGAGTACCTCTACTCGGCAATGGAGGACTACCGGATTGACATCATGATTGACTCCGGCCCCAACGCCCGGAGCATTCAGATCACCCTCAACCCCTTCACCCTCGTGGGCGCCACCACGCGCATGGGCCTGCTCACCTCGCCCCTGCGCGCCCGATTCGGCATTAATTGCCTGCTCGACTACTACGACGTGCCTACGCTGGAGGGAATTTTGCACCGCTCGGCGGCCATTCTCGGCATTCCCATCACCTCCGAAGGGGCGCACGAAATTGCCCGCCGCAGCCGGGGCACGCCGCGTATCGCCAACGCACTGCTGCGCCGCATCCGCGACTTTGCCCAGATCAAAGGCACCGGCGTGGTGGATCAGGCCATCGCGCATTTCGGCCTCGCCGCCCTCGATGTGGACGAACACGGCCTCGACGAGATGGACAACCGCATCCTGAACGCCGTCATCCACAAATTCAAGGGGGGGCCGGTCGGCCTGACGACTATCGCCACTGCCGTTGGGGAAGAACCCGGCACCATCGAGGAGGTACACGAGCCGTTCCTGATCATGGAAGGTTACCTCCAGCGCACCCCGCGCGGGCGCACCGCCACCGAAAAAGCCTATCGCCACATCGGCGCCGTGCCGCCAAGCCGGGCGGGGACACTTTTTGAGTAAAGAACAGGGCGGAGGCATTGGCAATTCATGCAAAACAGTAATTTTGCCGCAACCTTTTAAGGCCAACAAATTGCTCATCATTCACCTTCTACGCCCAACAATTATGTCTTACAGCGCGCGCACCGTATTCTACTTTGGAATATACCTAACGATCCTTGGATTGCTCTTCCTGGCTACGCCCAATACTGTCCTCGGTCTGTTTCAGTTGCCTGAAACCAATGAGGTCTGGATTCGGGTAGTAGGCATGCTGGTCAGCGCCCTTGGATTCTACTACATTGATTCGGCTAAAAACGGATTAACGCGTTTTATCCAGCAAACCGTAAAACTGCGGAGTACGGTAATCCTGTTTTTCACGGCGTTTGTTTTGTTGGGCTATACCGAACCGCAGGTGATCCTGTTCGGTGTAGCCGACCTGCTGGGGGCTTTGTGGACCTGGCAAGCACTTCGGATTGAAGGGCGTGCAGGCTAGAAATAAAAAATTTCGGCTTGTAACGCAGCAGCCCTTACCCGCGACCAATAGGGCAAATACATCACGCCAGTGTCCACGCCAATCACCACCAACGAGTCGGAATTCATTGCCCTTCTGGAGGCGCATCAGGCGATTCTGCATAAGGTATGCCGAATGTACGCCCGCACCGAGGATGCCCGGCGCGACCTGTTTCAGGACATTGCGGCACAGATGTGGCGGGCCTGGCCCAACTTTCGGCGCGACAGCAAAGTAACGACCTGGATGTACCGCATTGCACTCAATGTGGCCATTTCCGGCCTGCGAAAACCCGTTTTGCCTGTCCAAACGCTCACGGACGAACAGCATCGTTTGCCCGCTACAGATTCGGAGATGTCCGAGTCGGTAGCCCGGCTATATGCTGCGCTGGACGGCCTGAACAGGGTGGAAAAATCCTTTGCCCTGTTGCTTCTCGACGATTATTCCTACGAGGAAATGGCACAGATAACCGGCCTCACGACCGACCATCTGCGGGTGAAAATGTTTCGCATCCGCGAAAAACTGCGCACAATCCTGCAACAACAAAAACATACGCTATGAAAAATGATGAACTGGACGACCTGAAGTCCGCCTGGAATGCAGCCGCTGCTGCGGAAAAAAAACTCGGTCTCGACGACCTGCGCCCCCTGATCCGGCAGCGCGCGCAGCATGTTTTTACCAAAATCCGTCGGAACCTGCTGTTCGAGGCCGTATTTGGCGTGGCAGCCATGATCGGCTGGGGGTATTTCGTCAGCCGGATCGTACCCGGCAACGGCGAAGCCTACCTGGCTGCCTTGCAAATGACCTTGCTGACCGTGCTTCCGCTGTTCTTTTTCTATTACGCGGGGTTCCGGCATCTGGGTAGAGGCATGGCTTCGGACTCCCGGCTGATACCGGCGCTGCAACAAACCATCGCCTATTGGGACCAACTTCTGGTACTTTATTTTTGGGGCGGAGCAGCACTGATGCCGTCGTTTTTGTTGTCGGCTGTCTGGTTTGTCAACAGTAGCGCACGCGACAGTCTGCTAAAAATTACAGATAATTTCACCTGGACAGACGTGGTTATCTGGGTGATTGGGCTGTCGGTTTTTACGATGCTATTTGTCCAGGTTTCGATAAAAATCAGTTACGCCAAACACGTCCGTGAACTCAAAGCCTGCCTGCGGGAGCTGGAGGAGGCCTGATGCAAGGGCATTAAAATTTGCGTTTGCCCTCCAGCCAGTCCACATATTCCACCGAACCGAGGCGGAATTTGATCGGCACCTGCGTTTTCAATCCAAGGTTGTGCTCAATGCGACAGAAAAACGGCAGGTCTTCCGCCGACCAGCGCAGCAGGGTGAGTTTGGGACTCAGACTCAGGGCGGGAAGCATTTCCAAAGAAAACAGCGGGCGCATAGGAGTATTTTCACGGAACCAGTTCGCTGTGCCAATCCGAAATACCGGGTTGACCAATTGCTGCTCCCGGCAGACAGTCAGTTTTTTCAGGTTTTGATACGGGCCGGCGGCACGTTGCTGCGCACCAAGTCGGACACTGAGGCACAAGCCAACCAACAAGCATAAATTTCGAAAAGAAACGAGAGGCGCCATACCGTGCAAATATGGCGCCTCTGCAACGAACCGTGCAACGGGGACTACGTTAAGCGCGAAAAACGGCGTTGCGACTGCGGGAAGTCAATGCCCATCATAAACTGCACAAAGAAGCCCATGAACGCTGCCCAGGCGAACGTCCGCCACGTCACGACCGGCGCCAGATCGGGCATCGGATACGGAAAGGTGGTGATGACCATGCCTGCCAAAATCGTCACGATAGCCGCCCATTGGTACAGGCGGAGTTTGCCGAAAACGGGGGTTTGGGGCTCGCCCCGGTATGCTTCCTCCACAAATCGCCCCAATCCGTTCAGGATGAAATAAGTGCCGATCAGGAACGACAGTTCCGCGCCGCTTTGCCAAAGCCGCGCCTGAATTCCCCCCACCAACGACAACCAGAGCATGGAGTACAACTGCGTGGGATGCAGCGGTTTGCCCTTCAAGCCGGCCAGAAAACACACCCTCGACCGCGGGTGCACGTAGCGAATCCCGATCCAGGGCGGTGAAACAGCCCCGTGGCAACAACCGTTGATCAGGCAGCGCAGCCGGCCAATGGCCTGCACCCAGGGTAGAAATACGGCGCCGGTAGCCAAAACAACCCAAACGTTTATCCCCATCCAGTACAGAATCGGCCAGGAAACCAACGTGCCAAGCACG
This sequence comes from Saprospiraceae bacterium, assembly GCA_016787285.1. Taxonomy (GTDB): domain Bacteria; phylum Bacteroidota; class Bacteroidia; order Chitinophagales; family Saprospiraceae; genus M3007. The sequence continues at coordinate 7,221 of JAEUUV010000213.1, read as the reverse complement.
AAGCCGTAAAAACCAAAGGGGCGCTTCAGTTTGTCCGAGCCCTCCACCAACTGTCCCCACAAGCCGCCGCAAATCACCGTGGTCACCCCGAAAACAATCACCCCCGTCACGTAGGCATCGCCACTCAGGTAGCCGCCGATCACGATGCCCAGAAAAGCGGCAGCGCCCACATAAAAACCGTGGTTGATGACGCGCACCGGACCGAAAATCCATTCCTTCCACGAGTTGGCCACGATCTCTGCCTGCTCGCGCAAAAACTCCCACACCTGCCGGTAAAACAAGGCCAACACAAAGCCGATTGCCCCCGAGAAAACGTGCAACACGGGGTCCGAACTGACGGCAATTACCCCGAAGGTCAGCAGTCCTGCTACCGAATAAATTACCACGCGTGCAGCGTGGAAGGATTTGCCGTAAAGCACTGCGGCCCACAAGACCCAGAACCACGAAAGCGAACACACGACCTGCACCCAGAAGTCTCCCACTACGGTGGAGGCGTGTGCCATGCCCACAACGGGCAGCACAAACATCTGCACCAGCACCACCGCACCACCGACAAGTCCGCCGAGGAAAAACTGCCGGAGCAGACCTCGGGTGCGTGCAAATAGCGGGGCGCTTGCCACCCAGAGCACAGCAACAGCACTTATGACCCGTTTCGATGCCGGCGACAAATCGATATCAAAAGGTTGAAAAAAGGATTCGCGCCCGGCAGATGCCGCATCCACAGTGAACGCTGCGGCGCTAAGCAGCACCCAAGGCAGCAGCAACGCGACATAAACCGAAAAGCGGTGCCAAAGAGCGGGCGACTCCTCCCCTGCCGGCGGGACGGCAATCCGGTATTCCCGCGGAGCATCAGGGAATCGGCGCAGCAGGTCGGGACGCTCGTAGCCCCAAACCAGCGCGACACAACCCGCCAGCACCACCGGGCTAACCAACCAGAAACCCGCGGCATTGCCGAAGTATAGCGAGGTTCCAAAACACATCAGCACAAAACCGGTATAAATCGGGTGCGGAAGCAGGCGGAATACACTTTCCCGGACAAAAACGGGCGGCGGATAGGCATTCATCGGGAGTCCTTTGCCATAGTGCCAAAGCGCGTACATCCCGCCGAGCAGCAGTACCAGGCCGGCACCGACCATCGCAAGACCCCAACCAGCAGCATGCACCGCCGGCAACGTAACGGCATGCGCCACCCGCATTGCCCAAAAGGCCAGCCATGCAGGAAGTACCGCCACAAAAAGCAGTGCGTACGCAATTTTTCCCTGGAAACTGTTTGCAGCGCTGTTCATATCAACATACATTTAAAACGTGACCAATTCGTGAATGACCCACCCTTCCCCGGCCCCTTGCCCGGCTACGTCCAGTTTGCCCCACGACCGCCATTTCGTTTCTTTAGCCTGTAAAAATCGCAGAGGGGTGAGGTGTTCGATACCGGGCAGCCAGGCCACCAGCGAACGAACCACTTCCATGATTTTATTCTTCTCTTCGATGACCACCGGATTCTCGAGCCAAAGCGTTTTCCGGAATTCGGGCAGGTGAATGCAGTCTTCTCCAACCACGGCGGTTTTCACGTCTGTTTGTCCGTCAAACACCCGTTGCTGACTCGTCGGACCTTTCAGATCAATCCAGACCAAGGGTGCGTCGGGATGGGCAAAACGTCCCCAGCGTAGTTCGTTGAAACCCATTTCCCACGGCGGAACCGTCATATCGAGGCACTCCACATAGCCATGGCCCGTCATGGGCGGTTCGTCGCCCACGCGGATGCTGCATTGCGATACCGGCTGCACACAATTCCAGACCACTCGCCCCTTCTTCGTTTCGTGCAACACGGCCTGCAAGGGCAGAACGCAACGCGTCCATTGTCCCGCCACCTGCAACCCGGCATCTTCCCAGCGAATAGTGTCTCCTGCTTCCACTGGTTCGGTTACATCATGAAACCGGCTTTCGATGTGCGTGTCTTGCGGCGCCCGCAAGTAAATTCTGCTGGCATAAGCAATCTTTGCACCCAGCCAGGTCAGTCTGGCCGAATAACAAATCAGCGCCCGCCCGTCGTCGGAAACGCAGTCGAGGTACCACTTTTTGAGATGAAAAGAGCGAGACATGAGTACGCCGCAAGGTTAAATTGAGCAGTAAAAGTGGCTCAAACGCAATGCATGCAGGGTGAGTATGCTTAAATTTTGAGGTGACAGTTGTCATGCTGCCGGCAAACACACACAACCAAAAACGATTTGTTTTATCTTTGCCCGCCGGCATCCGAAATTGTTTCTGAATCAATCGGCCCAATCGAATCAATCGGCCTAATCGAATCATTCGAATCAATCAAAATGTTCGCCATCATAGACGTGGAAACCACCGGCGGCACTGCCCGCCATGAGCGCATCACCGAGATCGCCATCGTGCTGCACGACGGCACACAGGTGGTGGACACGTTTACGACCCTGCTCAACCCCGAGCGCAGCATCCCCTGGGGCATCACACAACTCACCGGAATCACGAACGAGATGGTGGCGCCGGCGCCCAAATTTTACGAAGTGGCCAAACAAATCGTGCAAATGACCGAAGGCGCCGTGTTCGTGGCACACAACGTGTCGTTCGACTACGGGTTTGTGCGTGAGGAATTTGCGCGCTTAGGTTACCCGTTCAGCCGCAAGCAACTCTGCACCGTCCGGCTGTCCCGCCAGGTATTTCCCGGGCTGCCCAGTTACAGCCTCGGCAACCTCAAGCGGCACTTCGGGATCGTGTCGGAAAAAAGCCACCGTGCCCTCGACGACACCCTGGCCACCGTGGAAATTTTCGAACGCATACTCGCCGCACAGGCCGGCAACGGGAGCATCAAAGCACTGGTGAATCACGGTGTTCGGGAATCCAAATTGCCCGAAGGCATTACCCTCGAACGCCTGCACGCCGCTCCGGAAACCTGCGGGGTGTACTACCTGCACGACGAGCGCGGCGAGGTGATTTATGTGGGCAAAAGCATCAACATCCGCAAGCGCCTGTTCGAGCATTTCGCCGACCCCTCGCCCAAGGGCGAAAAACTCCGCGCCGGCGTGGCTGATTTCAGTTTTGAAGTCACCGGCAGCGAACTCGTGGCGCTGCTGCTCGAAAGCGCCGAGATCAAACGCCTGCAGCCGCGCATCAACCGGGCTTTGCGCATCCGGCAGTTTTCGGGATGCGTGTTCACCTACACCGACCAGAACGGATACCGCTGTTTAGCCGCCGGCCAGCGCTCGAAACGAAACCTGAAAAACCTGGAGTTGGTGGCGGAACTGCCCAAACTGACCAGCGCCCGGGCCTGGTTGGACAGCGTGGCGCGGCAGTTTTCGCTCTGCGGAAGGTTGTGCCACATAGACCACAACGAACGGGCCTGTTTTCACTACACCATCAAAAAATGCCTGGGTGCATGTGTGGGCGAGGAGCCGCCGGAAGCCTATAACGAGCGTGTGGCAGAAGCCCTGCGTGTGTTGAGCAAGGGACTTACGGGAAGTTTTTTTCTGTTCGACAACGGACGCCACGATCAGGAACGCGCAGTAGTGGCCGTGCAAAACGGCGAGTACCACGGCTATGCATACATCGGAGCCGATGAGAACCTGCGTCCGGAGGAATTGCTCGAAGCCGTCCAAAAAGCCTGGCGGGACCCCGATGCGGCGCGCATTATTCGCGGGTTTATGGAGTCCCGAAAAAAGGCCGGCGAATCGGGACTTATCAAATACGAAGTACGAAGTACGAATGCCGACTAAGCATACACACTTCGTACTTCGTAATTCGTATTTCTACTTACCTGCCTGAGCGCGGTAGATATACTTTTCGATATCCCGCCATTCCGGAGAGGACTGGTTGGGGTAATCGCGGCGCAGGCGCTCAAAGGATTCCAAAGCAGCGTCTTTGTTGCCCTGATATTCCTGCAGCATACCCAATTTTTTCAGGTAGTATGCAGCCAGAATGTCGTTGTTGCCGGCGTTGGTAGCCTTTTCGTAGAAATCGAGGGCTTTGTCGTACTCTTTTTTCTCGGAGTAGCAGTCGCCCAGCACGCCGTTTTTCATAATCGGCAGCAGATCGCCGGCGGCGCTGTAATCTTCGAGGTATTCGATTGCCTTGTCAAAGTCGCCGAGTTGCATGCAGCATACGCCGGCGTAGTATTTGGCGAGGTTGCCGGCGTCGGAGCTGCCGAATTTGTCGGCGATACCGGCGAACCCTTCGTATCCACCTCCCGGATTTTCGAGCGCCAGGCGGAACGAGTCGCGTTCAAACTGGAGTTGTGCCTGCCACATGGCGTTCACGGCTTCCTCCTGCTGGGGTTCGACCACCAGCACTTTGTATCCCCACCACCCGAGCACGATCAGGGAAATGCCGCCCACGATGTACAGCAGCAGGTTTTGGTTGTTTTGCCAGATAGGTTGTGCCGATGCCGTGACCTCTTGAACCTCTACTTCGGCGTCTGTTGCCTTGGCCGTTTTGCGTTTTGCCATTGTCTGTTAAAAATTATGATTTATTGTCTTTTTCCGGTGCCTTTGCGAAAAGGCGGGCAAAAGTACGGAAAGTTTGTGTCGGGCAAGGGGTACAGCAAAAATTAGTTCTTTCTCAGGTACTGAATCAGCGCCAACCGGACATCGTTGCGCAGGTCGTTTTTGTCTTTGGGGTCGGGTTTGCTCCACTGGAGCACATCGGGGTTGCTGGTGCCGCCGCCGGCGGCAGGTTCGGTTTTCAGAAAATCCATGCCGGTTTCGTTGCCGGTGAGCAAAAACTCCGGCAGAATGACCCGGTACACTTTTTTCGGATCGAGCGCGACACCGCCGACCAGCCAGCGCTTGCCGGCGTCGTCGCGCGAAATTTTCCCGAGATGCAGGTACCCCCCTTTGCCTTTGTTGGCCAGGCCGGCGTCAAGGGTGCGCTGGAGCAGGCTGCCGCGCATTTCCACCTCGGCAATGCTGCCTCCGAAGGGCAACATCCGTACAATATCGAGTTCGGTGAGGGTACCGCTGAGCACATCATCCACCCGTATGGAGCCGCCGTTGAGCACGCCGCATTCCGGTTTGTTTTTGGCTACCGACAACATGGCGTTCACGATCATCTGCCCGACGGGCACCTGGCTATGCCGCACGGCCGCCTCGCGGCAGTCGAGCGGTTCTTTCAGGTCGGTCACTTTTTTTGTGGCGTCGAAGCCGGCGCTCGAGAGCGATTCGCTTTTTATTTTTTCCCACTTGTCTACCACGGCTGCCGTGGCAGGTTCAGGCTGGAGGCTACCGTCAATGCGACGCAATTCGGATTTGACCATGGTCACCCCCGTTTTTTTGTTGTGCCGCAGGGTATGCACGTACACGGTGCGGGCATTGGCGTCGGCCTTGGCCACATGGGTTCGGCCTACTTTGTGGAACATATTGTCGTGATCGTGGCCGCCCATGATGAGCGGTACGTCGGGCAACATGGCGGCGAGTTTCAGGTCGTCGGCCACATCGAGATGCGTCAGGCCGATCCGGATGTCGGTTTTGCCGAGCAGTTCGGCATGCGCGCGTTTGGCTTCCGCAAGGGGTTCCGTGTAGGTGACGAACGGTTTCTGACCCGTGGTGACAAGCACGCCGAATACGCCGAGTTTGACGGAGGTGCCGTCGGCGTCTTTCACTTCCGCGATGACATAGTCAGGGCATTTTTCCTCCGTACCGTCGGGGCGTTTTTTCACAAACGGTTGCGTGGCGCCGGTGGCCGTTACGTGCCGGGCATTGGCGGCAAACCAGGTGAATTTCGACTCGTTGAGCCGGGCCTGCATGTCTTCGTAGTCGTAGTCAAATTCGTGGTTGCCGAAAACCGTCCAGTTGAGGCCGAGGGTATTCAACACGTCCACCATCTGCCGTCCGCGGATACGTTTGCCCTCAAATTTGAGCGTACCGATGACGGAAGGGCTGATGAAATCGCCCGCGAGCACCGTGAAGGTGTTGGGATTTTTTTCCAGCAGGCTTTTGCGCAAGGCGGCCACACGGGCAAGCCCGCCGGAGTTGTCGCTCAGGGGCGAGATTTCGTACACGTCATTGATTTGCAGGAAAACGATTTCGATCTGGCCGTCGTCGGAGCCGGATGTGGTTGTGCGGCGGGCGGGGTCACAAGAGAAAAATGCACACAAAAGGGCAGCAAGAAGCAGGTGTTTTTTCATAATAAACCAAGTGTGGTTGCGGGCAAAGTTGACGCTGATTTTGCGAATTCAGCCGACCGGCCCTTACTTTTTTAGTGCTAACCAACCGGCCAATCCGCACCCGAATGCGGAGTAGCGTGTCCGAAAACCTCCATTTTGCCGGTTGATTGTTCCCACCACCGGGCATGATCCTGGTCAGCAAGCCATTGAGCATTTTGACAAAAAAGCCAAAAAACAGCCTGAAAAAGGCGATTTTTAACACTTTATCCCAAGATGAATACTACCCGGCGGTTTTATGATTTGAGTCATAAACCCCTGCCTTTTTGCCCTCGTACACTTGCACCATCAAAATCATTTCATCAAAAAAAATTACGATTGTATGAAAATCTGGTACAGCGCTCTGGTGCTACTTGTCTTCGCTCTGGCCGCCTGTGGTGGCGGGGACAAACCGAAACAATCCGCCGCTCCGGCTGCTCCATCTCCCGAAGAACAAATGCTGGCAGAAGGTAAAGGCATCGGCGAGGTCAAATCCGTCGAACTGAAAACTCCGCTGGAGGCGGAACGTGTATCGCGCGGGAAGGCCATCTATGACATGAAATGCTCCGCCTGCCACAAACTCGACGATAAACGCGTCGTGGGGCCGGGCTGGAAAAACGTGACCAAAAACCGCAAGCCCGAGTGGATCATGAATATGATTACCAACGTGGATGTCATGCTCGAACGCGACAACGAGGCTCAAAAACTACTCGAACTCTGCCTCACCCGCATGCCCAACCAAAACGTATCCATCGGCGATGCCCGCGACGTACTGGAATTCATGCGCTCCAACGACGGGGAAAAGTAACAGTTTTGAGTTTTGGGTTTTGTGGGTGTGGGGGGGGGGGGGGGGTGGGCTGAAGGTAGAGCCCATTTGATAAAGAACTATATAACCATGAAGATGATTGTTTTTATAGGTTGTTGTGTTTGGGTGTTGGTGGGTGGGGCCACACACAAATTAAAACTCAAAAATGAAAACACAAAAAAAAAAAATTCTTTACATGTTTTATCAATTATCATTCAGAGATTTGTGAAAAATTATTTTATGTCTGGGGGGGTGGGGGGGG
>JAEUUV010000210.1 GCA_016787285.1 Saprospiraceae bacterium | reverse complement strand
GCGGAACCGGTCACCGGGTACACGCCGAGCACGTTTTTCGTGTCAAGCAGGTTGGCCACGCGCAGGTACACGTTCAGGCTGAGCGGGTTGCGGGTGCCGGTGCCGAACACGAAGGTTTTGTCCATGCGCAGGTCGAGGTTCAGGCGCCAGGGCAGACGGCTGCCGTTGATGGAACCGAGCGTACCGCTGCCGCCGAAACGTTCGGGGCGTTGGCGGGCGGTGTACGGCCGGCCGGATACCGCCGACAGTTGCAGGTTGATGCCGAAGTTGGCCAGAATGTCCACACCACCGATACGCGGGCCGTTATAGCGTTTGCCCGAATCGAAACGGTAATCGAAAATTGCCTGAATGTTGTGGCGCTCGTCGAAGTTCAGCGGGAACAGCGTGCGGATGTTGCCGCGCGTGGTCAGGCCGCGCTGCGAGTTGGCATCCGAGCCGGTGCCGTCGGCAAATTGCAGCGTGTACGCCAGACGCAGTTCGGCGTTCTGGATGCGGCGCAGGTCATACTGCACGGTGAAACCTTTCACCGTACCGAAGTCCAGGTTGCCGTAGGTGTCGTAGCGACCGATGGTCGGCACGAACAGGATCGTACGGCTCTGGATCATGTCGCGCAGTTCGCGGTAGTAAGCCGAGAATTTAAGTGCCGAGTTCTGATTGAGGCGCTGCTGGAAGCCCACTTCGTAGTCCACCACGCGTTCCGGTTTCAGGTTGGCGTTGTTGTCCGGCGTACGGCCGGGCACGTAGAAGTAGATGTAGTCAAGCGGCGTCACCTGCCAGTTGCTGGGCGGGCGCTGCACAAGAATGTCGTAGTGCGCGAAGAAGTTGGCGTCTTCCGAAATCGGGAAGGAGAACGCGAGACGGGGCAGGATATTCACCTGCGGGGTATAGTCTTCAAACGCTGTGTTCGGGTTGAAGCGCAAGTCGAAGATATCGTCGCCGGCAACAGTATCGCGCAGGTAGGGCGCCACGACGCCGCCGCCGAAGATCACGTTGCCGTCGGGGGCCTGGGTGCCGTTGGCGCGGTACCAGGTGTCGCCGTCGCGGAATGCTTTCACCGAAGCGTCCTGCGCGCTGTTCACGTACACTTTGAAATCGTCGCCGATAGTTCCCGGGCGCGTGCCGGCATTGGGAACGGTACGGTAAAACTCCTCGGCGTCCATGACTTCGTACAGCGAGTACTGGTCGCGCATCACCTTGGTGTTCAGGTCGAAGCGCTCGATACGCACCCCGAGGCTGAAGATCATTTTGTTAAAGGTGAACTTGTCCTTGATGAAGGCCGCCTGGTACAGCGGGCGCAGCGGCGCTACCGGGAAGTTCCGGATACCGTCGGCATCGCGGCTGGTGAAAAAGTCGTTGAACGTAACGTCGTTGTTCAGTTTATTCCCTTCGTAGTCGTAGCCGTAGTAGCCGATCAGGCCCTGGTCGGTCAATTCCCGCGGCGAGAACATGCCGATGCTCAGTTGACGCGGGTCGAGTTCGTTCGGATTGACATATTCTCCAATACCGCGGCCCAACATCTGGCGTACGGAGCGGTAAAATTTGAAGTCGTTCAGTTCGATGGTTGCATTGGCAAACTGGGTGATTGAGTCGCCAAGTTCCGGGCTAAAGATCGGATCCCAGTATTTGCCGATCACCGCGTTGGTATCCACGCCGTTGAAGTGGCTGTTGGTCACCAGGTCCATCAGGTTCCAAAGTCCGAAAGGCGCCACCACATAGCTGCGATCCACGCGCTCTTCGTAGAGCAGGCCGAACTGGATGTTGTGGGTACCGGTGCGACCCAGTTTCAGGTCGAAGCCGGCGGAGGCAATACCGGTGATAATATCGGATTCGCCTTTGTTAAAGCTGTTGTACACGGTATTGATATTCCCGTGCATACCCGACCAGATGCTGCTGTACAGCGAGGAGAACAAACCGTTCCGGGCCAGGTAGGAATCAAAACTTTCCGGGTTGGCAAATTCGTTGTACGCAATCAGGCCGGGGTTGGATACCACAGGGCCGTTTGTAAAGCCCGTAAATTCTTCCCGGTAGTCAATATGCCCGATACCGCCCGAGTTGGTGATACCGGTTACCGGCACATAGTTGAAATTGAAACGCCCGATGTACCCGTATTCAAACAGCCGATCCTGATGGATCGGGTCGGCAGTTTCGCTGAAACCGCGCTCGAACCCGAACTGGAGGGTATAGCTGGCATTGGAAATCGAAACGCGGCTGCTGCTGCTCGAAGGCCCGTCGCTGTTGCCGAGACGGTGGCGGAAACGACCGATACCGCGGTAGCGGGTGGACGTTTGCGTCGGATTGTTTTGGCTGTTGAGCAAACGCCAGCCGCCGGGAGTAAACTGATTTTCCACGCCTTTGTACGTCCCCGTCAAACTAAGGTCCATGTTGTCGCTCAGGCGGAAGTCCAGTTTGGTGGTAATGTCAATGTCCTTCCGGTCTTCAAAGGGTTTGTAGTCAAGGGTTTGAACGCTGTCGTTGGTGTAGGTTTCTGCACGGGGCAGAATGGCGCCGTTTTGGCTGATCAGCGGGTGCGCGCTCAAGATTGGCAACAGTTCATCTTTTACCCGGTACACGGGCAAAGCGGGCGGGCCGTCGTCCTTTTGTGTGTTGTACTGGCCCGAAAGGCGGAAACCGATGAGCGTACGCTCCGATTTGCCGTCGGCACTTTTCTTTTTCAGAATCGGGCCGCTCACGTTGGCGGTAGCCAGGAGCCAGCCGTAGGGGTCCAGGCCGTGGGAGTTTTCCACCTCGACGGAGCCGTGGTAGTCGCTGGCCGGACCTTTGGTAATCACGGAAATGACACCGCCCGTCACGTCGCCGTATTCGGCGCCGAGGCCCCCGGTGATGACCTGGAGCTGCTCAATGTCCTGCACGGGCGGCGGAGCGCCGGACACCCGGATACCGTCAATGTAGTAGTTGGTGGCGTTGGAGCGCGAACCTTTGATATTGACGGCGCCGCCGTCAATGGAGGTCGTGCCCGCCGTAGTGGCCACGATGGCATTGACGCTACGGGTGGGCAGGTTTTTGATCTGCTCGGACGTGAGCGTCTGACCGCCCTGGGTTTTGTCCTGCTCAATCAGCGGCACTTTGAATGCCGACACGGTTACCTCCCCGAGAACATTGCCGGATACCAGCGTGAAGTCAAGTGTGTTGAGGGTGTTAAGGATTGCTCGAACACCGGTCACCTTCTGCATCTGGAAACCCGTGTAGGAAACCTCCACGTCGTAGTTGCCGGGATCAACGTTGATGCGGTAGTCCCCGTTGTAGTCCGTGATCGTGCCACGCACGAGGTCGGTGCCCCGGAGCACCTTGACGGTGGCTCCGATCAGCGCTTCCCCCTGGTCGTCGGTAATTTTGCCCGACAGGACGGTAGTACCCGCCTGAGAAAAGCCAAGCCCGGCGCTAAAGAGCAGGGCAAAAAGTAGTAGTAATGAACGTACCATAGAACAGTGGTTGATTATTCACAATTATGTTTAGCGGTAGTACTCACATCCGTGGTGCAGGCTTGATAAAATTGTTAAGCCCGCTGTTTTCGCGATTTTTCGGGGCTTTTCAAAAAAGCCCGCAATGTTAGTGAAACTGTACGGTTACGCAGGTCATCTTGCCGGACATTGTTCGGGTTTTGACAAATTTGAGCGGCAAGTGGGCTTTTTCAAGGCAATTTCGGGGGATAAAGAACGGCAATTATTTTTTCCAGCAGGACCTCTGCTAATTTTCTTTTTGATTCGTGCGTCCAACCGGCGATATGCGGGCTGACTACCACGTTTTCCAGCGCATACAACCGCCGGTAAAGACCGGCTTCTTCCAGCGCGTATGTAGCCGGTTTTTCGTTTTCAAATACGTCCAGACAAGCGCCGCCGACTGTTTTGTTTTCCAGCGCCTTCACTAAGTCTTTGGTTTTCACACATGCGCCACGGGACGTGTTAACCAGAATAAGCCCGGGTTTGCAGCGCTCCAGAAATGCCTCGTCCACCAGATGCCGGGTTTCTTGGGTCAGGGGCAAATGCAGACTGATGATGTCGGCATGTTTCTGAATGGTGCCCAAGTCCGTCTCCTGCACCCAGGGCATGTCGGCGGCGTAATCAGTTTTGTACCCGTCGTAGGCCAGCACGGTCATTTCCATGCCGGCCAATTTGCGGGCAAACAGACTCCCGGTATGCCCGAAGCCGATGATCCCGATGGTTCGTCCGCTGAGTTCAAAACCCCGGTTGGCTTCGCGCCGCCACAGGTTTTCGCGGGTTTCCCGGTCGGCGCGCAGGAGGTTGTTCGCCAGGGCCAACAACATGCCGAGCGCCTGTTCGGCTACGGCGTTGCGGTTGCCTTCGGGGCTGCTCAGCACCGCAATTCCTTTTTGCGCGGCAAATTCCCGGTCTATGATCTCCATTCCTGAGCCAAGCCGCCCGATGAAACGCAGTTTTTTCGCTTCATTGAGAAAAACCCGGTCAGCCCGAATCTTGCTGTTAACGATCAGCCCGAAGTACGCATACACGATTTTATCTACCTGCTCGGCGGTGCAGTTCGGGTTAAAATGGCATACAAAACCCAGTCGTTCCAGCCCTTCAATCAGCAACGGGTGGCAGTCGTCCGTGATCAGCACCAGTTTTTTGTCCATGCAAACTTCTCCGCAAGGTATGCGGCATTTTTGTAGGTAGAAAACATGAAATGTGCGAATGCGCTCTTTTACGTGGTGAGTGCGTCGGTTGGGTTCGTGAAAGAAAACGGTCGAGGGTTGTCAATCCAGCCGGGACGGCGGAACTTTGCGCCGGCATCACCCCGCCGTCGAGTAAACAGGGCGGCAAATATATTTACACACCATGAAACAGACCTTGATTTTGTTGTTCGGAGCCGCCGTCACCGTAGCAGGGTGCTCCGACCTGCAGCCGGCAGCCAAACGCGACGCGGAATGCTATGTGCGCTACCTGAAACCGGAAAGCCAGTTGTTGGCGGAAATTTCATTTCGGGAAATCCCCTCCGGGGCGTCCGAGTCGCAGCCCTGGAACCCGCCGGGCGGCGTTCGGTACGGAGGCTCGCTCATGCGGGAACTAACCCTGCAAGACGTGCCGATGTACCGGTTCGAAACGGGCGGCGGCTACTCCGCCACGCATGCATTTGCCTGGGCAGACGAGAGCGGGAACAAGGATACGCTTGGCATGGAACTGCCGGCTATCACCGCCTTTGCCTTTAGCGATACGGCGCTTTCGCGCCAAAAAGCCGCTTCGTTCACCTGGACAGGCGCCCCGCTCGAAAAAGGCGAAGCACTCGTGCTGATGTGGGAACGCACAAGCGACCGCAAAACCGTGCCGATGGAAATCGTTGGAACTCCCGGCCAGCAAGCCATTGACTTCCCGGCAGCACAACTGGCCAAACTCGAACCCGGTATCTGGGCCTTGTACGTGGTTCGGAGAAAAACCGCCGAAGTCCGGGCGGCGGGCGGCGGCCTCAGGCGCTGCACTGCGGAGTACTACTCGGACGTGGATACGCTGACGGTGACGGACTGATGGCCTGGCCGGAAAAGTAAAAATTGTTCTGTGCCGCCGGGTCTTCTTTCCTGGTCAACAGGAGAGAAGACCCGGCGGCACAGAACTAATCAAATCCTTGTGCCTACGGTTTTTCTGCCTTCTTGAAATCCCCGGCCTTCACGATCAGCATTTTCGAGTAGTCGAGGTGCTTTTTCACCGTTGCGTTCAACTGTGAAAGCGTGAGCGCTTCTACCTGTTTTTCCAATTGCGCATCCCAGTTCAGGTCGCGGCCGTAGGCGAGGTAGGAGTTGAGCGTACGCGCCAGTCCGGCGTCGTTGGCACGGCCCACGCGGCGCGATTTGAGCCAGCCGCCTTTGGCCGCTTCCAGTTCTTCCGCAGTGAAACCCTCTTTGGAGGCGCGTTCGATCTCTTCGCGGAAAGCCGTTTCCAACTTGGCGAGGTTTTCCGGGTTGTAGATCATAAAGGCGCTGAAACTGCCGTCCTTATCCCGCGGGCTGGCGCTGAAACTGCCGTTCACGGTGTAGCTCAGGCCGTCTTTCTGGCGAATACGCGTGGCGAGTCGGGAGTTCAAGAAACCGCCGCCGATAATCTGGCCACCTACCACGAGGGCCGGGTATTCCGGGTCGTCGTTGCGCATGGGAAATCCGTACCCGGCCATGTACACGGCGTTGGATTTATCAGGCGTCAGGATGCTTTCGTTGCGCAGGGACACGGGCTTGTAGTCCTCAGCAATACGCTCGTACTTCGACGGGCTTTTCCAGTCGCCGAAGGTTTCGCGCAGTGCTTTTTCAATTTCTGCTTTGTCAAAATCGCCGACTACGGCGCAGGTGGCATCGCTTGCGCCGTAGAATTTTTTGTAAAAATCTTTCGCCTGATCCAGCGTGACGGCCTGCACGGCAGCGGCTTCTTCCTCAAACGTAAGCACCCGACGCGGGTCGCCCGCAGGGTATTCGGGGCTGGAAATGCGGGCAAATGTATTGGCGGCCAAGGCGTTGGGGTCGGTTTTTTGCTCGTCAATGCCGGTCAGGTACTGCTTTTTGTATTTGTCGAATTCATCTTGCGGGAACGACGGCATGCGCAACATTTCGCCGGCAAGGCGGATGGCTTCGGCCAGGTGGGCGCGGTCGGTTTCGATGTTGACAAACGCGCCTTCCGCGCCGCCGCTCACCATGACCCGAGCCTTGAGCCGGTCCTGCTCGTCTTTCAGTTCGGCGAGCGTCCGTTTGGTGGTGCCTTTGCTGAGCATGGCGCCGGTGAAGTCCGCAATCGTGGATTTGCCTTGCAGACTTTGCAGCGTACCGAAGGGAAAGGTCATGGTCACGTTTACCGACTCGCCGCGGGTTTTCTTGGGCAACAAGGCATATTTCATACCGTTGGGCAGCGCGCCGCGGGTCGTGCGTTTTTCAATATTCTCGGGGGCCGGGTCGAAGTCTTCGCCCTGGGCAATGGGCGCGCGGCCTTTGTAGTCTTTCAGCAGTTCGTCGAGGTTCGGTGCGGCCGGGATTTCGGCACGATCCGGATTTTTTTCCGGGATAAACTGCCCCAGCGTGCGGTTGGCTTTTTTGAAATACCGGATGGCTACACGCGCCACGTCTTCGGGCGTCACTTTTTCCACCCAGTCGCGGTAAAGGAAGGCCAGCCGCCAGTCGCCCGTACCGATGTAGTTGCTCAGGCTGACGCCGAGGCGGTCGGACTGCTTGAGGCCCATTTCCCAGTTTTTGAGGATACGCGCCTTGGCTTTTTCCACCTCGTCCTGCGTGGGCGGATTGTCTTTGAGTCCATCCAGTACCTGCAACATGGCGGTTTCAGCATCCTGGAGCGACTGATCCTGCGGCACTTCGGCAGTGAAGCCCGTGGCGCCCGCTTCGGCGTACCCGGAAGCCATGCCGAACACGGAAACGGCCTTTTTGCTTTCCACGAGGGCCTTGTACAAGCGGCCGGTCGGGTTGTCGGTGAGCAGGTTGGACAATACGCTCAGGGCAGCGTAGTCGGGGTGCGAGCCGGCGGGCGTGCGGAAGGCGGCAGCGGTGAGTTGCACGTCGCCGGTGCGGCGCAGCGTCACGAGGCGTTCGCCGTCCTGCGTGGGTTCGTCGGTGTAGGTGGTGATGAGTTGGCGGGTAGGCTTGGGAATGGGCGCAAAATATTCGTTTACGAGGTCGAGGGTTTTTTGTTCGTCAATTTTACCGGCTACAAGCAGCACAGCGTTGTCGGGCTGGTAGTAGTGCTTGTAAAATGCCTGGAGACGTTCGATGGGCGCTTTTTCGATGTCGGATTTTTCGCCGATGGTGGAGTGGCCATAGTTGTGCCACTGGAATACGGCGGCCATCATGCGTTTGTTGAGTACCGATCCGGGGCTGTTTTCGCCGCGCTCGTACTCGTTGCGCACCACGGAAAACTCGCTTTCGAGGTCTTTGCGGGCGATATAGGAATTGATCATGCGGTCGCTTTCGAGGTCGAGCGCCCAGCGCAGGTTGTCCTCGGTAGCGTCGAAGGTTTCGAAGTAGTTGGTGCGGTCAAACCAGGTGGTGCCGTTGGGCCGGGCGCCGCGTTCGGTGAGTTCCTGCGGGATATTCGGGTGTTTGGGCGTGCCCTTGAACACGAGGTGTTCCAGCAGGTGCGCCATACCCGTTTCGCCGTAGTTCTCGTGGCGGGAGCCGACTTTGTAGGTGATGTTCACCGTCATGATCGGCTTGGACGGGTCGGGAAAGAGCAATACACGCAGGCCGTTGGGCAGGCTGTACTCGGTGATGCCCTCCACCGACGTGATTTTTTTCACGCCGGGCGGCAGGCGAAGTTCTTTTTGAGCAAATGCAGCCGAAAATACGGCCACAAGCAACAGTGCGGCAAGGCACAGGCGACGGAGTGTTTGAAGCATGGTCATGCAGTTGAAAAATTTGAGTGAAGCATTGAAAATCCTGCGGTAATTTCAAAGAAGTTACCGGGTAGCGAATCGGAGGCGCAAGTTTCCGATATTTTTCAGCAAACAGGTCAGGAATTGGCCGGATGGTTGTTTTTAGCCAATATGTGACGCAGTATCTCGCCTGACCGGCAAAGAATTTTGTGCCAATGGCAACCAAAAGTATCTCCGGGTTGCTTGCGCCCTCATGTTTCCTGTCCCTACCTTCGCCCTCCCGCTCCGACCCACCCATGTCCAGCCCACGCATTCTCGGTATTCGCCACCACGGCCCCGGCTCCGCGCGCAGCCTGCTGGCGGAACTGGAACGCAACCCGCTCGATCTGATCCTGATCGAAGGGCCGCCCGACGCCGAAGCCTTGCTGCCGGCAGTGGCCGACCCGGCCATGCAACCGCCCGTGGCTTTGCTGGTGTACAACCCCAAAAACCTGCGCCAGGCCTCGTTTTTCCCCTTCGCCGAGTTTTCCCCCGAATGGCAGGCGATCCTGTTCGGCTTGCGGCACGGCATTCCGATCCGGTTCATGGACTTGCCCATGAGCCTGACCTTTGCCCTGCGTCCCGACGAGGATGCACCGGCGCAATTGGCTCTGGAGATGTTCCAGTCCACCGACCCTGCCGCCGCCGACCCATTCGGCGAAATCGCCCGCCTCGCCGGGTACTCCGACCCCGAGCGTTGGTGGGAGGCCATGTTCGAACGGCGGGCCGGGGACGGCGAACGTGAAATCGTAGGGGCGACCCTTGTGGTCGTCCAGGGCGCGACCGACCCCGGTTCGATTGGGACGCCCTCAAGCAGGGCGACCACAAGGGTCGCCCCTACAGAGGAGGACAATGAACGCGATTCCGTATTTGCCGTGGTACTGGATCTGATGCGCGCCCTGCGGGAATCGAAAGCAGCGGGCGGTTTTTCCGAATCCCGGGAAACCCTGCTGCGCGAGGCGTACATGCGGCAAAGCATCCGCCAGGCGGAAAAAGAAGGGTTCCAAAATATCGCGGTGGTGTGCGGCGCCTGGCACGGCCCGGCTCTCGCCGATGTCGGCGTGTCGAAACCCGCCACCGATGCGGCGCTGCTCAAGGGTTTGAAAAAAGTAAAAACCGAGGCTACGTGGATTCCGTGGTCTTTCGACCGGCTGGCCAACCAGAGCGGCTATGGAGCGGGCGTGCTGGCGCCGGCCTGGTACCGGGAAATCTGGGCCGGCGATTCGGAACTCGTGCGCTGGTTTTCCAAAGCCGCACAACTGTTACGCCGGGAAGACCTCGGTGCTCCGTCTTCAGCGCATATCATCGAAGCCATACGGCTGGCCGATGCGTTGGCCGCTTTGCGGCAAACGGCCCTGCCCGGCATCGAGGAACTGCGCGAAGCGGCAGTGACGGTACTCTGCGAAGGCGCGGAAGCGGCCTACCGGATCATCGAGCAGGAATTGGTCGTCGGCGATGTGCTGGGTGCGGTACCCGATTCGGTGCCCGTGGTACCGCTGCGGGCCGACTTCGAGGCGCAGGTGCGCAGTGCCCGTTTGAAAATCAGCACCGGGGAACAATCTCTGGCGCTGGACTTGCGCGAAGAGGCCCATTTGCGAAAAAGCCGACTCTTGCACCGGCTCGACCTGCTGCGCATCCCCTGGGGAAAAACGGAGGCAGTGAGCGGGCGCAAGGAAGGCGGCTTTCACGAACACTGGACACTTAGCTGGCTGCCCGACTACGAAATCCGTCTCATCGAAGCCGGCGCCTGGGGCAACACCGTGGAGTCCGCCGCCGCCCGGCTGGCGCAGCGCCGCATTCGCGACACAGAGCATCTGCCCGATCTGGTGACGCTGCTGGATGCCGTACTCAAGGCCGACCTGCCCGCTGCGCTGCCGCCGCTGCTGGGAAAACTGCGCAGCGTGGGCGCGCTCGCGCAGGATGCACTGGCACTGGCCGACACGCTGCTGCCGCTCGTGCAGGTGTTGCGCTACGGCCATGCCCGGCGGATGGATTTGCCGGCCATCGAACAGCTGCTGGAGCAGATTGCCCCGCGGGTGTGCATCGCGCTGCCGGCCGCCTGCATGGGCATCAACGAAGAAGCGGCTGCGGAGGTGTTGAAACGGGTACTGGCAACCAACCGGGCGCTGCACCTGTGGCGGCCCGAGGCGTTTGCCGGTTTGTGGCAACAAGCGCTGGCGCAAATTGCCGGATCGGGCGTACCGATTCTGGCCGGGGTGGGTACGCGCTTGCTTTTTGAGCAGAAAGCCAAAACAGCCGGCGAAACGGCCGTAGCCATGCGCTACCGGCTTTCGCACGCCCAGCCGCCCATGGAGGCGGCGCAGTGGCTGGAGGGTTTTTTGCACGGGAGCGGGCTTTTGCTGTTGCACCAGCCGGTGCTCTGGCAAATTCTGGACGACTGGGTGCGCGGCGTGCCCGAGCCGGATTTCCCCGAACTGCTGCCCCTGCTGCGGCGCACGTTCAGCCGGTTTTCCGGGCCGGAGCGGGAAAAAATGCTGGATTTGGCGCGCAGTGGCAGCGCTCCCCGCGAGGCGAACTATGCTGAAAAAGAAAACTGGGATGAGGGACGGGCGGCGCTCGTGCGGCCGCTGCTGGGGCTGATTTTATCGGAGTAAACCTTCCAGGTTTTGAAAACCTGGAAGGTTTATACGCCGCTACACATGCCGCTCCGCATGGTAACTCGACCGCACTAACGGCCCGCTTTCCACATACGCGAACCCCTTGGACATGCCGACTTCCTTGTACTCGGCGAACACGTCCGGGTGTACGTATTCGATCACATCGAGGTGCATTTTAGTGGGCTGCAGGTACTGGCCGATGGTGAGGATGTCGCAGCCGTGGGCCACGAGGTCGTCCATGATCTGGAACACCTCGTCTTTAGTTTCACCCAGGCCGACCATGATGCCGCTTTTGGTGCGTTTGCCGTAGTCCTTGATGCGGTGGATTTGTTCGAGGCTGCGCTCGTATTTGGCCTGCGGGCGCACTTTTCGGTAGAGGTTTTGCACGGTTTCCATGTTGTGGCTCACCACTTCCTGCCCGGCGCTGATCATACGTTCGAGGGCCTCCCAATTGGCTTTGGTATCGGGGATGAGCGTCTCGATGGTGGTTTCGGGGCAGCGTTCTTTCACGGCACGTACGGTTTGGTACCAGATTTCGGCGCCGCGGTCTTTCAGTTCGTCGCGGTTGACGGAGGTGATCACGGCGTGTTTGACGCGCATGAGCCAGATGGCTTCAGCCACGCGGCGGGGTTCGTCTTCGTCGTATTCGTTGGGGCGGCCGGTCTTTACGGCACAGAAGGAACAGGAGCGGGTACAAACATTGCCGAGGATCATAAACGTAGCGGTGCCGGCGCCCCAGCATTCGCCCATGTTGGGACAACTGCCGCTCTGGCAAATGGTGTGCAACTTGAAGTCGTCCACAATGCTGCGCACGTTGCGGTAGTTTTCGCCCATGGGCAGGCGCACCTTCAGCCACTCGGGGCGTTTGGGTCTGGACGAGGTTTGCGGTTCGACGACGGGAAGTTCGAGCATGATCTACGCGTTTGGCAGGGCAAAGAAATCGAAATGTTTCCAGCGGTTCATGTCGGCAGCGGTGTTTACCGGGACAACTGGGGTGTTTTTAACGAAATCATCAATCTGGAACAGGCAGTAACCTAAACCGGCCAGCAGGTCGAAATGTTCGCGGCGCTGTTCTGGAGTTGCCTTGCTGAAACATTCGGAGATCACCACCGGGCGCCGGGATTCCAGCAAGCCCCGGATCGAGCGGATAACTTCCCGGTCGTACCCTTCCGTGTCAATTTTGATCAAGGCCAATTTCGGCAGCCGGTCGGGGAAATGTGTTTTCAGGTAATCTTCGAGCACGATGCCGCGCACTTTGACGGGCAGAGCGAAGCGGCCGTGGTAGCGGGAGTCGTCCAGCGAAATGCCACCGTTGTTGAACGAGGCTTCGGAGGAGCGGTAAAAAAACTCGGCTTCGCGGTCGGTCACGGCAAAATTTTGAGGTTTGATATTGGTTTTGTCCGGATTCAGGCCGGCGTTTACCTCCAGAATCCGGAACACATGCGGATTGGGATCGAAGGCCAGCGTGAGGCCTTCCTTGCCGGCCACTAAGGACATCGCTATGCTGACGTGGCCGATGTTGGCGCCGATGTCAATGATCAGGTCGCCGTTTTTGATGAATTTTTTGAAAAAGTCTACGGTGTCCTGGCTGATTTTTTTGGGAGCCACCAAAGGGTTTTGCCAGTTGGCAAACTCCACCACGCCGGCTTCCGGGAGGTGGAATTGCTGAATCTCGTACGGGTATTCCTGAAAAAAACGCCGTGCCCGCTTGCGCCGGAACGACTCGATGATGGCTTTAAACATACTGCGTTGAAGAGGTTGGGGGTTCGACGATTGGAAAAATCCGGTAGTACTACCGCCTCTTCCCGAGCTGCAAATTAACAAAGAAGTTCAGGAACACCTGATGGTTGTTCTCGCCCACGAGGATGGGAATTTTGGACGGAAACACGTCCAGCATGGCGCCGATTTCGAATGCTTTGACGAATTCGTCGAAGGCGCCCCAGTCGAGGTGCAGGGCGATGGAGGCGTTCAGCCCCGGGCGGAAACTGATTTCGTCTATTCCTTTGGTGAATGTAGAGGCGCCCCGGATGCGGCCGTTCTGATCCAGAAACATATCGGCGTTTTCGGGGGAGTACTTTTGTTCGAACACGCGGCAGTCGCCGGGGCGGTCAGGATTCGGGTAACAAAGTGCCAGGTAGTAGGGTTTGAGCAGGCCAAGAGTAGGGCCGACGTTGTAGCTGATGCCCACGGCCACGCCCCGTTGTTTGGCTTTTTCGGAGTAGTAGCGCTTGATGCCCCAGCCGCTGCGCACCACATAAAAATTGTTCTGCTTGCCATACACATACGGCCGGAACGACTGGCCCTGGAATTGCTCGGCGCTCTGGCGCTGCTCCTTGGGGTCTTTGAGTTCGCCGACACTGACGTGGAAATACGTGGTTTTGTAGTACGTGCGCAGCCGCCCGAATTCTACGCCGGGCACCAGCCCGCGGTTGGTGGCCAATTTGATGTTGAACGCCGTTTCGCGGCTGTACACGATGCCTTTGTTTTCAGGCGGCGGCGTCAACATTTGCGACCAGGCCTGGGCGGCTCCGAGGGCCATAAAACAACAGAGTAGTGCGGTGCGTACCATAATGCGGAATTTGATCCTCCAAAAATAGGCCAATCCTGTGCGTACCGCCAAACCCTTTTCGGGCCTCGTGCATTTCATGGCTAAAACTTTTTCCCGAACAACGAAAAAAACCGGTGGTTCATGTGCGCTCAATCGCTTGGCCATACCTTTGCCGCCATGTTTCGCTTCGAGCATCCGTACTTTTTGAACCTGCTGTGGGCCGTGCCGGTCTTGCTGCCGATCCTGATCGGATACATCTGGTGGCGCAAACGCGCACTGGCCCGACTGGCAACACCCGCTTCGTCGGCACAAGTACTGCCCGGTTGGTCGGCGGGGCGTTTTTGGTTTAAAAATGCACTTTTCCTGATCGCTCTGGCCCTTTTGGCTCTGGCCTGGGCTAACCCGCAACGCGGCGCGAAACAACAAACGGTCATGCAGCAAAGCGCCGATGTGTTCATCGCGCTCGACATTTCCCGCAGCATGCTGGCTGAAGATGTGGCGCCCAGCCGGCTTGATCTGGCCAAATCGTTTGTCCGAAAACTCATCCGCGCCCTCGAAGGCGAACGCATCGGCCTGATTTTTTTCGCCGGCGACGCATTTTTGCAAATGCCCCTCTCCACCGACTACGCCGCTGCCGATATGTTTGTGGCCTCCGCTACACCCGACCTGATCACGGCACAAGGCACTGCCATCCCCGCTGCGGTGGACCTGGCCTCCGAGCACTTCGACCCCGACCCGGGCAGCGGTCGTGCCCTGATTTTGGTGACCGACGGCGAAAACCACGAAAGCGACGCCACCGACCGCGTGGCACAAGCCTACTCCGACGGGATCATCACGTTCGCCGTCGGCGCGGGCACAGCCGGCGGCGGCCCGATACCGCTGGGTTTTGCCGACGAAAACGGCCGTTACCTGCGCGACGACGGCGGCGAAATTGTGCGCAGCCGCATGGACGAAACGCAGTTGAAAAAATTGGCCTCCGCAGGCGGCGGCGCGGCGTATCTGGTCTCGCAGGACGAAGCGGCCATCCGGGCCATTCGCCGAGAAGTGGGACGACTGGAAAAACGCGCAACGGAAGTGCGGTCGTTCTCCGAATTTGAGTCGTATTTCCAGTGGTTTTTGTTGCCGGCACTGCTGTTGCTGGTGCTGGAAACGTGGTTTTCGTGGCGAAAAAAAAGCGTCGTGCTGGCGCTGCTGTGCATGCTCGGGCCGGCACTTTCTGCACAATCGGCGCACAAACTCCTGCGCGAGGGCGACAAACGCTACGAGCGGGGCAACTATGCCGACGCCGAGCAGGCCTACCGCCGTGCCGGCGAAAAAAAACCGGACGATCCCAAATCCGCCTACAACACCGGCAACGCCCTTTACAAGCAAGGCAACTACCCGGATGCGGAAAAACAGTTTGAGCACGCCGCGCAAAAAAGCAACGAACCTGCCCTGCAAGCCGACGCCCTGCACAACCTCGGCAACACCTACCTGCTTCAACAGAAATATCCGGAGGCCATTCAGGCGTACGAAAACAGCCTGCGCCGCCGGCCCGCCGACCCGGAAACCAAAGCCAACCTGCAATTAGCCAAAAAGAAGTGGCAACAGGAGCAGCAAAAAAAGCAGGAGCAACAAAACCAACAGAACCAGCAAAACCAGCAAAACAACGATCCGAACCAAAAGCAGGAAAATCCGCCGCAGAAACCGGATCAGCCGCAGCAAGGCGACAGCCCACAGCAGCCGGCCAACGGCCAGCAACAAGAGGAGCCGACAACCCCGGACCAGCAGCAGAAAATGACCCGGGAGCAGGCTCGCCGTTTGCTGGAAACCGCCGTATCGCCCGAAGACCGCCGGAACGCGAAAAAATACCGGGAGCAGGAACCCGGCAAGCACCAGGTGCAGCCCAAAAAGAACTGGTGAGTTCCAAGCCCTGAAAGGGCGCCATTCACCAACGCAGGGTGAAGCCCTGCGGCGTAAGCGGACGCCATCCACAACCGCAGGGTGAAGCCCTGCGCAGCACAAGGGTACTCACTCCGCCATACGCCGCACCCGCACCGCAGCCAGTATGGCCAGACTCACCAAAAACAGCACCGACAGCGCCAGCACGCTGCTGCGCATACCGCCGAACAACTGGGCCACCAGCCCAAACACCAGCGTGCCGAACACCGTGGACACCTTGTCCATCACATCAAAAAAACTGAAAAACGTGGTGGTTTCCCGCGTGTTTTCCGGCAGGAACTTGGCGTAGGTGCTACGCGACAAGGCCTGAATTCCGCCCATCACCAGACCGATAGCGCCGCCCAGCAGGAATACTTCCATTTCGGTGTGCACCGAGTAGCCGAGCAGGCACACCGCCGTCCAGATGACCAGCATGGTGAACAGCGAAACCTTGTTGCCTTTCCATTCCGACAGGCGCGACGACAGGAACGCTCCGCCGATGGCCACGATCTGCAGGATCAGTACCAGGATGATGAGTTTGGATTTTTCCAGGTGCATTTCCTTGTCGGCAAAACTGGAGGCGAGAAACAGGATGGCCTGCACGCCGGCATTGTAGCAGAAAAACGTGAGCAGGAACAGTGTCGTGTTGCGGCTTTTGCGCAGGATGCGGAAGGCTTTGGCTAATTCGTCGTAGCCTTTGCCCAGCAAACCGGCAGGCATGGCCCGGGGGGCATCGGCGGGCAGGCGTCGGAACGCAAGTTGGGCGAAGCCCAGCCACCAAACGCCCACGCTCACGAAAGCCCAACGGATGGCGGATACCTCCGAGTCGAAGCCCAGCAGTTCGTGTTTCAGCACCATCGCCAGATTGACCACCAGCAGAATCACGCTGCCCGCAAACCCGTAGATGAAACCCTTGGCGCTCACGGCGTCGTAGCGGTCTTCGGTGGCGATATCGGGCAGGTAGGCGTTGTAAAAAACGATACCGCCGGCAAAACCTACCGTGGCCAGAATAAACCCGGCCAGACCCACCCAGAGCGTTTCGGGGCTGTCGAAAAAGAACAGGCTCATGCAGGCCAGCGAACCCAGCGTGGTGAAAAACCGCATAAACCGCTTCTTCTTGCCCCCGTAGTCGGCGATGCCGGACAGGATGGGCGAAATGGCTGCGATGATCAGGTAAGCCAGCGAAATCCCCCAGGCCACCAGTGTTTCGTCGCGAATGGCTACTCCGCCAATATTCACGGTATCAGGAGCGATGCCGAGGAAGTAGGGCGGAAAAATCGCCACCGTGATAACCAGGGCGTACGCGCTGTTGGCCCAGTCGAAAAAGGCCCAGCCGGAAATGATGCGCGGGTTGTTTTTTTCGGGCAATGGGGCGGCGGCGGCTTGCTCAGTGGACACGGGCAGGTTGGTTTCGTTTTCGAATGGGTAAATGTAGGGCGCCTGGAGCGCTTGTGGTTCATTTTTGGGGTGGGTGTTGGGAGCAAGTTGGCTGGTTTTGTATTTTGGGTTATTTTTGGGGCTGAAATTACCGGCTAAAAATATTAAACATGACCATAGAACTCGCGGATTCGGTCTTGGCAAATGCACGAGCAACTGAGCAATCCGTCAAACTGCTCATCGCCATAGCGCTTTTCAAAGAGGAAATCCTGACTCTTGGGCAAGCGGCCGCTCTGGCCGATTTACCCCAACTGATTTTTCAAAAAGAACTCGCAAAAAGAAAAATAGCGATCCACTACGATGTCGAGGAATTGCGAAGCGATATTAAACACATCAACCTTTCCTGATGATCGTTGTCAGTGATACTTCGGCGATTTCGAACTTGTTCGCTGTTGGAAAACTTGAACTGTTGCGGGACCTTTTTGACAGCATTGTCATGCCGATCGGCGTGATGCGTGAACTCGCAAAACTTGAGGATTTCGGGTATGATATCTCTAAAATCGGGACGGCATCCTGGATTATTGTACAGCACGCCAGAGATACGGCTACAGTTTTCAATTTGGCCAGGCATCTCGACTCTGGAGAAAGCGAAGCCATTGTATTAGCGCAGGAATTGAATGCCGACTATTTGCTCATTGATGAACGACGCGGATGGAAAATTGCCAATTCCTTAGGAATTAAAACTATGGGCGTGCTGGGCGTTCTTTTAAAAGCAAAATCGGAAGGACTCATACCGACTATTTCGACCATTCTGCATGACCTCGAAACCACTGCCGGTTTTTGGGTGAGCGATGCCCTTCGAAAAGAAGTGTTCGCCTTAGCCGGTGAATAGAAACAGACGACGACCTCACAGCCCTCGGCATCCCTAAGCCGGACATCGTTCCGGGCGCGCTGCCGGGTGCGTGCCGCAGCCCTGATCTATCCCCCCAACCCGAAACCCTCCAACCCTCCAACCCTCTAACCCGCCCATGCAGGTAGTCGTTTTCGGTAAACAATTCAAAGAACGGGATTTGCCCTACATCCAGGCCCTGTTCGACGCGCTCCACGGGGCGGGAATAACCACGTACATCTACACGCCGTACTTGCAGGACTTGCAGGACAAAGTGCGGTTCCGGGGGCCGCACGGAGCCTTCGACGGCTACCGGGACTTTTCGGTACACCGCATTGACTGTGTGATCGTGCTGGGCGGCGACGGCACCATGCTGCATGCCGTGACCGTGGTGCGCGACTCCGGCGTGCCCATGCTCGGGATCAACCTCGGGCGACTCGGGTTTTTAGCCAGTATCGAAAAACATCTGATCGAAGAAGCCGTGCAAAAACTTGCCCTGGGCCATTTCGTCATCACCGAGCGCGCCATGTTGTACCTCGAAAGCGTACCCGCACTGTTCGGCGATATCCCCTTCGCGCTCAACGACTGCACCTTGCTCAAGCGCGACACCTCCTCCATGATCACGATCCACACCTTCCTGAACGGCGATTACCTGAACTCCTATTGGGCCGACGGGATTGTCATTTCCACCCCCACCGGCAGTACGGCGTACTCGCTCAGTTGCGGTGGCCCTATCGTTTTACCCAATTCGGGCAACTTCGTCATCACGCCCGTAGCGCCCCACAACCTCAACCTGCGCCCCATCGTGCTGTCCGACAAATCAGTTATCTCTTTTGAAATCGAAGGCCGCGCCGATAATTTTATCTGCACGCTCGACTCCCGCTTCGAACTCATCACCGCCCAGCACCAACTGGCGGTCCGACGCAACGACTTCACCGTAAAACTGGTGCAACTACAGGACAGCTCCTTCCTGCAAACCCTGCGGGAAAAACTGACCTGGGGGGCGGATTTGAGGAATTGACTTGCCCGAACTCCTCTACGATTCACACCCCGAAAACGCCGACTCACCGCTTTTTGCTTTTGTCCGCCGCGCAAGTCCCGCAGGTTTGCCCCGTCATTTTTCACAACAAACAAAATTGGCGATGAAAGCAAACCTGTCCTTCCTCCTGTTTCTGTTCCCCTTTTTCCTGAGTGCCCAAACCCAGACCATACGCGGCGCCCTGCGCGACCAGCAGGCCGAGACGCCGCTCATCGGCGCCACCGTGCAACTGCTGTCCGCCGGCGGCGAAACCCTGCAAGGCGCCATGTCCAACGCCGACGGGCAATTCACCCTGCAAAATGTGCCCGTCGGCCGGCAGGTGTTGCGCGTGACCTACCTCGGCTACGAGCCGCTGACGGTACCCAACATTTTGGTGACCGCCGGCAAGGAGGTACTACTGGACCTCAAACTCCAGGAGTCCTTCTCCACCCTCGGCGAGGTGGTCATCAACGGCAATGCCGACAAAGACCGCCCGGTGAATGACCTGGCCACCGTCAGCGCGCGGCAGTTCGACACCGAGCAGGTGCTGCGCTACTCGGGCGGCCGCAACGACGTGGCCAAACTCGTAGCCAACTTCGCCGGCGTGGCCGCCAACAACGACGCCCGCAACGACATCATCATCCGCGGCAACTCGCCCACCGGTGTGCTCTGGCGGCTCGAAGGCATCCCCATGCCCAACCCGAACCACTTCAGCACACTGGGTACGACGGGTGGCCCCGTGTCGGCGCTCAACCCGAACATGATCGGCACCTCGGATTTCCTCACCGGTGCATTTCCCGCCGAATACGGCAACGCCCTCGCCGGCGTGTTCGACATCAACCTGCGCACGGGTAACCGCGACCGCTACGAATTCACGGGCCAGATCGGCGCGTTTTCCGGCATGGAAGCCCTTGCCGAAGGGCCTCTGAACCGCAAAGGAAACGGCTCGTTCGCAGTGGCATACCGCCAGTCGTTTGTGGAAATTGCCTCCGCCGCCGGGCTGAACGTAGGCACTGCCGCCACGCCCAAATACAAAGACCTGACTTTTAATGCCGACTTCGGCAACACCAAACTGGGAAGGTTCTCCCTATTCGGCATCGGCGGGCAAAGTTCCATTAACTTCCTCGCCGCCGAAATTGACACGACCGACCTGTTTGCCAACCCCGACGAAAACGCGTACGTCACCTCCAGGTTCGGCGTGCTGGGCCTCAAGTACAGCCTGCTGCTGAACGACCGCTCGTACATCCGCACGGTGGCCTCGGTGTCGTACTCGGGCAACACATATGAGTCCGACGACCTGCTGCTCGACGATGCCGGGCCGTTCCGCACCAACGAGGTGGCCGACGACCAGGTGACCTACCGCCTGTCGTCGTATTTCAACACCAAAGTGAACAACCGCCTCACCCTGCGCACCGGCGTACTGGCCCAGATATTTGCGCTCGACAGCCGGGCCGACACCCGCGACCGCACCCCCGACTTCGACGGCGACGGCAAGCCCGACTGGTGGACGCAGCGCGACTACGACGGCGCCTTCACCCAACTCGAAGCCTACGGCCAGGCCCAGTACCGTCTGACTGAAAACCTGACCCTGAACGGCGGTCTGCGCAGCCTGTACTTCGAACAAACCGACGACCTTGCGCTGGAACCCCGCGCCGCCATCAACTGGCAGCCGGCAGCAAAAAGCACCATCAGCCTCGGATACGGCATGCACCACCAGACACAACCCCTGCCGGTGTTCCTGTTCCGCAGCCAACTGCCCGACGGCAGCACCGTGCCCACCAACGACAACCTGGGTTTTACCCGCAACCAGCACCTCGTGCTCGGATACGACTTCAAGCCCGCACCCAACTGGCGCCTGAAAGCCGAAGCCTACTACCAGTGGCTGAGCCAGGTGCCGGTGGACGCCTACCCCTCCAGTTTTTCCATCCTGAACACGGGGGCAGATTTCATCTTCCCCGAACGCGGCGCATTAGTGAACAACGGCACCGGCACGAATGCCGGTGTGGAACTGACCGTGGAGAAATTTTTCAGCCGGGGCTGGTACGGCTTGTTCACGCTCAGCCTGTTCGACTCCAAATACAAAGGCGCCGACGGCGTGGAGCGCAGCACGGCTTTCAACGGGCAGTACGTGGTGAATGCCCTGGCAGGCCGCGAGTTTCCGCTCGGCAGCAGCGGGCGCCGATTCCTCACGCTCGACACCAAACTGACTGCCGCCGGCGGAAGGCCCTACACGCCCGTCAACCTCGAAGCCAGCCGGGCTGCCGGCAAGGAAGTGCTGTATGAAGACCAAGCCTTCAGCCAACGCCTTGACAACTATTTCCGCTGGGATGTGAAAATCGGCTTCCGGCTCAACAGCGCCAAACGCAAACTCTCCCAAACCTTTTTCCTCGACTTCCAGAACGTGACCAACAACAAGAATATCTTTGCCATGCGCTACAACACCGTCCGCCAGGAAATCGGCCGCGTAGACCAGATCGGCTTCTTCCCGGACATTTTGTACCGCATAGAGTTTTGAGTTTTGGGTTGGACCTGCCCATATCTTCAACTCAAAACTCAACTCAAAACTCAAAACTCAAAACTCAAAACTGCAACATGCGCCGCTGCTTCAAAGACGTTACCGGTTTCGACGACCGGATGGTGCTCTTCATCGGGCTGCCGCTGTCCAGCATGCTGATCTCGCTGCTGCTGTTCAGCGATCAGTATGTGGCGGGCAACTGGCGTTTTTTGAGCGTGTGCATTCCCATGTCGTTTGCGTACACGGGCGCGTTTTGGGCGGCTTTGCGCTGGACTTACTACCAGGTGAAGGGGCGTTACCCCGCCATGAGCGACATTGGCAAGCGCCTGTTCTGGATGTTGCTGGCGTTTCTGGTGGTGTATGTGGCCGTCAATTTTCTGCTGGGTACGTTGTTTTCCGCACTTGGTTTGGACCACGGGCAAGAGCCGGCGCCGGTGGTTAAATTTATCTCGGCGCTGATGGTATCGGCGCTCGTGATTGCCACCTACGAGGTGTTGTCGTTCTACCTGCAATTGCAGCGTGCCGTGGCTGAAAAGGCCGAACTGGAACGCCGCAACGTGGAGTCCCAACTCGAAGGGCTGCGCAATCAGGTGAACCCGCACTTCCTGTTCAACAGCCTGAACACGCTGGTGTACCTCATCCCCGAAGAGCCGGAAAAAGCCGTGCGTTTCGTGCAGCAGTTGAGCAAAGTGTACCGTTACGTGCTGGAAAGCCGCGACGCGCGCATCATCCCCTTGCAGGAAGAACTGGATTTTCTACACAGTTACGTGTTTCTGCTCAAGGAGCGTTTCGGGGAAAACCTGCGCGTACACCTGCGCGGCCTGAACGGCCACTCGGACGGCGGCATCGTGCCGCTCACGCTCCAGATGCTGTTTGAAAACGCAATCAAACACAACGTGCTGTCCACCGAAAAACCGCTCATCATCGAGGTGTTTGCCGAAAACGGCCGGCTCGTGGTGCGCAACAACTTGCAAAAGAAAAACCAGGTGCTGGACTCGACGGGCGTGGGACTCGAAAACATCCGCGCCCGCTACCGGATGCTGACTGACCGGGAGGTGGAAACCATCGTGTCGAGGGAGTATTTCACGGTGCTGCTGCCGATGGTCGAACGGGAAAAAGTGCCGGAAACTGAAAACTGAATGCGTTGTTTTACACCGGCTTGGTGGAAAAAAGCACGTCCATAGGGATACGAATATCGAGATTGGGATCGTGCAGTTCCTCGCCGAGTGAAAACACCTCATGGTCTTGCGGCGCTCTGAACACATAGATGGACTGCAAGGCCGGAATCACCACCCAGCAGGACTTGATGCCAAACGAGAAATAGTCGTTCGTTTTGTCCAAAAGCGTTTGCAGCACCTGCGAGGGCGACAGGATTTCGATGGTGGCGAGCGGCGGCTCCTTGCGCTTGACCTCGTCGTGAAAAAAGTCAATCGGCTCGATGGGGCAGATGCAGAGGTCGGGGATTGATTTTTCGCCGGGAGTGTCGAGGGTGAGCTCGGTGAAACACTCAAATTGGGTCGCATAATGCATCCCAAGATAAACGGCAAGCCGTGTTTGCAGACGGGCGTGGATTTTGCTCGGCACAGGTTTTCCGCGTTCTATTTCGTAATCGGAGAGGACAGGCAGGGTTGCTACATCCATGTGTGTTTTTATTTTTGTGCAAAAATAAGCGTATTGCTCCAAGAAGCAAGGCCGGTCGGGCCACTACTTTTATGCTCAACATGAAAATCCTGCTCATCGAAGACGAACTGCCGGCGGCCCGGCAACTGACCCGCCTGATCCAGGCGCACGTACCCGGAGCCGCCATTCTCGAAACACTCGACAGCGTGGAGGGCGCCGTGCGCTGGTTCCGCGCGTTCCCGGCGCCCGACCTGGTGTTCATGGACATCCAGATCGCCGACGGCCTCAGCCTCGATATTTTCCGGCAGGTGGACGTATCGGCGCCGGTCGTGTTCACCACCGCCTACGACCAGTATGCCGTGCAGGCGTTCAAGGTGAACGCCGTGGACTACCTGCTCAAACCCGTGGACCCCGACGATTTTCAGAAAGCAATACAACGCGTACACGAACGCCGGACCGCCGGCAAGCCGGTGCTTGATTTTCAGACTTTGGCCGCGCATTTCCGTCCGCCGGCGTACAAGGATCGGTTCCTCGTCAAGTCCGGCCAGCACCTGACCTACATCGCCGTGTCGGACATCGCCTTTTTCCGCTCGTCCGACGGCCTCACCCAGGCGCACCTGTTTTCCGGCAAAAAATACTTCGTGGATCACACCCTCGACGAACTGGAGGGCCTGCTCGATCCTGCCCGATTCTTCCGGGCCGGGCGGGCCGTGGCGCTCAGCCTCCAGGCCATTCGCAAGATTCACCCGCACCTGAACGGACGGCTCAAGGTAGAAACCGAGCCGCCGGTGCCGGAGGACGTGTTCGTGAGCCGCGACCGGGCGGGAGCGTTCAAGACGTGGCTGGGGGGGTAGTTTGAAGGGGGATGTAGCACGCCACCATCCAAGTAAATTTAAAATTTATTTTTAAAAATACTTGGATGGTGGAAGTCTCCAAAGGCTTCCACCAAAGCATAGACGACCTCAAACCCGACGCCTCGTACGTCATCACGCCCGGCGGCGAGCGCTACGACCGCAGCGACGGGCTGCGCATCTGCCCGCTGGAGGTGTTTTTGGAGCGGGAGATGGGGTGAGGGTGAATGTCTGGAGCGCCTCCTTTTCTTTTGCAAATCCGCCGAAC
>JAEUUV010000193.1 GCA_016787285.1 Saprospiraceae bacterium | reverse complement strand
AGCACCTGGAAGGTTCGGCATGCGGTGGCGGAGCCGCAGCGGTTGTATGCAGTGATGCAGACGGTGTAGGTGCCTGGCTGGCAGTACTGGATTGCGGTGGGAGGGAAAAAATCCGTTGAGGTCTGGCTTGCGGGCACGCAGGCGCCCACAAACGTCCAGCGCACGGAGTCAATGTAGTCCTGCGGTTGAGCGAGGCCGTAGAGGTTGTACACGGCATTGGGTGTGAACGCCGCCGTTTCGCAGTAGTTGATGATGGAGTCGAGTTTGAGGGCCGGCGGGCGCGACACGTTGACGGTATCCGTCCAGGTAATGGCGGCACACACGGGGTTTTTGACGGACACGGTGAGCACGTAATTGCCGATGGCCAGGCCGTTGCCGAAGGTAATCTTCGGCGCAGCGGCTTTGTTGTTGGGAGCAAACGTCGGCCCGGTGGGCGCGACACTCCAGGTGTAGTCCAACTGGTCGCCGGTGCTGGTGTTCGTCACCTGCACCATGTCGCCGAGGCAGATTTTGTCCTTGTCGAGGCTAAGGTTAATCGTCGGCCCCTGCAGCACACAAAAATCTTCAGTGTCCGTGGCCGAGCCGCACCCGTTGGTCACGGTATGCGTGATGGTGTGGCAACCTACGGGGTACATGATGCTTTGCGGGGTTGCGCTGGTGGAAGATGCCGGCATCCCACCTGGGAAAAGCCAGATATGGCTGGTGATGGGCGACAGGCAACTCAAATCCCTGGAGGTCGGCGAGATTGTGGCGTTGTTGCAAAAATTGCCGATCGTATCTATGGCTGTGCGAGGTCTTTCGGCCACAGTTACCACCCGGGTTGCCGTGGAAGTGCCGCACTGGTTCGTGACGGTCAACTGGATGGTGTAGGTGCCGGGTTTGGTAAATTTGAAACCCGGTTGCTGTGACGATGCATTTCCTGAAGTGAAATTCCACACGCCGTTGCCGGACTGACAGGGAGCGCCGTCGTAGGTTACCCCCCAGGCATACGTCGGAGACACGCAATTGGCAGCATTGGACGTGTTGGTGGTTTGCACCTGCAGGGAGTCGCAGCCTAAGTTATTGTTGATCAAAAAAGTTGCCGCCGGAAGCGGTAATACGCAAATAGAAACCTTGCTACTGTCTTCGCAGCCGTTGTTGTCCCTGAAATGGTAGGTAACCTGATGATTACCGGGCGGGGCGTTCAGGTTGGGGTTGGCCAACCCTGTGCCACTGACTACATTAGGCGGGCCGGTCCAGAATCCCGTGCCACCGCTGGAAGGGGTACCGTTCAGTTGCCGGCTTTCATTGATACATACGGTTTGCGGACTGCCGGCGCTCACCACCGGCAAAGGCAGAACCACAACGGTAACGGTATCCCAGTTGATGCAGTTTTGGCCGCTTCTGCCCTCTACCTGATATTGGTAAGTCCCAACGGAAGGCGGCGTTACGGTTAGAGAAGGCCCCGAGGATAATGGTGGCCCCTGAGGGGGTGGCGCCAGTGGGAGGAGCCTCCAGGTATAAGTTGTAGCTCCGGTAGCCGTAAACGTAGCCGATTGCCCCAGACAAATACTGTCAACAGCAGGTTGGGCAACCACAGGCGGGCGGTTGAGGACACTCACCGTAATGCATGCACTGGATGTACAACCAAATGAGTTGGTTACGGTCAGGCAGTATTGTCCGGCATTTTCGGGTGCAGCCGGAGAAATGACCGGGTCGCAATCGGTGGAGGTAAAACCGTTGGGGCCGGTCCAGGCGCAGGTCAGGCCGGCGGCGTTCAGGTTGGTGAAAATCAGGGAGTCGCCCGGGCAGGGGATGTTGGCGCTGATCAGAGGAACGGGGGGGAGGGGAAAGACCTGAAAGGTTTCCGTTGCCTGCGTGTTGCTGCAACCCTGCGTGGTCAGGGTAATGGTATATGTGCCTGGCGTACTGTAGGTTCGAGATGGCGGATTTGTCCCCGTGAAGGTGCCGGCGTGTGGCGGAGGATAGGTCCAGACATAAGTAGGCGTTACACCATTACAGTAGTTTGAGGATTCAATTGTCGGCATGATGGTGATGGAACCACAGGTGTCGGGAATAGGCGTGATGGTGGAAACCGGTGTTCCGGCGATGATGACGCTGTCTAATTTTTCGCTCATGCCGCACTGGTTGGTCACTTTCAGGCGGACGTAGTATTTGCCGGGGAGATTAAAGCGGATTTGCGCGTTGACCGAGTTCGGGCCGGTGTTATTGATAAATTGGTAGTCACCCATGTTGCCGCAATCGGAACCGACAAATGTAACCGACCATTCGTAGGTAGCCGGGACACAAGAGCCAAGGGTATTCGAGGTGTTCGTCAGCGTATCAATAAGCGGTGCGCAGCCGGTAGCCGCAGATTTGTTGAAGTTGCTTTGGGGGATTGGGAGGATGCAGATGGATTTGGTTAGGGTGTCGGCTTTGCATTGCGGGTCAGAGTTATTGGGGTCGCCGTTGATATTGTTTTCCACAATCAAACGAATGGTGTAATTGCCGGGTGTTTGGAATGTCGCATCAAAGCCCACAGAGTCCGTTAAACTACCGGAAGTAATGGTATATCCTGTGTTGGGAAAAATAGCCCAGCGAACCGACATGGCGTTTGAGCATGTATTACTTGCACTGTTCCAAAAAAGGCCGGATGTGGACATGTTTCTAATGGTTACAGTATCGTTTTGACAGATAACCGGGAATGGATCCACAGTAAAATCGGCTTCCGGCGTACTTCTTGTTCGGATTGGCCCGTTGGCATTTGTCAATGTCAGATTAGGGCAACCGGTAATGGCCGTAACGGAAACCTGAAAGGCATGGTTATAGGTGACACCGTTGATTATGGACGTAGTATCACATGACGATTTATCAAGTGGATAAAGAAATGTGGTGGGTGGCGGGTGATTGAACAAATAGCCCGGCGAGCCGTCGTTGATGCGAAGAAAGTACTGCGTATTGGGTGTATTGTTGCTGAAATTGGAAATACTAATCAAGGCCGAGTCTGGGACGCAAATAGGATTATTGGATAAATAGCCAACTGTTGCTTTGGGTTCTGCACTCCATATAAAAGACACGGAATCGGAGTTGACACAGCCATTACTCCCTTCCACGATAATTTTCACCAAATACTGGGCCCGGATTGAATATTGATGGCTGAGCGTCCCCGCAAAATTCGTGGACATCACCGTATCCGATGAGGGTGGTGCTGAATTCGGATCACCCCAGATAATCGTGTATTTTACATTGGTTGGCTTGGTTGAGGACTCATTGGTTATGGTAAGTTTCCCGTTATCGCTACAGTCTAAGAAATCGTTTCCGGAGGCATCCCCGATTTTTGCGTCCGGAACCTGCTTGACTTGAACAACCTGTGTGGTCGAAGTGGTATTACAAGTCGGAGCGCTTACTTGCAATTTAACTGTAAAATTTTGTGTGCCGGCACCGTATGACTTAAAAATATGCACCGGGTTGGACTGCATGGATGTATTGCCGTCTCCAAAATCCCAGAGATAGGAAAAGGTTGGATTCACGGTATCCGGCGTGAACGACACCACATTGCAACCCGATACCACAAAAGTGAAATCCGAATTACACCCCTGCCCCGCACCCTCCTCTATCCGGAGGGCAACGCCTGCTGCAATCAAAAGAAAAATAACGACTTGTTTCATCCTTGGGAAAATTGAAAAGGGAGATGGAGTGGATTTGGATTTTCACGACATGCGCATCAGAACCGCACCGGGCATTTGCCGCTGTATAGTTCGAACCTGCCGATTTCGCCGCAGTCTTTTTTGCGGTCTTTTTCGAAGTTCATGCGCAGGTTGATCTCAAGCACGCCGAGGGTGTTGTTGAACGTGAGGCCCGAGAGGTTGACGTCGTAGGTGATGCCGAGCAGGATACCGGTGTCGCGTTTGCGCCAGGGCTTGCCGGTATCGAACGCCGAGCGCAGGTCAATGCCGGCATTGAGGATGAGCGTGCTGGTATTGCGGGTAAGGAAGCCGCCGCCAGGTGTGTTCGGAGCAGGTTTTTCGTTGGGGAAATTGTACTGAAAAAACAAACCGGAATAAAAGCCCTTCGACAGGATGTACGCCCCGATGGTTTGCATGTTCAATTTGGAGTTGGCTTGCCGATCCCAACGGAACTGGGGGGCAATATAGATCGGGCTGACAGTGCCCTTGAGTCGCGTGATCTGGTGGGTGAACCCGAAATGAAAGGTCATGCGGGCCGGCAGGCGTACCTCGCTTGCTGCGTCGCGAAGCGATTCGTTCGGTTCGTTCACGTTGGCAAAGGTCATCCCGACGGTAAACAGGGTACTGCGCAGGTTGGAAAACTTGTGGTACCCGCGCAGCATGATCCCGGCGGTCAGGTTCGGGTAAAGTGGGCTGCTGAGGTTCAGTGAGGAAGGAGCATCAAGCAGGCCGATGACGGGGTCCAACTGACTCGAATAAATGAAGTAATCACCGCTCAGACTCTTCTGCATCAAACTGGTTTGCAAGCCAATGCGCAAATCCAGCCGCCGCCAGCGGCTACGAACCACGTTCGGTATCAACTGTTTCTCGTAACTGACCGCCAGACCGAATCCCTGTGTGACCAAGGGCGCAAAACCGGCTTCGTCGCGGAACCCGGATAGCGCAAAACCAAGGTTCATCTCGTCGGATTGCAAAAAGCACGGTACCTGCATCTCGGCCGTCACATTGTACGTCCGGTAACTGTCCGAGAACGTCCCGATGTCTCCATCCGGCAACCCAAACCACTGATCCCGGTAGTTAAGCGTCACGGTAGTGCCGGGGTCAAATCCTGCGTAGGCCGGGTTCAGGTACACCCGGTTCGCGTAGAACTGGGAAAAGTAGGGGTCTTGCGCCGACAGATTCTGAAGGGATAAAAAGGCAAGTACACAAAGCGGGAGGGTAGAACGGTTCATTTGAATCGAAGTTGACGGTGTACAAAAAGAAGGCTCGTGCACTCCATCAGGCACACAAACAGAATCTGCGACGACGGTCGTCGCATAAGCATGTGCAAGGACAAGTAGCAGCCTTGATTATTAACCTTGAATCGGTTGTAGCGCCGGAGTGGCTTGGAGTTCTATCGGTGGGGTGGCATAAAATTGACGCGCTAAGATATGTATCAGGAGCCAATACATGAAAAATTTTTAGGTTACATTTTTATGAACACTCCCTTCGGGTTGATTCCTTGAGTGGTAATCTTGGCATTCCTTCAGAATGGGCCCCATAAGACCCGCTATTCCCCCGCCGGTTTCCCTAAGTCAAACGGATTTTTGTCGAACCGAAGCGACAGGGAGATGAACGGGTTCACCCGGTACGGCTCGATCATCAATTGATCGGGCTAGCGTAAAAATTCCCGCCTTGCCGAAACAAGGCGGGATGAGTCATTCCCAAATGATTTGAATATTTCTACTTCAAAATGAACGGCTTGTCGGGGTTTTCCATCTTGAATTTGTAAAACGCAGCGAGATTTTTCGGGTCTTGCATGAAGCGCGCGAGTGGCGAAGCGAGGTAGGTGGCCTCCGAGGTGCCGGAATCGAATTGTTTGTAATACGGGCACTCGGCTACCACGCGGGTGGGGAGTTCCGTGTTTACCCAAGGCTCGGTGCTATTGCCTTCTGTGACCACAAAACTGGCATCAACGGTTTTGCCGAATGGCGAGCCTCCGTTCGAGCCGTTGTACAGGTTGTTCCCAAAACCGTGCTCGTCAAAAGCGTGGTTGTGGTTTGCATTGAAATCCACTTTGTAATAGCCGGGTGCTCCTACATTGAAGGAGGAGTAGGTAAACCCGCCGGTCGGGTAGTTTTGTGGGATGCCCGGAGTAAGGTGGGGTTGCAGCGCAACAGAGCCGTTACCCGCCGGACCGGAATACCTCAGCGCCGGACTGGTGAACGATTGCGGGGCGTATGTACCTTTTTTGCATTCCTGGTCAATCCAGTTGTTAAAAACACGCGTCCCGATGTCCAACAGGTCTCCCGGGATAACTCCAAACACGGAGGGAAACAAGTGCGTAAATAGTTCGCCCGTCCGGTAATTGTAATACAGTTCATTTGCATCTTGCAAAGTCGCACCGTTGGGGTAGTACATCGGATTGCCATTATAATCGAGCAGATGCAGCACTTGCGGGATGACGAGGTCTGCCAGTTCGACGGCATCACAAAAGGCATCCTTGCAGTCATCGCAGGAAGTGGCCATGAGGAACAGCATAAGGAAAGGAAGCAGTCTCTTTTTCATCGTACAATAATTTTGAATGTCCCGATGCCTACTCTTACGGTTTTCGGCATTCCCGCCGTACTCTTTTTCGGATTTTCCGGCTGCTCCGTATGTGACTGCCAAACCTCACCCGTCCCACCGCCCGGCAGAATAGTTTGATAACCCACGTTTCTGAAAAGTTGAGAAGTGGTGAAATGGCGCGCTACCGAACGAGACCTTCCAGGTTTTCAAAACCTGGAAGGTCTTGGCGCAGTACAAATGTACCCCTGACCCAGTACCCGTCAATAGTGGAAACCCACTACCTCAGCCGCACAAATTATTTTCCAGTGCATATTTTACGAGTTCAGCCACACGGTTTATCTCCAGTTTCCGGTAGATGTTGTTGCGGTGAACTTCCACTGTGTTGAACGCGATACTCAGGGTGTCGGCGATCTGCTGCGTCGTGCGGCCCTGAACGATCAGACAGGCCACTTCTTTTTCCCGTTTCGACAGGATTTCCGTATCCGCAAGCGCCGTTTTGGCTACCGGCTGCCAGGGCAGGGCGGCGCTTTTTGCTTGTTTCAGCATCGGGAAAACCCGCTCGCCCTTGTGTACCCGTTTGATCGCATCCAACAGCCGGCGGCGGCCTTCGGACTTGGTCACGTAGCCGTCGAGGTTTTGGGCAAACGCCTCGGTGATGATCGCGTCGGACTCTTCCATCGAAAACAGCACCACCCGGATTGCCGGGTGTTTTGCCTTGATTTCCAGTGCGGTGTCGAGGCCGTTTTTGCCGCTCATGTAGTAGTCCAGCACCACCACGTCCACCTCGGGCAACGAGGCGAGCCGCGCCAGAACCGCCTCACCGCTCTCGGCAACGCCCACGATCTGAAACGGATGCGCATCGGAGTGCGTCGGCGCAGCGCCGCTTTCCGCCACGAAGGGGTTCAGGATGGACTTGAGTCCGTCGAGAACGATGTCGTGGTCGTCGGCGATCAGTACCTTAATGGGCTTGCTCATAAAACGGCTCGGGTTTGATGATCGGGATGTTGATGATGACGGTGGTGCCGCCGTGCGGCCGGTTCTCGAACTGGATGGTGCCGCCGAGGCTCCGCAGCCGGGCCTCGATGTTTTTTAAGCCCGCACCCGAGCGCAGCAGGGCTTCCTTTTGGTCGAACCCGATGCCGTTGTCTTCCACCATGATGTTGAGCGCGTCGTCAATCCGGTTGATCTGGAGCGTCAGTTGGGTGGCCTTGGCGTACTTGAGCACGTTGCTGATGAGTTCCTGCAGGATGCGCAGGATGTTGATTTCGTAGTCAAATCCGAGGCGGCTTTCCATGCCGTAGTGCGAGAACCCGACCTCCATGCGGCCCGCCGATTCGATGCTTTGGCACAATTCGTTCAGGATCAGGATCAGGCCCACCCGCTCCAGCACGCCGGAACCAGACTGGTGGGACAGTTGCCGCACCTCGTGGTACAGTTGCTTGAGGGCATTGTTCAGGGCCAGCAAGGAGGCGTAATTTTTGGAGTCCTCCGGCGTGCTTTCCAGAATGGCGTCGTACTGCCAGCCCAGCGTGACGAGGCTGCTGCCGAGTTGGTCGTGCAGTTCCCGGGCGATTTGTTCCCGTTCGGCCTCCCGGCCCTCCAGTTCTGCGCTGAGGTAGCGCAGTTCGCTGTTCTGGATGAGTTCGTCCACTTCCTGCCGGTGCAGTTGCTCTTGTTGTTCCTGGATCAGGCGGAATGCTTTTTTCCGCTGCACGTAGGCGTAGGCAATGATCGAAACCAGCAAAAACAGCAGCGTCGCGAGTAGCAAAAACAAGCGTGCCCGGGTTGCTTCCTGATGGGCAATAAGTTCCTGCCGGGCGGTCTCGTGTTTGTAGCGCTCCGTTTGAAACCTGACGAATTCCTTGCGTTTGCTCTCGTTGTAGATGGAGTCGCGCACGGCATAGGCCATTGTTTGGTACTGGTAGGCGCTGTCGAATACCTGCTTTTGCGCGTAGGCATCCGACAGGTTTTCAAAAAGGTAGAGTTGTTCCAGGAAATCCAGTTCGCCCGGGTCTTCAGAAAGCGCTTTTTTCAGCAGGTTCAGCCCCTCCTCCAAATTTCCCTGCGCAATCATCAGTTGGCCTTTATTAAGGCAAAAGTGGAACCAGTCAGCCTCGTCACCCAGTGCCACCAGTAGTTTTTCGGCTTCTGTGAAGCATTTTTCGGCTTGGTCAAAGTTGCCGTTCTTGGTGTGTATGATGCCTTTGTTTGTCAGAATCTCGGGCAAAAAACTGCGGCCTAAGCCGGATGCCTGAAATATGACGTATGCCTGCTCGTAGTGCAACAGGGCGCTGTCGCGCTGTCGCATGGCGAGAAATCGGTTGGCCAAGGCATACGCAGCCGCCCCGATCAGCGCCGGTTGATTGGCCTTTTGGTACGCCCACAGGCTTTTTTTCGCATACTTCAAGGCATCTTTCGGTTCCAGATACTCGTCAAGGATGTTGGACAAAAGCAGGTATTCAGTGCCCAACACGTCGTATTCCGGATTGGGCAACGACTCCACGATCCGGATGGCATACGAAACCGCCGCAATGGCGGAGTCGTACTTGCTTTCTTCAAAATAATTAATGCCCAGATTGACGAAGACGGCTGCCACGCGGTTGCTGTCGCCAAGCGTGCGGCGGATATGAAGTGCATGCCGGAGGTAGTCATAACTCCGGGAGAAATTCCGGTTGTTGCGGTGGATACAGCCTAACGTGAGGTAGGCGTCGGCCCTTCCTTTGGGGTAATCCGCTTTTTCGGATTTTCGCAACACCTCGACACACAGCTGC
The DNA here is from genome assembly GCA_016787285.1 of Saprospiraceae bacterium. GTDB lineage: Bacteria > Bacteroidota > Bacteroidia > Chitinophagales > Saprospiraceae > M3007. The sequence goes on along the minus strand of JAEUUV010000193.1, from coordinate 18,829 downwards.
CGTGCCCGTTCGGCAGAATCTTCGTGAATGGCATGCGCATGGAGCCACAGGGCATGGATGGCCGCAGTATCGCGTTGCTGCGACCATAATACCTCGGTTTGCAAGGCAATTGCTACGATCAGAATTGCTTTTGTCCGCAAGTCGCAAGTCGGTATCAAGGTTTTCGGTTACTACTTGTCTCCCGGAAATGGGGCAATCGAAATGTTCTTATTTTTTGTTTTGCTTCTGCGCCTTTTGGGCGGGTTGTTCCCTTCTGTGAATATTACAGCATGCTCGCCTTCGGTCGTCAGGACATCATCCACTTCAAACAGGTTACTGGCCGAAAATATGGTTACGGCTGGAGCCAGGGCATCAATGGTAATGTTGGATTCCGTGTTACCATCTTCATCAACTTCCTCAGGGCTGGTATGTACGCACTTGAACTTCTTTGCTGTTTCGGAATAAAGCACGATTTCCGCCCCGAAATGATGATCGTCTGTACCAAGTTGGGTGTACGCATACGGAACATCGAAGGCCTGATCTGATGTGGACGTGGGCAGGGCGTCAACTAGGTCCAGATCATCCACCAATATTTTTCTAATGTGGGTGCTGTAATGCACCTCAATGTCCGTTATCTTGTACGGTTTGCCCTGGGTATCAAAGCCGTTTATGTTGAAGGAATAGTATTCAAAGTGCGGATCGGTTCCTGCCGTTTGTACGTTGTTGATAAAAAAGTTCATGGTTTCATCTGTTCTGGCGCCTTGCTGAGGGTAACCGGGTCGTTGGGAGGCATAAATGACAATGTACAAGTGAACGACGCCGTTCAGCCGGCACGCATACGTGAGGGGGATGTTTGAAGTGGGCATGGTCTGAATGTTATAGTGAACTGAATGGTGCAATGTGTGTGGCGACCCCGCTGTATTTTCCGCTCATGTCAATGATGACCTTGACACAGTCGTCCCGGTGTTCGGTATCCGTATAAATTTTGTGTAGCCCGCTGACGATCCCCAGCAAACGGTGCGTGTTCGCATCAAAGATCGGTGAGCCGGAACTGCCCGGCAAAATGTTCATGTCGCAGGTGAACATGGCAGAAGTACCGTTGTAAGTCATATCCTGCACCCGCCCCCCGAACGACAGTTTCATGGGCAAACCCAAACCATGGCCCAGGCCGTATATGTGCGGGCATGTATTTTCCAACATCGGCGCCAGGCCGTTCCAGAGGAAGGGGTACGTTATTCCTTCAAAATAAGGTATTGCCCGCACCCAGGCCATATCGCCCCGTTGCTTGCCGTCCCGCGTTTGCTCGCTGATCAAGAGTTCGGACTCATCCAGGAGGTACAGTTGATTAGGCCACACTTCTATCGTCGTTGCTTGCGTATTGTACACATAGTGCCCCCGGATGAACATCAGGTTTTGAGGCGATATCCCGCGTTTGAACGCCTCCTTCAGCACATGTGCCGCCGTCACCACCTTGTTGTGCTCTATAAAAAAACCCGAGCCGCAGATGGTGGTGTCGGGAATGCGTTCATTGGCGTAATAAGCGTCGTCGCACAGAGGCAGGTTTCGATGGGCTTCGTTTCGGGCAAATCGAGACAGGGCTAACTTGTCCAAGGCTTCGATGCTTTTGAGGGAGATTTTTCCGTCTGCATTTGGTTTCTCGTCTATTATCAGTCCACTCTTGTCCACGATCTGAACGGTCGCTTCCGCGTTTCGCAGGAAGGCATAGTAGTCGTTACCCAACCTTGAGCCAAATCCGCCCCATTTGCTTCGGCTTTTCAAGTTGGACAACACATGCCCAGCCTGACAGCGCTTGTCATCGTTCCGTTTGCAAACCCGAAATAGCCTCCTGTCGGGGTCTGCTTGCTGTACCTGGGTATTTGCTTCACATTCGGCGGCCAGCATCAAGCGGCCCATGCTTGTTGAATAGCAAGCATGCAGTTTTTTTTCTTCCACAAAAGATTGATAACGAGATTCATCCTCGTCGTGCAGAATGTTTCGGAGTTCAGTCCGTTCATCTATGGTGAATTTGACAAGTGCCATATATTCTATTTATTTTCCCTACAAAGATATGTTTCACTTTTCACCCGTCTTAGTGGTTTTCCACTACACTTGAACAGGTAGGAAAAATAGTTGGGAGCAACCACCGCCGGCACCTTTTTTTATCACAAAACTCCTACATGCCCTTACGTCGGGTAGCCGACGTATTTCCACAGGTACAAACGAGACGGCATCCATGCGGTTCGCGCTAACTTCGTCGGAAAATCCGATTCATTATGCGAACAATCATCCTGCTTACCGCTTTCTGCGCGCTCTTCGTGAGCGCCGTCACCGCTCAAAACGCCTACTACAAAGTCAAATTCCCCAACGACACCACCGTGTACGGTTGTGGAGCCGCCGCTCCCTCCACGTACCCCGAAATTGAACAGTACGGCAACTGCTCGTTCAACGTTGGCGTGTCGGTCAGCGACATGGTGTTCAACACCACCTCAGGCGGCGGCTGCAAAAAAATCCTGCGCACCTTCACGCTGATCTACTGGTGCGACTATGATCCGAACGCCTGGCCGGTGTTTATCCCTAACCCGACCGATTCCGACATCGGCCCCACCCTGTTCGGTCAGCCCTCCAACCGCGGTCACCTCCAGTACACCCAGATTATCAAGATTGTGGATGCCGAGGCGCCCACCTTCGTAGACTGCCCTGCCGGCCCACTGGAGTTTTGTGACCTGACTTCCAACGACCCGGCCCAGTACAACAACGGCCACGTCAACCTCTGCGAAGGCCCGGTGAGCCTCAGCGCCAAAATCACCGATGCCTGCTCCAAAACCGACCTCATTATCACCTACCGCCTGTTCCTCGACCTCGACGGCAACGGCAGCATGGAAACCTACCTGAGCAGCAGCGCCCCCAATGCCTGGCCAATTGACAAAACCGTCGTCGGCACCGACACGCTCATGGCTTCCATTACTTTTCCCACGGGCTTTGGACTTCCTTACGGCACGCACAAAATCGAGTGGATCGCCAACGACAAGTGCGGCAACGAAACCATCTGCAAATACGAATTCATCGTCAAAGACTGCAAGGCGCCCACCGTGGTCTGCATCAACGGGCTTAGCGTGAATATCATGCAAACCGGCATGATCACGCTCAACGATGTGGATTTTATCAAGGAATACTACGACAACTGCACGGCGAAAAACCTGATCAAAATCGGTATCCGCAAAGCCGGCACCGGCACAGGCTTTCCCACCGGCAGCAACTCCGTCACATTTGGCTGCGCCGAACTCGGCCCGCAGTCGGTCGAAGTGTGGGCTGAAGACGCTTACGGCAATGCCGACTTCTGCCTCACGTTCGTAAACGTGCAGGACAATATGGGCTCCTGCGCGCCACCCAACAAACTGCCGGGCAAGGTCAAAACCTTCGCCAACAAACCCGTGCCGGGCGCGCAGGTGATGTTGCAGCAGTATAACAACACCCTCAAAACCGTACAAACCGACGCCACAGGCGCCTACGAAATTACCGGCCTTACCTCCGGCTGCAATTTCAAACTGGCTGCCGCGCTGGACGGCGCACCCGCCAAAACCGGCATCAACACACTCGACGCCCTGCTCGTGGCTGCCCACATAGATACCTACATGCCGCTTGCCACACCGTACCAACTGCTGGCCGCCGATGTGGACAAATCCGGCAGCCTTACCGCCGACGACGTGATGAGCATTTCGAAAATGCTGCTCGGCGTGCAGGCCTCATTTCCCGACAAACCCGTGTGGCAGTTCGTGCCGGGCAGTTTCGCATTTCCCAATCCGAGTCAGCCCTGGGCAGGTTCGGTGCCGAGTGTTACGCCCACGTTCTGCATGTCGGCAGCCATGCCGCTGCCTGCCGCGGATTTCATCGGCATCAAAACCGGCGACGTGAACGGCACCGCCGGCGCCAATTTCCAAACCGGCGAAACCGGCGACCGCTCGGCAGAAGGCGAAGTGTCGTTTCAGGCCAAAGACCGGGTGTTTGCCGCAGGCGATGAAGTACGGGTGGAAATCACCACGCCCGACCTGTCCAATCTGGTAGGCTTCCAGTTTACCCTCGATTTCGACCCGACGGTACTGGCGCTCCAGCAAACCGAACCCGACCTGATTCCCGCCGAGTTCACGGCCACGCCGGGGGAGGGACACGTCACCGCCACCTGGCACTCCGTCACCATGCTCGACCCGACAGTGGTGGGTAAAGACATGTACATGCGGGCGTTCACGCTGGTGTTCAAAGCCCTGAAAAGCGGTACGCTTAGCGAGCAACTGCGCATGAGTTCGTCGGTGACACCGGCCGAAGCCTACCTTCGCGACCTGAAACAGGTGGGCGCTTCGCTAAAATACCTGCCGGTGCAGGTCACCCCCGGCAAACGCCTTCGCCTGCTGACGTTGTGGCCCAACCCGGTACAGGATCGCCTGACCGCAGCCATTTATCTGCCGGAATCCGGCCCGACCACCATCACGCTCACTGATGCTGCGGGTATGGTGTTGCATACTTCGGAAGCCGAGCGCGCGCAAGGCTACCACGAAACGACCATCGAACTCAACGACCGCACCAAGCCGGGCATCTTGTTCCTGCACGTGCAAGGCCCGGGAGGCGCTGCGGCGCAGCGGGTGATGAAACATTGAGCAAGTTTTGAGTTTAGAGTTTTGAGTTTTGAGTTGCGATTTACGAAGTGCGAATTTTGAAAACGTCGGAAGGCAAACGACCTTTGCGCCCGTTCAGCCTCCGCCCCGCTTCGCAATTCGTACATCGTAAATCGTACCTCGCAATTCGTACTTCGTAACTCATACTTCAAATGTCCAACGCGCTTCTCCTGCTTGAAGACGGCACCGTGTTTCGCGGACGTGCCGCCGGAAAAATCGGCACCACCACCGGCGAAATCTGTTTCAACACCGGCATGACCGGCTATCAGGAAATTTTCACCGACCCGTCCTATTCCGGCCAGATTCTGGTAGCCACCAACGTCCATATCGGCAACTACGGCATCAAAAACGACGAGGTGGAAAGCGAAAGCGTGAAAATTGCCGGTTTTGTGTGCCGGAATTTCAACGTGCCGTACAGCCGAATCCGCGCCGACCGCAGCATTCAGGACTACTTCGAGGCTGAAAATCTCGTGGCCATCGAAGACGTGGACACCCGCGCACTCGTGCAGCACATCCGCATGCAGGGCGCCATGAACTGTATTATTTCCTCTGAAATCAGCGATCTGGACGAACTGAAAAAACGCCTGCGCGAAACACCGTCCATGGAAGGACTGGAACTTTCCAGCCGTGTCACCACCGCCGAGCCGTATTTTGTTGGAAACCCGGAGGCGAGGCGCCGTATCGCGGTCATGGATTTTGGCGTGAAAAAAAATATCCTGCGCTGTTTTGAAGGACGCGATTGCTACCTGAAAGTATTTCCCGCCCGTACGCCGTTCTCAGAAGTCAAAGCCTGGAATCCCGAGGGCTATTTCCTGTCTAACGGCCCGGGCGACCCGGCTTCCATGGACTACGCCGTGACCCTTACCCGCCAGATGCTGGCCGACGGCAAACCCCTGTTCGGTATCTGCCTCGGGCAACAAATTCTTGCGCTGGCGGCCGGCCTGCCCACCTACAAACTCCACCACGGCCACCGCGGCATCAACCATCCGGTGAAAAACCTGCTCACCGGACGCGGCGAAATCACCAGCCAGAACCACGGCTTCGGTGTACTCGAACAAGCCGTGTATGACTCCCCAAGCCTTGTCGAGGCCACACACATTAACCTGAACGACAACACAGTGGAGGGCATCCGGCTGAAAGACAAGCCGGCCTTTTCCGTGCAGTATCACCCGGAAGCCAGCCCCGGCCCGCACGATGCGCGCTACCTGTTCGATCAGTTTGTGGAAATGCTTTGAGGCGTGGTCTTGTAAACCTGCCACGTTTCCAAAACCTGGCAGGTTTTTCGTTTACTGCGCTACCTGATATTCCCGGAGCGCATCATTCAGCGACACTTTTTTGTCGGTACTTTCCTTGCGCTGCCCGATGATGAGCGCGCACGAAACCTGATAGGTTCCCGCCGGAAACTGCTTGGTGTAAGTACCCGGAATCACCACCGAGCGCGCCGGTACGCGGCCCTTGTGCACCACGGCTTCCGGGCCGGTCACATCTATGATGTGCGTACTTTGTGTGAGCACCACATTGGCGCCAAGGACGGCCTCGCGTTCCACATGTACGCCCTCCACCACGATGCAGCGGGAGCCGATGAAGCAGTCGTCCTCGATAATCGTGGGAGTAGCCTGTGGCGGTTCCAGCACGCCGCCGATACCAACGCCGCCGGCAAGGTGCACATTGCGTCCGATTTGAGCGCAGGAACCGACCGTAGCCCAGGTATCCACCATGGTGCCGCTTCCTACCCACGCGCCGATGTTGACATACGACGGCATCAGGATGGCGCCGCGCTCGATGAACGCCCCGTAGCGGGCCAGTGCATGGGGCACCACGCGCACGCCTTTTTCGGCAAACCCTTTTTTGAGCGGAATCTTGTCGTGAAACTCAAACGGCCCCACTTCGATGGTTTCCATCGTTTGAATGGGGAAATACAGGATGACCGCTTTTTTCACCCATTCATGTGTTTCCCAGGAGCCGTCGGCGTGTGGCTCGGCTACGCGCAGGGTGCCGGCATCCAGCATGGCGATGACTTCCCGAACGGCGTGTTGCACTTCGGCACTTTGGAGGAGAGAACGGTCGGCCCAGGCGGTTTCTATGGTTTGTTTCAGCATAATTTAACGGGTTGAGCGGGTTTAACGGGTTGAGCGGGTTGAGCGGGTTGAGCGGGTTGAGCGGGTTGAGCGGGTTGAGCGGGTTTAGCGGGTTGAGCGGGTTGAGCGGGTTTAACGGGTTGAGCGGGTTTAACGGGTTGAGCGGGTTTAGCGGGTTGAGCGGGTTTAACGGGTTGAGCGGGTTTAACGGGTTGAGCGGGTTTAACGGGTTGAGCGGGTTGAGCGGGTTTAACGGGTTGAGCGGGTTTAACGGGTTGAGCGGGTTATAGATAAGGCGGTGGTTCTGTCGGAAAATTTGGATTGGAAGTTGGCTTGGTTCTTTCCGGCTTGGCGAATCGTTGGCCACCCTTTGGGGTAGTGTTCAGATACTCAATCAGTTTTTGCAAGGCGGCGCCTGTGCGCCAGGCTAACTTATCGAGCGAAAGACGCTCGTTCTCGGAGATAAAGCCCGAGTCGAGTGCCCGGTAGCCTTGAGAACGCACCTCTCCACAGGAGCCTTTGGATATACCGAGAAAGTAAACAAACTCATTTTTGTTACCGCGCTCGTATCCTTCGGCGATACAATCCATAGCCGATCCGGCTGCAGACTTGATCTGCTTTTTCAATTCCCAATCCTGACCAAATCCTTCTTTTTCAGTCAACTTCTTGACTAATCTGCACATCTCTCGCGCCAATTGCCAAGCCTCGATTTCTTCAAATTTTGAAAATTTCATGTCGCCTGTTTTTAACATTTTGTAACTAACCCGCTCAACCCGCTCAACCCGCTCAACCCGCTCAACCCGCTCAACCCGCTCAACCCGCTCAACCCGCTCAACCCGCTCAACCCGCTCAACCCGTTAAACCCGCTCAACCCGTTAAACCCGCTCAACCTGTCAGCAAAACTGCAATCAGGTAGTCGGCGAGCAAGATAATGATGTCGCTGTACACCACGGCGCGGGTGCTGGCCTGGCCCAGTTCGATGCTGCCGCCCTGAACGAAGTAGCCCTGATAGCAGGAAACCGTGGAGAGAATGAAAGCGAAGACAAAAGCCTTGACGTACATCATAAACACGTTGTACGGCTCGAAAAAGGAGCGTAGGCCCTGGGTGTATTCATCATCGGTAATGAGGCCGGTGGGTACGCTGGCTAAGTAACCGCCGACAATAGCCACATAAGCCGAAAAGGTCACAAGTAGCGGAATGGCTACCAGTGCCCCGATCATTTTGGGCCGGATGAGGTAGGCTGCCGTGTTTACGCCCATCACCTCCATTGCGTCTATGTGCTCCTTTTGGCGCATGCCGCCAATTTCGGCCGTCATGTTGGAGCCGACTTTGCCGGCCAGCACCAAACAGGTGATGGTGGGCGACAATTCGATGATCGCCAGGTCGCGCACGATGTAGCCGATGTAGTAGCGGGGGATCAACTGGCCGTCCAACTGGTAGGCAAACTGCACCGCCGCTACCGCTCCGATGAACACCGAGATCAGGCACACAATGATGAGCGACCCGACGCCGATGTCGTTGGTCTGGCGCATCGTTTCCTTCCAGTACATGGCAAACTTTTCGGGTCGCCCGAATGCCTGCCGCATCATCTGCAGGTAGCGGCCAAAGTGGTACAGGAAGTTGAATCGTTTTTCCGAAACTGTCATTTTCCGTAGGTTGGAAGGTTTCTGGTTGGAGGGTTTCTGGTTAGAAGGTTGGAGGGTTTCTGGTTGGAGGGTTTCTGGTTAGAAGGTTGGAAGGTTTCTGGTTAGAAGGTTTCTGGTTAGAAGGTTGGAAGGTTTCTGGGTTAAGTTCGGTAAGTTGACTAACCAGAAACCTTCAAACCTTCAAACCAGAAACCTTTTTTCCAAGGCCAAAGGTTGAGATTTTTTCCAAACTTTGAGCGTCAAAGCATGTTTCCGCTTGGGACTTTTATTCATCCCCAAGCGTGGATTTGATTTTCAAAAAAGAAAAACTGTGGAAAATAGTTCATCTACGGCCTCGGCGCCTGCCGCCGTCGTCACCGGCGGAACGAAAGGTCTCGGCCGGGCCATTGCCGAAATTCTGGCCGCCAACGGCTTTGATCTGTACGTTTGCGCCAGAACACCCGCCGACCTGGAGTCCATGCAGCGCGACTGGGCATCTGCCTATCCGCAGCGCCGCCTGCACACCTGTGTGGCCGATCTTGCCGACAAAAACGCGGTGCTTCGTTTCGCAGAAGCGGTGTGCAACCAATGGCCCCGACTTGATGTGCTGGTGAACAATGCCGGCTTATTTGTCCCCGACACCGTATCCGGTGGGAGCGACGAGGGTTTCGAGTTTTTGCTGCGCATCAACCTGCACAGCGCCTATTATCTGACCCGCGCCTTGCTGCCGATCATGCGCCCGCACCGCCGTGGGCACATATTCAACATGTGCAGCATCGCCAGCCTGCATGCTTACCCCAACGGCGGCTCGTACACGATTTCCAAATTTGCCTTGCTGGGTTTTTCCAAAGCCCTGCGGGAGGAACTGAAAACCGAGGGTATTCGCGTAACGGCCCTGCTGCCCGGCGCCGCGTGGTCCGACTCCTGGCAAGGTGTCAATCTGCCTGTCGAGCGACTCATGCAAGCCACCGATGTGGCTAAAATGCTATGGGCCGCTTACCAGTTGTCCGACTCGGCTGTGGTAGAGGAAATTCTGTTACGCCCGCAGTTGGGGGATTTGTAAGAAAAAAGGGTTGGGGTGTTGGAAGGCTGGAGCGTGTACATAGAAGGCCCTGCGCACAGGTTCGTTCATAGGCAAACGGATATGCGCGGCAAAGATCGCAGACTCGGGGTTTTGTTTTTCAGTATCCCGGATTTTGCAGGAATCCTGTAAGTTTGCCCACCCGAAACTCTGAAACCTTCAAACCTGAAACCTTCAAACCTGAAACCTTCAAACCTGAAAAAATGGCCGAACCTCAGCGCCTCATCACCATTAAAGCCGCCCTGCAGCAGCGGCGTATGCCCGTCTACCGGAAGATCATTCGGTGGGCATGGCGCTTGTCTATCGCGATGGTCGTCGCGTGTGTGGCGGTTTTTGTGGTAATCAGTTTTGCTGCCATTCCCTCATTTCGCGAACTGGAAAACCCCAACTCGGCTTTAGCCAGCGAAGTGCTCGGCGCCATAGATGAGCAGACCGGCGGTAAAGAGGAAGTCCTGGGGCGCTATTTTGTGGAGAACCGGGTGCCGGTGACATACGATGAACTCAGCCCGTATCTCGTGCAAGCGTTGATCGCTACCGAAGACGAGCGTTTCCGCGACCACAGCGGTGTGGATGCCAAAGCCGTGGCCCGCGTGGTGGTACGCACCATTCTCTTGCGCGACCAAAGCGCCGGCGGCGGTTCCACCATCACCCAGCAATTGGCCAAAAACCTGTACTCCGACCGCAAATTCGACGGCATGAACAAGGCGGAAAAAATGTTTGCCCTTGCCTACCGCAAACTCCGCGAGTGGATTACCGCCATCAAAATTGAAAAACGCTACACCAAGGAGGAAATCCTGGCCATGTACCTCAACCAGGTGGACTTCGTGAACAATGCCTATGGTATCCGGGCAGCAGCCGAAGTGTATTTCGGCACCACGCAGGACAAACTCAAAGTGCAGGAAGCCGCCGCACTCATCGGCATGCTGCAAAATCCCTCCCGCTACAACCCCAATACCTACCCCGAGCGCTGCATCCGCCGCCGTATGGTGGTACTCTACCAGATGTGGCAAAATGAATACCTCACCGAAACCGAATACGACAGCCTCAAGGTCTTGCCCCTCGACATGAGCCGCTTCAAACGGCTTACCTTCTCCGACGATACCGCTCCCTACCTCTGTGCCGAACTCAAAAAAGATGTGCAGGCCATCCTCGAAACATCCGAAGCCCGAAAGCCCGACGGTACCGTGTACAACATTTACCGCGACGGCCTGCGCATTTACACCACTATTGACCCCACCTACCAGCGCCATGCCGAAGCGGCTATGGCCGAACAAATGAAAAAACTCCAGACACGCTTTTTTCAGGTCTGGAAAAACCGCGACCCCTGGACCTACCGCGGCCGCGAAACCACTCCCGCCGAAATTGAACTGCGCAAGGAAGAACTCTGGAAACTCATCCGGGCCAGCGACCGCTACCAGCAACTCCGCCCGACTTTTCTGGGCGATGTGAGCGACGAAATTCAGGAACAATATGGTTTTGAACTTCAGGACAGCGATATACTGCGTATGCTGGCCGATGAAAAAGACAAAAAAACCATCACCACCCACGTGGCCAAAAATTGGTTGACGGCACAAAAAGCCGGTCAATACCGCCAGATCATGGACAGCCCGGATTGGCCGGTTATCAAAAAACAATGGAGTGCCCTGCAACGGGAAATCATGGTCCGGTACCGGAAGAAAATACCCATGAAAGTATTTGACTGGAACAGCCCCCGGCTCGAAAAAGACACGATCATGTCCCCCTACGACAGCCTGCGCTACCACCGGATGTTTTTGCAAACCGGCATGTTGGCCGTAGACCCCGCTACCAGCGAGGTCAAAGCCTGGGTGGGCGGCGTCAATTTCAAATATTTCAAATTCGACCACGTGCGCACGATGCGGCAGGTGGGTTCCACCTTCAAACCCTTCGTGTACGCCACCGCCATTGCCCAACAGGGCATCAGCCCCTGCTACCAGGTGTACGACCTGGCCGTGACCATCCCGGCCCGGTACCAGAATTTTACCACCATTGCCGACTGGACGCCCAGCAACTCCACCGGCTCCTACTCGGGCAACCTGCTCACACTCAAGGAAGCGCTCAAAGGCTCCGTCAATTCCGTCAGCGCGTTTTTGATGAAACAAATGGGCAGCACCGAGCCTGTGCGCGGGCTGCTCAACAACCTCGGCGTGGACTCCACCGCCCGCCGCCCCGACGGCGAGTACCGAATTCCCAAACAGCCTGCCATTTGCCTCGGCGCTGCCGACCTCACGGTGTGGGAAATGACTTCTGCCTACGCCACATTCGCCAACAAAGGCATGTTTGCTCAGCCGTATGTCATTAAAAAAATTGAAGACCGGCACGGACGCGTCATCTTCCGGGCACAACCCGACGAAGGATACCCCGCTCTGCCCGGCAATGTCACCTACGTCATGCTGGACATGCTGAAATACAACGTGCAGGGCGCACCCGGCCTGCGCGACCTGAAAAGCGAGATCGGCGGCAAAACCGGCACCACCAACGACTACACCGACGGCTGGTTCATGGGCCTCGCTCCACGCCTGGTAGTGGGCACCTGGGTGGGCGGCGAAGACCGCTGGATTCGCTTTCTCAGCCTCGGCGACGGACAAGGCTCCCGAATGGCACGACCCATTTTCGCCGATTTTGTCAAACGCCTCGAAGCCGACCCATCCGCGGGCTATGATTTCAACGCCCGCTTTTTCCGCCCGCCCGGCGACCTGGAAATTGAAATTGATTGCTCCAAATACCTCAACGGCGCCTTGCCCGCCGGCGACGAGGAGGATTTTGCTCCGGATATCTACAACGACCAGTACAGCGACCAGCCATCGCCACCGGCCAATTCTAATGCGCCGGCCGGCACCGCCACGCGCGTGAAGCCCGCCGGGAAAAAACCGGACTCAGGGTTCGGGGATGATAATTGAACTTAACATTCTGTTTGTATAGTTGATAACCCGACCTGCGTTTATGCCCCGTCTCCGGATCAGGGCACACATATGAATGTTGAATGGCCCAAATGAAGGCCCAAATCATTGACAACTAAACAGATTATTTGATTGCAGATTACATGATTGTTGATTTTAGATGTATCCGTAGCGTACACCACAAGCCATAAATATCATTCTGGCGGTCAACTCTACGCACTTCAACAATCTTAAATCATGTAATCTGCAATCATGTAATCTGTTTAGTTGGTTTTTAGCGATTTGTCGCTTCAGTTTTCATGCGCCTGCCCCCGTCTCCAGATGACCGATGCGCACCCTTTCGTTCATTCACCCACCCACCACACTGCCCATGAGTCACCTGGACCGACGTTCTTTCCTCAGCCTTGCCAAAAATCCGCACCGGATCAACTACCGGATTGACGAACAAACCATCGCCCCGCTTTCGGCAGAACTGGAAGCGCGGTTTTCCCGACGTGCTACCGCGCCGCCCGACTCCAGCCTCGCCCCCTACGCCGGCCCCTGGACCCGTGCCGAGGTGATTCACTTGCTGCGCCGCACGACCTTCGGATTTACCCGCGCCGACGTGGATTATTTCCTCGGGAAAACCATGCAGCAGGCGGTGAATGAAATCCTGAATGCGCCCTACACCCCGCCCGCCGGCCCGGTGAACGACTACAACAACGCCAATTTCACCGACCCGGCCGTGCCCTTCGGGCAAAGTTTCCTGAATGCAGCTTACGAAGCCACTGCCGAACCCTACCGCGCCGAAAGCGTACGCGCCTGGTGGATTCGCCAGATGCTGGACAGCGAGCGCAGCATCCGCGAAAAAATGACCCTGTTCTGGCACAACCACCTGCCCGTGCAGTTTCAGGAAGCCCTGTTCGGCAGCATGTTGTACCGCTACAACAAAACCCTCCGCGACGACGCACTCGGCAATTTCAAAACCCTGATGCGCGACATCACACTCGATCCGGCCATGCTGTTTTACCTGAACGGCTACCTGAACTCGAAAAACGCGCCCGACGAAAACTACGCCCGCGAGATTCAGGAACTGTTCGTCATCGGCAAAGACCTGCCCGCGTATTTCACTGAAGACGACGTGAAAGCCGCCGCCCGCTTGCTCACAGGCTGGCGCACCGACGGGTTCAGCACCTTCTTTTTCACCAACGAACACGACACAGGCGACAAGCAGTTTTCCGCATTTTACGGCAACCGCAAAATCACAGGCCGCAGCGGCCCCAATGCCGGCGCCGATGAACTGGACGACTTCCTCGACATGCTGTTCGACCACCCCGAAGCCGCCCGATTCGTGTGCCGCAAGTTGTATCGTTTTTTTGTGTACCACGGCATTGATCCGCAAACCGAGCAGAACGTAATCGAGCCGCTGGCGCAAATTTTCCGAAACAACAACTACGACATCCTGCCGGTGCTGGATACGTTGTTTAAAAGCGAGCATTTCTTCGACGTGCTCAACCGCGGCGCTGTGATCAAAAGTCCGGTGGACATGACCATCGGGCTGTTCCGGCAATTCGGCGTGCAGTTGCCCGGTCCGGCCAACCTGTTCGACACCTTCGCCATCAGTTTCCAGTTGGGCCAGGCTATGGCTGCCATGCTCCAGCACGTCGGCGACCCGCCGAACGTGGCGGGCTGGCAGGCCTACTACCAAAAGCCGTTTTTGGATAAAATGTGGATTAACACGGGCACACTGCCCAAGCGCGGACAAGCCACCGACATCATGGTTTTTGCCGGCATTTACGGCCTGAACAGCCGGGCAATTATTGACCCGCTGGCCTGGGCGTCGGGACTGACAAACCCGTCCAACGTGAATGCACTGATTGACGAATCGCTGGAAATGCTGTTCGGACTGCCTGTGCCGCAATCGGTTAAAGACACCCTCAAGCCGATCCTGTTGTCCAACCTGCCCAGCGAATCGTACTGGACCCTCGGCTGGGGACTTTGGCAGGCCGACCCCGGCAACGAAACCTACGCCGGCGCCCTGCGGGTGCGCCTGCAAGCCTATCTGTACCGGGTGCTGCAAATGGAGGAATTCCAATTGTGCTGACGCAAATGCGCATTCGGGCGGCCACAAGGGCCGCCCCTACCTACTCAACCATTTTGCTCACTCGCTCACTCGCTAAAAAATGAAACGTCGCAATTTTCTCAAAAATATGACTGCGGGGGTGGCTATCCCCTCCCTGCTCAACGGCTTCGGCGTACGCGCCCACGCCGCCAACCCCTTCAGCCGCCTGCTGAACGGCCTCTCCTCGGATACCGACCACGTGCTGGTGGTAATTCAACTTGACGGCGGCAACGACGGCCTCGCCACGGTGTCGCCGCTGGATCAGTACAACCGCTTAGCCAACGGCCGCCCCAACATCGTGCTGCCCGAAAACAGCCTGCTGTCTTTGTCCGGTACGCCCACACTGGCCATGCACCCGGCGCTTGACGGTCTGCGCGACCTGTACAACGACGGCAACGTGCGCATCGTGCAGAATGTGGGCTACCCCAACCCCAGCCTCAGCCACTTCCGCGCTACCGACATCTGGATGTCCGGCTCCAATGCCGACGAGTTTTTCCCCAGCGGCTGGGCCGGTCGTTATCTGGCCTACGAGTATCCCAACTTCCCGATTGACTATCCAAACCCCGACATGCCACACCCGCTGGCGGTGGAAATCGGTTACTCCATGTCGCTCAGCCTCATGGGGCCGCAAACGGGCATGGGCTTCGTCATTCCCAGCACCGACGACTACTACCAGCTCCTGAACAGCACCCAAACACCGGCTCCCAACACACCTGCCGGCGAGCAATTGGCCTACGTCCGGCTCATCGCGCAGCAGTCGCGCACCTACGCGCAGGCCATCCTCGACGCGTCGAACACCATCACCACCCAGCAAACCTACCCCGACACACCGCTGGCTGCCAAACTCAAAATCATTTCCCGGCTCATTGCCGGCGGCCTGAAAACACGGCTCTACCTCGTCAGCATCGGCGGCTTCGATACCCATGCCCAGCAGGTGGAAACTTCCGACCGCACCACCGGCACGCACGCCAACCTCCTGGGCGAACTCGGCGACGCGATCAAGGCGTTCTGCGACGACCTTCAGTTTCTCGGCACCGCCGACCGGGTGACGGGCATGACCTTCTCCGAATTTGGCCGCCGCATCGCCAGCAATTCCAGCGACGGCACCGACCACGGCGAGTCGGCTCCCATGTTCCTGTTCGGGAAACCCGTGGCCGGCGGCGTTACGGGCAGCAACCCGCAACTGCCGCAGGTGCCTACGGCAAACGACAACCTCGATATGGAATTCGATTTCCGCTCGGTGTATGCCTCGGTGTTGCGCGACTGGTTCTGCGTGCCGCAGAACGACGTTCCGGGCATCCTGCTGCACGAGTTTCCGTACCTCAACGGCATGTTCGAATCCAACCTCGCCTGCACGCCCTCCGATGTGCATGACCAGAACCAGAGCGCCGGGAAATCCCTGCTTAACTGCCGCCCAAATCCCTTCCGAAGCGGCCTTACGTTCGACTACGAATCGGCGGGCGGCATGACACTGGTACAAATCCTCGACACCTCGGGCCGCCTCGTGGCCACGCCGGTGAGCACCTGGCAGGCACGCGGCCAATACCAGGAGTACTGGGATGCCGGCGATTTACCGCCAGGCACCTACTTCTGCCGCCTGGTGACCGGCGGGCAGCAGCAGACGAAGACGGTGGTGAAAGTAGAGTGAGGGAAGTGCGAGTTGGGAAGTACAATTTATGCCGCTGTTGGCGTCCTCGCCAACAGCAACGGCGGAGCGAGATGCCAAGCCAGTGCTACATTGGGATTTGGCTCCGCCTATAAAAAACTTATACATGCCGCTCACGGGTTGGGCGGGGACAAGTTGGGCGGGGACAAGCCCCGCCCCTACGATGCAAAAGGCTTAACTCCACCTAAATTGTCCTACAGACCGGTAGGGGCGGGGCTTGTCCCCGCCCAACTCGCGAGCAGAAAACGTAGGTTGTTTAAGTGCGCTTGGTGAAAACACCAAGCGCGGCGCTAAACGAGTACATTTGCCGCCGCGCCTGGTGTTTTCACCAAGCGCTACCGAAAACAACTACGGTATGCACACATCTCGCACCTGAATTTCAGGGGCTTAGCCCCGAAGGGACGCCATCCGGTAAGGCAGGGTGCAGCCCTGTCTCCAACCCGAAACCTCCCAACCTGAAAAATATGCACCCGCAATACCCGCATCTGTTTGCCCCACTCGACCTCGGATTTACCACCCTGCCCAACCGCGTGCTCATGGGTTCGATGCACACGGGGCTGGAGGAGCACAAAACCTTCGATCGGCTGGCAGCCTACTTCGCCGCACGGGCGCGGGGCGGTGTCGGGCTGATGGTCACCGGCGGTATTGCCCCCAACCGGCAGGGCTGGCTGGCGCCCTTCGGCGCCAAACTGAGCACCGGCGCGGAAGCCCGCAAACACCGTGTGGTGCCCGAGGCCGTACACGACGCCGGGGGGAAAATTTGCCTGCAAATTCTGCATGCCGGGCGCTACGGGATGCACCCCTTGCTGGTGGCGCCCAGTCCGATCCGGACGCGCATTTCGCCGTTCCGACCCTGGGAAATGTCGGCGCGGCTCATCCGCGAAACGATCCGGGATTTTGCCCGCACCGCAGCGCTGGCCCGCGAGGCCGGCTACGACGGGGTGGAAATCATGGGCAGCGAGGGCTACCTCATCAACCAGTTCATCGTGCCGCGCACCAACAAACGCTCCGACGAGTGGGGCGGCTCGTTTGAAAACCGCATCCGGTTTCCGCTGGAAATCATGCGGGCTGTACGTGAAAAAGCAGGGCGGGATTTCATTGTCATTTTCCGGGTCTCCATGCTCGACCTCGTGGAAGAGGGCAGCATCTGGGACGAAGTGGTGGCGCTGGCCAAAGCCGTGGAGCTAGCGGGCGCCACGATCATCAACACCGGCATCGGCTGGCACGAAGCCCGCGTACCGACCATCGCCACACTGGTGCCGCGCGGCGCATACGCCTGGGTGACCGAACGCCTTCGGGGCGAAGTCGGCATCCCGCTCATCGCCACCAACCGCATCAACACCCCCCAAACCGCCGAAGCCATTCTCGCTGCCGGCCAGGCCGACATGGTTAGCATGGCCCGCCCGTTTTTGGCCGACCCGGATTTTGTGAACAAAGCCCGCGAAGGTCGTGCCGACGAGATCAACACCTGCATTGCCTGCAACCAGGCTTGCCTCGACCACATTTTTTCGCACAAAGAAGCCTCCTGCTTGGTGAACCCCCGCGCATGCCGCGAGACAATATACCCCCCGGCAACAACTCAAAACTCAAAACCCAAAACTCAAAACTCCATAGCCGTTATAGGCGCCGGCCCTGCCGGGCTTTCCTGCGCCACCGAACTGGCGGCTCGCGGGCACGAGGTACACCTGTACGAAGCCGGCAGCGAAATCGGCGGGCAATTCAACATGGCCAAACGCATCCCCGGCAAGGAGGAATTCCACGAAACGCTGCGGTATTTCGGGAAAATGATCGAAAAAACCGGCGTTCACCTGCACCTGAACACCCGCGTCGGCGCCGAAGATTTGAAAGAAAAAGGGTTCACCGAGGTGGTTTTGGCCACGGGAGTAACACCCCGCACGCCGCAAATCGAAGGCATCAACCACCCAAAAGTGCTGTCGTACGTGGATGTGCTGCTGCACGGAAAGCCAGTCGGCGCACGTGTGGCCATCATCGGCGCCGGCGGCATCGGGTTCGACACGGCCATGTTTCTGACCGAACCCACCAATGCCCCATCCGACCCCATCGAACGCTATTGCCACGAATGGGGCATTGACACTGAGCATGTTCGTGCAACGGGGTCAACCCCACCCCCGACCCCTCCCCCAAGGGGAGGGGAGACGCGTTTGGGGGAGGCACAACTAAAAGCAAACCATTCAGATGGATTCGTTGACTCTACGTCTCCCCTCCCCTTGGGGGAGGGGTCGGGGGTGGGGTTGACACAGACGAGCAAACACTCCCCCAACCGCGGCGGCCTGACACAACCGGCAGCAACGACAATACCGCGACAGGTTTGGCTGCTCCAGCGCTCCAAAGGCAAAGTCGGCGACGGCCTCGGTAAAACCACCGGCTGGGCGCACCGGATGACGCTCAAAAACAGGGGCGTTCAGATGTGGAACGGCGTGCAGTACCACAAAATTGACGACGCCGGCCTGCACCTCACGGCAAACGGTCAATACCAGATTCTGGACGTGGATCACGTCATCATCTGTGCCGGACAAGAACCGCAACACGCCCTCCAGCAGCCCCTCGAACAGGCGGGCATACGCGTACATCGCATCGGCGGCGCCAAACTGGCGGCGGAGTTGGATGCCAAGCGGGCGATCGAGGAAGGAATGTTGACAGTTTTGAGTTTTGGGGGTTTGGTGGGGGGGGGGGGGGGGGGGGGGGGGGGGGG
>JAEUUV010000150.1 GCA_016787285.1 Saprospiraceae bacterium | reverse complement strand
CCCCCCCCCCCCCCCCCCCCCCCCCCCCCCCCCCCCCCCCCCCCCCCCCCCCCCCCCCCCCCCCCCCCCCCCAAAACCCAAAACTCAAAACTTCAGAACGGCAGATCGTCGCCACCGGCGGGGACAGGCTCGGCGGGTGCGGTGACGGGCATTTCGCTGCTGCGGGCTGCCGGAGCGTTTTCAGCAGGCGGGAAGCGGCTGTCTGGAGCACCCTCGCGGCGTTCGAGCATACGGAACGTGTTGGCTACGATGTCGGTGACGTAGCGATCCTGACCCTCCTGGGTCGTATATTTCCGGTAGGAGATTTTGCCTTCGACGTACACGAGCATGCCTTTTTTCAGGGAACGTTCGGCGCGTTCGGCCAGTTCGCGCCACACCACTACGTTGTGCCACTCGGTGACGGTTTGAAAATTGCCGTCTTTGTCTTTGTAACTTTCGTTGGTAGCTAAGGAAAAACGCGCGACGGCGGTGCCGCCTTCGAGGCGCCGGACTTCGGGGTCGCCGCCAAGATTGCCGATGAGGGTTACTTTGTTGATCATGGTTTCAATTTTTTAATGTGAATGTTTCAATTCGACCCGAAAGTTACGGCCTTTCGTTCCAGAACCACTCGACGATACGCGGCACGGCAAGTATTTTTTTAAAATATATTTGTTCTACCAGTTGCCAATCTGAGGGTGTATTTTTCTGAAAAACAAGCGATTCGGAATTTTCATCAAGATCAAATTCGCAAAAAATTGCTGTAACAATTCGGTGCGAAAGGGTTTGCCGGTAGGGTTTGCTCACCCTGCGCAGTGCAATTCCTGCGGGGTGTCCGACAGAAAAAAAATGGTTGAGCAGCAGTTGCGGCAAGGCGCTCGGGTCGGTTGGCGCCTTCGGTAATTCAAGTAACGGGAACTCATACAAATTCCGCCAGATGTCGGCGGCGTCGCGTTTGCGCACCCACACGTTTTTGCCCTGATAAAAAACGGCATAGACAAAAAAGCGCTGCTGTTTGGCTGCCGCCCGGTTTTTCGTCGGCAGGCGCTGCACGGCCCCGGTCCGGAGGGCGACGCAGCGTTCGACGAGCGGGCAGGTGGAGCAGGCCGGCTGCCGGGGTGTGCAGTGGCCGGCGCCGAAATCCATGATCGCTTGGTTGTATGCCCCCGGGCGCCCAGGATCGAGCAACTGCTGGGCCAGCGCCTGAAACTCGCGTTTGGCCGCCGGGGTATCCACGGGTGTCTCGATGCCGAAAAATCGCGCCAGCACCCGGTACACGTTGCCGTCGAGTACGGCGTGCGGCAGACCGAAGGCGAAGGAGGCGATAGCCGCCGCTGTGTAGTCGCCCACACCCGGCAACGCGCGGATGCCCGCGTAGGTGTCGGGGAAAATGCCGTGCAATTCGCCGGCAATGTGCCGGGCGGTGGCGTGCATGTTGCGGGCGCGGGAGTAATAGCCCAACCCTTCCCACAACTTGAGCACCTCGTCGAGCGGGGCTTCGGCCAGCCGGCGCACGGTGGGGTACGTCGCCGTAAACCGCTCGTAATAGGGCAGCCCCTGCTCCACCCGCGTCTGCTGCAAAATGATTTCCGAAAGCCAGACTTTGTACGGATCGCGCTCGCCTTTCCAGGGCAAGGGGCGTTGATGCCCGGTGTGCCAGGAAAAAAGTTGCTGCCGAAAAAACCGAAAAACCTCCATTGCCGTATTCTAAATAAAATTGCCCGAAAAATAACTCAAGGGGCCAAAACGGGTTTTTTCCAAAATTTTCTGTTAA
This sequence comes from Saprospiraceae bacterium, assembly GCA_016787285.1. Classification (GTDB taxonomy): domain Bacteria; phylum Bacteroidota; class Bacteroidia; order Chitinophagales; family Saprospiraceae; genus M3007. The sequence goes on along the minus strand of JAEUUV010000150.1, from coordinate 5,612 downwards.
CCCCTGCGTGTTAGAAATAAGTTGGCATGAATTTTTAATCCACGACTATCGGTTTCATCACCAAACTCACGATCATGAACACAGTAATCAGCGTTGGCCTCCCCCTCGTCGCTCTTGTCGCCGCCGGCACCTGGAGCACGACCAACTCCATCGAACCGAAAGCCACCACAAGCACCCGCACCGAAAAAGCCGTCGCAGTTACCCCTGAAAAGACGCCAAAGATGCGGGCCTCGGCCACTACCCTGTACAAAAACGAATCCTTCGATCTTCGTTTTGCCACCCCGAACGCTCCGTACCTTGGTGTGGTTGATCCGGCGGGCCACTTTTTCTACCTCGTATTTCCGGCGGAAACAACGGTGGGCGAACTGAAACCCCTCGTGGACAGTAAGGCTTTTTCGTCGCTCGGCACGCTCAATATCAATACCGGCACGCTCAAGGCCGACCCGTACATCTACGGTGTGTACGAAAACCAGCAGGTATTCACCCAAAGCGGCACGTACACGTTCATCCTCGGCGCAAATCTACACGTGGACGACCCCATGCTCGTGGAAAAAATCACGATCAAATACACCCACAAGCCGCGCCCTGTTTCGACGACGGCAGCGGTGCATGTTTGCGAGAAGCCGGGGCTGAGTTCGTAAGGCTCCTTTGCAATTGCAGAAGAATCGGCATCTTTGGCGCCACATGCGTACATGCCACGCCATACTCCTTGCCATTGCACTGAAATGCAGCGCATTGTCGGCGCAGGTCAACACAGACAGCCTGTGGCAAATCTGGAACGATAAGGTGCAACACGACACCGCTCGCCTGAACGCCGTGCAGGGTCTTGCCTCTGCCTACCTGCACCATTCACCCGATTCCACACGGATGTATGCCCTGCTGGAACTGGAATTTGCCCGAAAGAGAAATCTGCTCAAGTGGCAGTCCCGCGCACTCAACATCATCGGGCTGACCTACCGTTTCCAGAGCGAATACGCAACAGCGCTGGATTATTTTGAAAAAAGCATCGCTCTGCTGGAAAAGACCGGCGACCGGAACTACATGTCTGCCGTGTACGGAAACATGGGCGGTGTGTACCGGCTGCAAAGCAATTTTCCCAGGGCAATAGAATGCATCAAAAAGTCCTTGCTGCTGGCAGAGGAAACCGGCGACCGGAAGCGCGCCGCCGACGCCAATGTCAGCATTGCCATCATGTATTACGATGATACCGGCGCGCTCGACAAGTCGCTGGAGTACTTGCAAAAAGCGCTTCGGGTATACGAAGACCTGAACAACCGGAACGGACTGGCCCTGGTGTACGGAAATTTGTCTACCATTTACCTCGACATGGGCAACCTCGACACCGCCCTGTTTTTCAATGAGAAATCACTGACGTTGCAAAAAACGCTGGGCGACCTGTATGGCTAGGCCACCTCTCTGCACAATCGCGCCACTATCTTCGGTATTCGGGGGAAATACCCCGAGGCGCTGGCCGACTTTGAGGCCGAAATTGCAATTTTCAAAGCCATTGGCGACCAGGAGGGCCTCGCCAATTCCTACAACAGCATGGCCGACATGTGGATGCAGCAGAAACGCTACGATCAGGCAGCCCGGATGTGCAGCAGTGCCATGGAGATCGCCAAAGTCATCGGCAGCCCCAATCAGATTGAGGTGAAAGCCTGTCATTGCCTGTATACGGCGTTTCAGAAACAAGGCAAACACAAACAGGCCCTGGAATATCTGGAGCAATTCCTCACGGCCAAAGACAGCCTGCAAAAAAACGAAACAATCCAAAAACTCCGGCAAATGGAACTCGAACGCCAGTCGGTGGCCGATAGCCTGAACCGCGTGGAGGAGAAATTCCGGATGGAACTGGCGCATCAGGAGGCCTTGCGGCGCAAAGACCGAACAGTGAGTGTGCTTACAGCGATTGGTCTGGGTGTACTCGCGCTGGCGTTGGCGTTGTGGGTGCTCATGCTGTACTTCCGCAGGCGCTCCATGCGGCTGCAAGCCCGCTCCGACGAACTGGAAAAACAACAATTGCTCAATGAAATTGCGCTTCTGCGCACGCAGGTTAACCCGCACTTCCTGTTCAACAGCCTCAGCATCCTGTCCTCGCTGGTGCATGTGGACGCCAACCTGTCGGAGCAGTTCATCGAGCAATTGTCGCGCTCGTACCGCTACATTCTGGAACAAAAAGAGCAGTCGCTGGTGTCGCTGCGCACCGAACTGGAGTTTATCCGTTCGTATGCTTTTTTGCTGAAAATTCGGTTTGACAACAAGTTCGACCTCGTAGTAACACTGCCGGAAACGCTTCTCGACTCCTGCAAAATAGCGCCTCTTACCCTTCAACTGCTCGTGGAAAACGCCGTGAAGCACAACCGGATGTCGGAAAAAGAACCGCTTGTGGTGACCGTTTCCGTGGAAAACGACGACGCCCTGCTGGTCAAAAACCGCCTGCAACCTCGCACTACGGCGGCGATTTCCACAGGCGTGGGCCTGCAAAACATCGCTGACCGCTACGCCTTGCTCACCAACCGAACGGTTTGGGCCGGCGAAACGGAATCTGAATTTGTGGTGCGTGTGCCGCTGCTATGCTGATTTCCGCGTCCACCAGAAATAGAACGGCACCCCTGTCAACATCAAAAGCACACCCAACATGGCTTCCCGCGGGTGGCTGAAGCAGGTGATGACGATCAGCTCAGCGCAGAAAATGATGAACAGCGCCGGCACCACCGGATAGCCCCACACCCGGTACGGGCGTTCTGCGTTCGGTTCGCGTACGCGCATGACGAACACGCCGAATGCTGTGGCACCGTAAAAAAAGAACGCAGCGAAAATCAGCATATCCGTCAACTGATCAAAACTGCCCGACAGCACCAACAGACAGGCCCATACCCCCTGCATCCACAAGGCGGGATTGGGCGTGTGGGATTTTGGATGTATCTCGGAAGCCCGAGGGAAAAACAGCCCATCGCGCGCCATGGCGTAGTACACGCGGGGCGGCATGAGGATGGTGGCATTGGTACAGCCGAGCGTGGTGATGAGGATGACGATGGAAATGAGCACGGCGCCGATGTCGCCTGCAAAATGCCGCACCACCGCTACGGCAGCAATTTCGTTCTGGTTTTTATAGCCGTTCACGATCTCGTCAACGGGTAAAACGTACAGGTACGTGAAGTTCACCACCACGTATGCCCCGATGATGATGAGCATGCCCGAAAACAGGGCCAGCGGCAAGTTGCGATTCGGGTTCTGTATTTCGCCGCCCAGAAAACCGACGGTGTTCCAGCCTTCGTACGCCCAGAAAGCAGCCAGCAAAGCGGCAAACATGGCTTTGATAAAATCGAAATCCAGCCAACTGCGCGGTTCGAAGTTGGCCGCAGGAGTTTGAAATGTTTCAAAACTGCCCCCTCCAAAAAACAGACCCGACAACACGATTAGCCCAAGCCCAAGTATCACAAGTCGTGTGATCCAGGTACTGAGCGCCGCCGCCCCGCGCAGGCCGCGGGTGTTGACGAATGTCAGCACCAGAATAAGCGCAATGGTAACGGCTTTTACCCCGGCATTTTCAAAGGGTTTGAACACCCAAATCTGGATATTTTCGATTTCCGGCGAAAGCCGGGGGAGTTCGTAAATTGCGTTGAGCGACTGCGTGAATACGTAGGCAATGCTGGCTATGGCCCCGGTTTTGATGACCGCGAACGTCGCCCAACCCCAAATAAAACCCATGAACTTTCCATAAATCCGCCGAAAATACACGTACTCGCCGCCGGCGTCGGCCATCATGCCGGCAATTTCGGCGTTGCTCAGGGCGCCGCACAGGCTGATGATTCCGGCCAGCACCCAGGCCCAGATGACCAGATCGGGCGAGCCGAGTTGGTCCGACATGGGCGCCACTTTTTTGTACACGCCCGATCCGATGACCGAACTGACGACAAGAATGGTAGCAGCGCCGAGGGTCAGGCTGCGCACGAGTTGACCTTGTTGTTTTGCCATGAGCGTTGTTTTTCACCGCAGAGACGCGGAGGCGCAGAGTTGTTTGTATGCTGCGAGGCCGAAAGGTATTAAATCCTGAATAACCAAACTCCGCGTAACCAGGCAAACCCAATCATCGTTTCCAGAACGCCAGCCCGTTCGGCCCCTGCAACGCGCTGCCTTCGAGGTACACCCCGATGGAAACGCCCGAGTCGGCCTCCAGTTTTTTCACCAGATTTATCCGGGTATCGCAGGCGTACAGGAAGCCATCGGGGCCTGAGGCTACACCTTCCAGCAAACCAAAGCCGTCGGCAAAAGCACCCTGATATGTCAGCACCGTGCCTTCCGGTCGGAAGCGTTTGATGGAAATCTGATCGAGATCGGCCACCAGCAGGTCGCCACCCGGCGAAAACCAAAGCGCCGAGGGGCCGCGCAGACTGCCTGCCGGAGACACCACTTCGGAGCCTCGCCGTCCGGCGCCAAACATGCGAATCTCTTGGCTGTGGTGGCAGGCCACGTACAAATTTCCCGCCTTGTCCCAGGCATGGCCGACCGGGCCGGCCAGCGGGCCGGTCACGTCCCGATCGAAACGACCGGTAGCAGCATCGAAACGCACGACGCTGCCCTGACCGTCGGCCCATTGGCTGACGTACAAAAATCCGTCGGGGCCGAAGCTCAGTTTGACCGGGCTGTTCAGGTCATGGCCGGAGGTGAAATTGCCGAGAAAGGCTCCTGTGGCCGGGTCAAACCGGAGCACATGGCGGGCGGGCTGCGCTACTACGTACAGCATGCCGTCGGGGCCGATGGCGAGGTCTTTCGGCTCGCCGCCAAGTTGTGCTTTGCCGATGCTGCCCCTGGGTTGACCGGTGAACGCGTCGAAACGCTCGATTGTACCGCTGCTGCCGTTGCTCACAAACAGGTCGTAGCCTTGCAGCGTGGGCACTATCCGAACCTGTTCCTCGGTCACGCGGTTGAACCACCAGACCATGGACTGCCCGTCGCCGTTTCCGCTCAGGGTAACCCGCAGGGTTTCGTCATCCTGAAACCAGTACTCGATGGTTTGCGGAAAATCGTGCTCAAGGTTTTCAAATGTCCAGGAGTCGGCGGTGAAAAACGTGAGCGGGAAGTCAATCGTGGCACTGTCGTTCTGGTCGGGCACGGTCGCCTGGTACACGATGCCGCCCTCCAGCCGCACCAAGCGCAGGTACTCGCGGGTCTTTTTGGCACCGTCGGGCGCCAAGGCGTAGCCTTCGCCCAGCAGGGCATCGGGCGATGCCTGCTCCCATTTTTCAAAACTTGATTTCCCGGCGCGTTTCCAGGTGCCGGCAAGTTTTTGCAAGCCTTCCCACGGCCCCTGGGCAGGAAGTGTGGCGGCAAAAAAGAAGCAGAAACAAAGGGCTGTTGCCCATGCGGATACGGTTTTCATAGCACTGATTTTCGGACAAAGTTCGCGTATTTTCTGTTTCCCGTACCCCCGACGGCCGGCGGCCAAACTTGGCACGGTTTTTTAAAACCTGAAACCTGAAAAGAGCTTAGCATTTGATTGGTTAATTGTTTTCATGGTTATGTTGCGCCATTTCGTCGGAAAGACGGGGTGGCTTTTTTTATGGAGAAAATCCACTTTTGGGGATCACAAACGGCGGCTCAGTTGGGGT
>JAEUUV010000141.1 GCA_016787285.1 Saprospiraceae bacterium | reverse complement strand
CCCCCCCCCCCCCCCCCCCCCCCCCCCCCCCCCCCCCCCCCCCCCCCCCCCCCCCCCCCCCCCCCCCCCCCCCCCCCCCCCCCCCCCCCCCCCCCCCCCCCCCCCCCCCCCCCCCCCCAAAAACCCCAAAACTCAAAACTCAAAACTGAAATACCGGTCTCTGAAAAGTTGCTGCCGTTTCTCTGGTTTTAATCCTGCCCAGTTTGTTCTATCCTCTTGCCAGGGCGACACGTTTTTTCACATTAAAAAAACCGGTTGTTATGCGACAACATCTGCTCTTATTTTGCCTTTTGGCACTTACCCTGAATACACTTTCGGCCCAAAGCGGCTGTCCGGGTTGCGTAATCAATCTGCCGGCCAACCTGCCTGCCGATACGCTTTATCTGCCGCCCTTGCCTGATGCGGAAAAAGGTACCCCGTACAACAAGGACATCTCTTTCCGGGTACCCAAAACCACCACGCCGGTGTATGCCGTGGACAGCGTGACGCCACCGGGACTGACAATTTCAAAAATCGAGATTGTCGGCATTGAGGACATGCCGCCGGGGTTGTCGTGGGAAGCCAGTAAAACGGTGTTCGAAACGGCTGTGGAAACCGACGGCTGCATCAAAATTTGTGGTACGCCACTCACGTCCGATTCGTTCGTGATGACCGTCCGGCTGAAGGCTACCGTGCTGATTTTTAACCAGGAAGCATCTTTCCCGCTGCGTCTGTATGTGGCGCCCAAGTCCAGCACGACCACCGGCTTTTCCATGACCGGTGTGGATGGCTGTGGCAGTACCACCGTTACGTTTCAGAACAACGTACCGTCGAACGGCGTAGCGGGTTTTACCTATGAGTGGGACTTCGGCGACGGCACTACGTACACCGGCGAAAACCCGCCGCCGCACACCTACAATCAGCCGGGTACTTATGCCGTGAAGTACAAGGCCGTGGTGGACACTATCGGCTACCTCTTGGTGAACGCCAAGGTGCTGTCGGTAAGTTGTACGGACGTGTTCAATGCGCCCGACCTGTACCTGTTCCTGCGCAACCCGGGCGGCGTCAACTTTTTCCAAACCCCGGAGGTCACCAATGCGGTGCTGCCGCAGACCTACCAGATCGGGATAAAACTTGACCCTGCCGCCAACTATACCCTCGAAGTGTGGGATGAAGACAGCGGTCTGGAAGGTGCCGATGACCTTTGCGGAGCGGTGCCCTTCAACATCCTGAGCACCGACACCATCACTTCCGGGCAGTTCAAGGTGCTGCTCAACATTCAGCACCCGATGGAGGAGATCATTTCCATGGATACCGTCGTAGTGTACCCTGTGCCCGCTCAGCCGGCCATTCTTTCGAATATGCTGGAAGCCTGCGAAGGCACTAATGCCATTGTGTTGCAATCCAGCAACGGCGGCCCGAATGTGTGGCTGCTGGACGGCGAACCGATTCCGGGCGCCGGCGCCGATTTTCTGTACCTGCCTTCGGAAAGCGGGCTGTACCAGGTTCAGGTAAGCAATTCGTTCGGCTGTACGGCCATCTCCGCAGCCGCGGGAGTGGTGTTCCATCCGTTGCCGGAAGAACCGGCTTACCAGAACGACCGGAACAACCTCGAACTCATAGACACCACGGCCCTGCCGGCCAGTTATGCCTTGCAATGGTACCTGTTCAGCGGCCCCATTGCCGGCGCTACCGGATTCGAGTACTGTGCGACCACAAGCGGAACGTACTCCCTCGTAGTGACCGATCTGGAAACCGGATGCACCCGCAGCTACACTACTACCGTGACGGTGAACCCGAATTTTGACTGCACCGTGGGTACAGGCGACCTGGCGCAAGGCACGCTGAATATTTTCCCCAACCCGACTTCGAGCGGCGCAACTGTTCAGTTTGGCGAGCCGCTGAGCGCGGCAGCGGTGTTGCGCGTATGGGATGTGACGGGGCGTTTGCAACAAAGCATTCCGGTTGGCGCCGGCGCCGAACGCATCACGCTCGAAAGCGGGCTACTGAGTCCGGGACTGTACTTTCTGGAAATGAATGCCGGAGAGAAGCGGTTTACGGGGCGGTTGGTGGTTCTGTGGTAAGGAGATCGGTCTTTTCGCAGGGCTGCCACCCTGCTTTAACGGATATCGCCCTTTCAGGGCTTGGCATCTTGGTTGTTTGGCCGGTTTCCGGCGTCCCCGTCAACAGCCGGGAAATGGCAAAAAAATTAGAGGGTTGGTAAATTTTCGGTTAGGAGTGCCTAACGAAACCGGAAATTTACCAACCCTCTAACTTTCTAACCAGAAACCTTTTAACCTCGGTTATTCAAAAATAATCCGCTTGGCCGCCACTCCTTTTTCAAAGTAGAGTTTGGCCACGTACATGCCGTTTGGCATACCGTCGCGCTGCAGCGTGTAGTAGCTGCTTTCGATGTTACGGATGTTCCGCACCATGCGACCGCTCAGGTCATACAGTTCTATTGCCTGAATCGGGTGCTCGGTATCGGTGCTGAACCATACTTCCGAAGTAGCCGGGTTGGGTTGTACATTCAGGATACCGCTTGCATCAAACAGGTCTTCTGCTTTGGTGGACACTCCCGGGCAATCCAGTCCCAGCGCCCGGCAGGCGCGAGGGGCGTAGAATGCCATGATGGTGTCAATGTTGGACTTCGCCGTAGTCTCGTTTGTCGAACAATTGAGCGGCACGATGGTACCGTTCGGCAATTGCGTGTTGGGCACAAACGTATTCCACTCCCAGGGAGCCGAATCACTGGCCGGGCGCAGCAAGGGAAAGAAGCCTTCCCGGTTGCCGTTGATGGTGCGGGCAAAAACCGAGAGCGGATCGTTCAGCAAGCCGCCCAATGAAAATACAGCGTTGTTGCCCAGGTTATCCTGAATCGGCTGCACACCGCAGGAGCCGGTGACGTTCACCACCGGGAAGTTCACACCCGGCACGATGACGAGGCCGTCGCCGCAGGGAGCATATGGGTCTTCCGGCACGTGGAAGGACAGGATCGGCGGCGTATTGGCATCCAGCCAGGACTTGTCGCCAAGGGCGCCGCCGAGGTTGACGGCGAGGTTGAAGTCGGACGAGTAGCCGACGTGGTTGGGTACATACAGCGTATCGCCGACAGGGAAGCCGGTTGCAGCGTTGTACAGGGCATCCACGATACCGATGTTGGACTGGATGCCGTACGGGTCACCGTTGTAGGCTTCGATCACCATCGGAGTGGGGCCAAGACCCGGGATCGGGATGATGAATTTATTCGGCTCGGATGTGGTCAAAATCTCCGAGTACTTGTCCAGCGCTGCCGTATTGAGCGACAGGTATCCGCCCGAACCCTGGCCGAACGCTACGATACGGTTCGGGTCAATGCGGTAGGTGTTGCCCTCTGTGGCTGCATTTTTACGGAAAAAGCGAATACAGGTGCGTGCATCCTGTACACCTCGGTAGGCGGCATTGATGAGCGTAAAGCGGCGCAGCAGTTCTTCCGACAGGTCGGGACGCCAGCCGAGGCGGTAATCCACCGACGCCACCACGTAGCCCATTTTGGCCAAGCGGGTACACATTTCCACAGCAGCCGGGTCGTTGCGCGTGCCACCACAGGATTGATTCACGCTCAACATGGTAGCCGGGTTGATCCAGGGCAGAAAGTTGCCCGTGTGGAAGTACAGCACCAGCGGGCGCTCCGCCTGACTATCGCCTTCCGGCTCATAAATGTCCATAAGCAGCGACTCCCGAGTCGTATGGGCAATGGAAGGGATCCCGACAGTCAGTACGGTGAAGTTGGAGCCGTACGGCACTGCCGAAGTTTTTTTCACGGTGGGAAACACCGGATCGAGGTACCGGTGCGGCTGAGCCGTTGCTCCAAAGCACAGGAGCAGCAGGGCGGAGAACAGAAAAAGCGTAGATTTTTTCATGGAAAACAAAAATTTAGGTTGATGTTGTCAAATGAAGCACTATAGGTTAATAATTCATTTTTGCCGGAAGTCGTACAGGATGCTGATGTAAGCCATGCGCCCGATGCGCGGCCCGCCATAGGTTTGAAACTGTTTGTTATTCAGCACGTTCGAGGCGCCGACTTTCAACGTCGTGTTCAGTTTGGAAAACGTGACGTTTACCTGAGCATCCAGCAGGTCATACGTCGGAATGAACCCGGTGAACTGGGGCGATCCCTCAAAGGTAAATCCTTGAATCCATTTGTACAGCACGTTGAAACCCCAGTAAATATTTTTCCCGGAGAGCGGCAGGTCGCGGGCCGACAGACCGAGGTTGTACTTGTGTTCCGGTGTGTTGAAAGCCGGAATGATCGGGTCGTCTATTTGGGAGTTCAGGCGATTCCAGGAGTAATTAGCCTGCGCCATGAAGTAGTTGGCAAAGTAGTAGTTGAAGCCAATGGTGAGACCCTGCGTAGTGACTTCATTTACAGAGTTGGCCGCTACGCGGAAAATTTGCAGGCGGTTGAAATCAGGCCCGAAAAAACCGATAGGCAGGTCAATACCTATGTTATACCCGATGAAGTCGTTGTAAAAACTGTAGTAGTAGCCGGCATCCACATACAGTTTTTCAAACAAGGTGGTGCGGACGCCAAGTTCGAAGGTTTTGACCTTCTCCGGCTGGATGGGTGCTACATTAAAACTATCCAGAATGGCAGGACTTGCACCGGGCAACCGCCGGTATTCGTTCAGCGATTCAAGTGTAATCAGGTTTTGGAAGCCGTCGAGGTTGCCGACGAGCCGCGCGCGCCCCACATTCAGGTTCAGGTACTGGTCGGAAAGCGTCGGATTCCGGATGGCGCTGGAAAACGAGGCGCGTACAAACGTATTCGCCTTGGGATTCCACACCACCGACAGTGCCTCGGTATGCACCATTTTGAAATTCTGATTTTTGTCCAACCGGAACGAACCGTTCAACTTGAACTGTCCGAAGGTCTTTTCCAGTCCCGTGTACGCGCCCCATTCCGAGTTGCTGATGCGGGTGCCGGCGGTATCCTTGAAAATAGTGCCCTCGGAGTACGGCCGGTACAAACGACCGTTGGCGCCTACTACCCATTTGTCCACAAACGACGGCGTGATCGTGTACTCGCCATGCACGTGGTACAGCGCCGATTTGTCAAAAAACAGGGTGCCGCCTTCGGTGGATTTGCGCGAGGTGATGGCGTTGAACAGCGAGTCGAAACGCGCCCGGCCTTCGGGGGTGGTAGCGTTGGGATCGTAAAAATCTTTCGTGGGGAAAGAACCGATGGGGTTGCCCACATTGGCGGCATTTTCAGCAAGTTGGTGCCAGTACAGCATGGAGTCCTGATACGTCTGCAACCATTGGCTCAGCCCGACGCTGTCGCCAAGTTCCGGGTAATTCAGCGGTTCCATGCGTCCAAAGTAAATGTAGCCCAGGTTGGAGGCCGTCCAGTAGCGCTCGTAGTCGTTGGCCCACTGCTCGTTCGATTTGGAGGCTTCCTGCATCCGCAGAGCCGTGAAATACGGGTCGAAAGACTTGCCCGCATCTTCGTTGGTGGTGTATGCCCGGATGAAAAACTTGTCGCGTTTACGGAATTCGATGCGGTTCTGGAAAAACAGAATATCGCGCAGGCTGAAGCGGTTGTCGCCCTGATACACTGTAGTGCCGGAACCGAAACTGGACGACAGGATCAGTTCGGGCGAGTCGAAGTCTTTGGCCGGATTCGTGCGGAAATGCAGCGCCACATTGGCTTTGATGTTGCGCGTGTTGTAGTCCACGAGGTCGGTTTCCCGATAGCCTGTACGGTGGTAGATACCAAGCCCGGCGCGGGTATTGTTCCACCAGCTGCTGGCAGAGCCATCAAATCGTGGCTGGTACTCGTCGCCGTAAATATTGACGGCATCGTAGCGGCCCGGGTTTTGGGCGGTGGTGTAAAAATATCCGCCCGATTCGGTTCCGGTCACGGGGTCGTAGTTGTCGGCCTCCCAGTCGTTGGCACGCAGCATGAACAAGTTCAACTTGCCGGCAAACCACTCTTTGCCGTCCTTGTTTTTCAGCGCTCCGGCGTAGCGAATGGCAGCCTCAAACAGGCTGCGCTCGCCGGTTTTGAGCGACACGGCCAGTCCTTTGTTCAGAAACGGGTTTTTGGTTTCCATGGAAATAACCCCGTTGAAAGCGTTTGGGCCGTAAAAAGCCGAACTGGCGCCCTGCACCAGGTCTACGGAATTCACGTCAAGGTCGCTGGAACCGAGGAAGTTGCCCAGCGAAAAATTCAGCCCCGGCGCCTGGTTGTCCACCCCGTCAATGATCTGGAGCGAACGCACCGGGCTGGTGGAATTGAAGCCGCGGGTGTTGATAATGGTAAAGCCGAGTGAGGCGGTGGTCAGGTCCACACCCTTGAGGTTGCCGAGGCTGTTGTAAAAACTGATCGCCGCCGATTCCTTGATGGCGATGGCGTCGAGTTTTTCCACGGTGAGCGGTGCGGCTTTTTGTTTTTCATCCACCCGTTGGCCACGGACGACGGTTTCCTCAATGATGATGGAGTTGGTCTGGAGCCGGACGGTCAGGCGTTCGTTGGCGTTGGCTACCTCTACTTCCTGGGTTACGTAGCCGGTGTACGAAACCCGAAGCGTCACGGGAAATGCCGACACCTGGATTTGAAAATCGCCTTCGTAATTGGTGATAACGCCGCCGCCGCCCGTCAGGGCCACCGCCGCGCCGATCAGTTCTTCGCCCGACTCGGCGTCCACCACTTTGCCGCGCAGGGTGGTTTGTGCTACCGACGAAACGCTTGCCAGAAAGAGGCACAACAAACTGATGTTCAAAATTTTGTTGAAATGCTTCATACGAGACAGGTTAGTTGTTTTTCCGTGTATGCTTTGTGAAACAGTGGTATTCTTGAAACCCTGTTTGCCTCGCAAAAGAAGAAAGAAAATTTGATTCCAAACAAAAAAACAGGGCGCCTGGGAGCCGGTTGGCAAAGGCTGGTCGGCTACGGGAAATATCGTGCAACGAATCAGCCATCCAGCAAAACTTTCACCAAGTTCTCCCACGAAAACCGCCCCTTTTCCGCCCGTACGCCCGCCGCCATCGCGTCGGCCCGCCGGCGCTCAAAAAAATCGCGCACTGCTGCCGCAATGGCCCCGGCCTCCGGCGCCACCACATAGCCTGACACCCTGTCGGTCACGATTTCCGGCAGCCCGCCCACGCGGGTCACCACCATCGGTTTTTCAAAATGATACGCAATCTGCGAAATGCCGCTCTGCGTGGCGCTTCGGTAGGGCTGCACCACGAGGTCGGCGGCGGAAAAATACAGCCGCACACGGTCGGCTGGAATGAAATCGGTGTGCAGATGCACGCGCTTGATCAGGTTGTTTTTTTCGAGAATTGCCTGATACGGCTGCCAGTCCTCGTAACACTCGCCGGCGACAAGGGCATGCACGCCGGACGTTTCGGCCAGCGCTTCAAGCAGCAAATCCAGCCCCTTGTACGCCCGGATAAACCCGAAAAACAGCACCAGCGGCACGCCCTCCGGCACACCCAGTTCCCGGCGCGCGACGGCTTTTCCCACCGGCTCGCCGTAGGTGTCGTAGAGGGGGTGCGGAGCGAAGCGGACAACCCCACCCCCGGCCCCTCCCCCGGAGGGGAGGGGAGCCGTAGAGCCATTCTCGTCGAGCTCGGATGAAGACATCACGCCTCTCCTCCCCTCCGGGGGAGGGGTCGGGGGTGGGGTTGAACCACCGGGAAGGAACTGCCGTATCTCTTCCCCCACCGAGCGCGACATCACCACAAAATCGTCGCAGGCCCGCACGAAGTAGCGGGCGAAGAGCCGGTCGCCGGGGCGTTTTTCGTGGGGGATGATATTGTCCACAAGGGCGGTAACATGCGGCTTTTTTCGGGCAAACCAGCGCGCCACGCGTAGCACTGTGCCGAGGCACGGCCCCATGAACGGCAGCCAGAACCGCACGATGATGCGGTCGGGCTGCTCGCGGGCGATTTCGCGGCCCACCACCGGCCAGTTGAACGGGTTGATGGAATTCAGCCGGGTTTTTATGACCAAACCCGGCGGCGGCGGATCATCGGAGAACTGGCTTTTTCCCGGAAACAGAAACGCCGGGTATTGCAGGGAAAAACTGTAGATGACCACCTCGTGCCCGGCAGTTTGCAGTTCCTGCGCCAGCCGTTCGGAAGAGGCCGCGATACCGCCGCGAAGCGGATGGGCAGGGGAGAGGAGGAGGATTTTCATGTTTATATCTTTCGTAACCGGGGTTACCGTAACCAGGGTTACGGAAAATCAAATCTCTTTCTCCACCAGATACTCGTTCCGGCTCGCCGAATTCCGGTTCACAATCTCCGCAATAAACCCCGTCAAAAACAACTGCGTACCCACAATGAGCGCCACAATACCGAAGTAAAACAGCGGACGGTCGGCGATGCCGTATTCCTTGTACACGATCTTGGCCCAACTCAGGTAGGCCAGAAAAACAAATCCGATGAAAAACGACAACACGCCCAGCGTGCCGAAAAAGTGCATGGGCCGTTTGCCGAACTTGCCTACAAAGTACACCGAAAGCAGGTCCAGAAACCCGTTGATGTAGCGCTCCCAGCCGTATTTGCTGTGGCCGTACTGCCGGGCGCGGTGTTCCACCACCTTTTCGCCGATTTTGGTAAAACCCGCCCATTTGGCCAGCACGGGTATCCAGCGGTGCATCTCGCCATACACTTCCACGGCTTTTACTACCGGCTGCCGGTAGGCCTTCAGGCCGCAGTTGAAATCGTGCAGCCGGATGCCGCTCATAGTGCTGGCCACGGCGTTGAACAATTTGCTCGGCAGGCGTTTTTCCAGCGGGTCGTGGCGCTTGCGCTTCCAGCCGCTCACGAGGTCGTAGCCGTCTTCGCGGATCATGCGGTAGAGCTCGGGAATCTCGTCGGGACTGTCCTGCAGATCGGCGTCCATGGTGATGACCACCTCGCCGCGAGTGGCCTGAAAGCCGGTATGCAACGCGGCGGATTTGCCGTAATTCCGGCGAAATTTAATGGCCCGCACATTCGGGTTGGCAGCCTGTAGGGTTTCGATGACAGCCCAGGAGGCGTCGGTGCTGCCGTCGTCCACAAAAATGATTTCGTACGAAAACCCGTGCTGCTCCGCCACGCGGCGGATCCAGGCTTCGAGTTCGGGCAGGCTCTCGGCCTCGTTCTTGAGGGGGACAACGATGGAGAGGTTCATAGATCGAATTTCGTCATGGGATTGGGGCGTATTTTCAGTTTGCCGCCAGGCACATGCTCGTCGCGCTCGACAAACACCGGCAGCAAAGGTGCAGAATCTTTGCCGACCGGAATAGCGTGCCGGCGCTGCCAGGCTTTGCCGACCAGCATATTTTCCCAGCGCTGAAAAAGTTGCTCCTGTTGCTCCGGTGTGAAACGCGGTTTGTCGGCGTAAAATCCCGCCAGTTCGCGCTGACGCCGGGCTTCGAACAGCGACACCGCGCAGGCCACCGAAATGTTCAGGCTTTCGGTGAAACCCACCTGCGGGATCAAAAAATTGCCGTCGGCCATAGCCAGCGCCTCGGCAGACACGCCTTCGTCTTCGTTGCCGAACAGCAACGCCGTGGGTTGCGTCAGGTCGAGGGCGTACAGCGATTCGCTTTGTTCGCCCAGGCGGGTGGCGAGTATGCGGCCATAGCGCTCGCGCACCCGCGAAAAGCATTCTTCCAGGTCTTCAAACACGTACACGTCTACCCACTTGAACGCCCCGCCGGAGGTTTTTTTTCCCACCTTGAGGCCGCGGCGATCCAGATAAGCCTTGGTGTACACCACAAAAATTTCCCGTACGCCCACGGCTTCGCAGGAGCGAACAACCGCGCTGATGTTCAGCGGGTCGAAGATATTTTCCAGAATCACGGTGAGGTCGGGCTGGCTTTGCCGGATGACCTGGCGGATTCGCTGTTCGCGGGATGGGTTCATGGGCGGCAAGGTAGGCTTTTTGAAAAAATGTGAAATAGAATGATACCTTTGTGAGTAGTTCAAAAGAATCAAAATCAATGACAAAGAAAAGGGCAACAACCACATTTTCCGTTAGCAACCTTGCTCAAATTCGCGAGGGCACGGTTAATTTTGGCGATTTCACCCTGCTTGTCGGCCCGCAGGCAAGTGGCAAAAGCCTGTTTTTGCAAATGCTGAAGTTGCTGGTTGATCGTCACCAGATTTTAGACACGTTGGAACTTCATGCTTACGATTGGGGCGGGAAATTCGAAAACCTCCTCAACATGTATTTTGGGGAATCCATGTCCGGGATTTGGAAACCGGATACGCACGTAACGTGGGATGGAACAACGTTTTCTAGCCAGAGTATTCTCAATAGAAAAGGGGTGAAGGCATCTTCCAGAGAGGAAAACATGTTTTATATCCCAGCACAACGCGTACTTACCTTGGCGCAAGGTTTTCCGCGGCCCTTCAATAATTATGAGTTCGGTGACCCTTATGTACTTAAGGCCTTCAGTGAAACGATGCGTGTACTCATGGAAAAGGAATCGGCAAATGGACATGGAGGGCAGGAAAAAATTTTTCCAAAAACAGGTAAAATGAGTGCCGCTATTCGGAAACAAGTGAATTTTAGCATTTTTCATGAGGCAAGCATCGAGTTGGACAAAAGCAGCGGACGTAAACGATTTTTGCTCCATGTAGGCGAAAGTAAATTACCGTTTATGACCTGGTCGGCAGGGCAAAAAGAGTTCATGCCTCTCTTATTGTCACTATATCACCTAATTCCGTCTGGAGGCATTGAAAAAAAAGATACGATTGATTGGGTAGTTATTGAGGAGCCAGAAATGGGCTTGCATCCCAAGGCTATCCAAACAGTCATGCTACTTGCACTCCAACTTATCAAACGCGGGTACAAAGTCGTCATCTCAACGCATTCGCCAGTTCTGCTGGAACTGGTTTGGGTCATCAATAATCTCAAAGAGTACTTCAGCACCGGCGAAGAGCTTTTTGAGTTATTCGATACGCCAAAAAGTGCGGACCTCCGAAGTATCTTCCAAGTCTCGGTCAAGGAAAAAACGTTCAAGACATGGTATTTTGAGCGTGAATCCGGAGGGGTACATATTCGTGATATTTCCACACTGGATGCAGGGAGCGACAATCCTGACATTGCCAATTGGGGCGGTCTGTCCGAATTCGCCAGTCGTGCCGTAGACATTATTTCCAAACTTGCCGCAGATGCCGAAAAATAACAAAACCAAAAAGAGAAGCTCCAACTGCTTTAAAACGGCGGTTGAGAATACCCCGGATGTGTCAGACGGGTATCAGGTAGGTCTGCAGGCTTTAGGAAACTATAGCCAAAAAGTCAATCTCAGTTCTAACGGAAAATGTGAAGGGAGCCTTGATATTGATTCTTGTACCAGAGTGCTTTACCCTCAAGAGAACCGATGGGATTATGCCATCGGGTACGACTCCAAGGTATATTTTGCAGAAGTGCATTCCGCCCAAACCAACGAGGTAAGTACCATGTTGCGCAAATTAGAGTGGTTGAAAAATTGGCTAAACAACCATGCTCCTGAGATCAAGAAAATAAGGGCTGGCCATCCTTATTTTTGGATAATGTCCGGCAAGTATGACATCCTCCCTGGCTCAAGGCAGGCTAGGAAAATCGCAAAAGCAGGGATGAAGCCCATCCCAATTCTAAACCTGCCGGTTTGAATACAGCGTATCTCTTGCCTTGGCACCGACTTCCTCTTATCTTAACGGGTATCGGGTATTTCACGACGTTTTTAAGGAAACCGGGAATGACCATGTCGTAGGTGCATCTGATCTTCATCGGGTTGGTTAGGTCGAGCATCATGCGCTCGTAACGGGCCGCGTCGCGCTCGAAGAACACGGGCAGCAAAATGTGAAATCTTTCCCCGACTTGCGCCTACATGCCGCTCGATAATTGGCTGCCGATGATGGTGCGGAACGAACTATTTGATTTCGAACCGATTTGAATTCCGGGAAATCCGGGAAATTTCGTGTGAACAAAACGGCTGAAATTGCCCACTCCTTGAATCTGGTTTGTAACTCTTTAGGTGTCATATCAAACTATTGTTTTAAAATCGAATCAATCGAATCAATCGAATCAATCGAATCAATCGAATCAATCGAATCAATCGAATCAATCGAATCAATCGAATCAATCGAATCAATCGAATCAATCGAATCAATCGAATAATATTCCTCTAATCATCCGGCTCAAGTTCGGTTCCGCTCCACGGGCCACGGCGATCACGTCCTCTACCGAGGTTTCGCGGATGGCGCTGGGCGGAAACGACACGTTGGTCACCATGGACAGCATGAGCACCGGCAAGTTCTGGTGCCGCGCTACCAGCACCTCGGGTACCGACGACATGCCGGTGCAGTCACTGCCGAGGTTTCGCAGCATGACGTATTCGGCGGGGGTTTCGAGGTTGGGGCCTTGCATGGCGGAATACACGCCCTCGAAGGCGCGGATGCCGTATTTTTTGGCGGCAGCCAGAGCCTTGCCCCGCAGGCCGGCGTCGTAGGTTTGGGACATATCCGGGAAACGCGGGCCGAGGCGCTCGTCGTTGGGGCCGCGCAGGGGGTGCTCGGGCAGCAGGTTGATGTGGTCGCGCACTACCACGATGTCGCCGCCGCGCAGGTGCGGATTGATGCCGCCGGAAGCGTTTGTGATAATGAGCCGCTCAATGCCCAGTGCCTTCAGCACCCGCACGGGAAACGTGACCTGCTGCATGGTCCAGCCCTCGTAGTAGTGCAGCCGCCCGGCCATCACCACTACGGGGTGATCTTCCAGGTGGCCGAAGACAAATTTTCCGCGGTGGCTTTGCACGGTACTGTGGGCGAAATGCGGCAGTTCGGTGTACGGGATTTCGGCGACAGCCTGTACCTCGTCGGCCAGGTTGCCGAGGCCGGTGCCGAGGATGATGCCCGTGCGGGGCGCGAAATCGGTGCGGGCGCGAACGGCAGCGACGGCTTCCTGAATTTGATCGTAAAGTTCCATGACTATTCCGGTTTGATTTGTTCGGCTGATGGGGGATTCCGGCGCCACCAGGCGGCCAGCCCGATGCCGGTCACTAAATCCCAGATGCCCCACCAGGCAGCCACGAGGGCCATGCCGCCGAGGGCGTTGAAAAAACGAAAAATGAGCAGCAGGCCGAGCGCAGTGTTGTGTACTCCGGTTTCAAAGGCGAGGGTGCGGCTGTCGCCTTCCGGCAACCGGGCCAGCCGGCCCATGCCATAGCCGGCGCCGAGGCCGAGCGCGTTGTGTACCAGCACGATAAAAAAGACGCTGCCGAGGTAATTGACAAGGTTTTCACCGTTGCCGAGCAGGGCCATGACGAGAATGGAAAAAAACAACACCAGCGCCACCCGTTGTACCCAGGGGCGGATGCGGGCCACGAAATCGGGAAACCGGCTGTTGAGCCACATGCCGAACAGGAGCGGCGCCAGGATCAGTTGCAGGATAATAAGCGCCATGTCGGCGGCGCCCAGGTCGAACGACTTGCGCAGCGCCTCCGACTCGGGCACAAACTGCGACCAGAACAGAAACCCCGCCGGCGTCACCACGGTGGCCAGCAGGATAATGATCGCGTTGAACGTGACCGACAACGCCGTATTTGCCCCGGAAAAATGCACCAGAAAATTAGTCATGTTGCCCGAAGGGCACATGCTCACCAGTACCATGCCCAGTGCCATGCTCGTCGGCGGCTGAAACAGCGCGATGATGCCCAGGGTAAGCACCGGAAAAAGCAGGTACTGCGCCACCATGCCTACGGCGATGGACTTCGGGAAGCGGGCCACCTTGCGGAAATCCGCCGGGCGCATATCCAGCGCTACGCTGAACATCAGAAAAGCCATAGCCACATTCAGCAGGGCCAACTGGTCAGGATTGAAATTAATGCGCAGGGTGTCAATCGGGTGCATAACGGCGGCGAAATTACAGATGCGGCAAAAATAGTTCGGGAATCCCGTCAAATGACCACAATGTCTGAACTTGCCGCCCGAATTATTTCCGTCTATTATGAAAAGAAGCACATTCATCAAATCCTCCGCCCTCGCGGGTTTCGGCGCCCTCATCCTGCCCAACTCGCTATTTTCCTATCCCAATCGCCAAAACCACACAAAAAAAGTCCGCTTAGGCTTCATCGCAATGGGTATGCGCGGCCAAACCCTGCTACAGGAAATGATCAGCAGGGACGATGTCGAGATCATTGCCATTGCCGACCCAGACCCCGGGATGATGCAGCGTGGCCAAAAAATGCTGAAAGAACACCAGCGCCCGCCCGCCAAAGAATTCGGCAACGGCGACTACGACTACCGCAACCTGCTGAAAGAGGAAAACATTGACGCTGTGCTCATCGCCTCACCCTGGGAATGGCACAAGATTCAGGGTGTGGAGGCCATGCGCGCCCGGAAAATCGTGGGCATGGAAGTGTGCGGCGCCATTGCCCTGAAAGACTGCTGGGAATTTGTCAAAACCTACGAGGAAACCCGTGTGCCGATCATGATGCTGGAAAACGTGTGCTACCGGCGCGACGTGATGGCCGTGCTGAATATGGTGCGCAAAGGCATGTTCGGCGAACTCGTCCATGCACAAGGCGGTTATCTGCACGACCTGCGCGGGGTGCTGTTCAACGACGGCGTCGGGCCGTACAATCCCGGGGTAGAGTTCGGCGCCAAAGGGTTCAGCGAAGCCAAATGGCGCACGAATCACTACGTCAACCGCAACGGCGAGCTGTACCCCACGCACGGCCTCGGGCCGGTCAGTGTGATGCTGGACATCAACCGGGGAAACCGACTCGTGCGACTGTCGTCGTTCGCATCCAAGTCGCGTGGGCTGCACAAGTACATCGTCGAGCACCCGAAAGGCGGGAAAGACCACCCCAACGCGCAGGTGAATTTCAAGCAGGGCGACGTGGTGACCACCCAGATTCAGTGTGCCAACGGCGAAACCATCCTGCTCACCCACGATACCAGTTTGCAACGCCCCTACAACCTCGGCTTCCGGGTGCAGGGCACCGAGGGGCTGTGGCAGGATTTCGGCTGGGGCGAAAAAAACCAGGGATTCATCTATTTTGAAAAACGCATGGAGCATTCCCACCGCTGGGACAATACCGAGAAGTGGCTCGACGAGTACGACCACCCGCTCTGGAAAAAGTACGCCGAAGACGCCAAAAACTCCGGGCACGGCGGCATGGACTTTTTTGTGCTCAATTCCTTCATCGAGTGCATCAAACGCAACATCGAATTCCCGCTCGACGTGTATGACCTGGCCGCCTGGTACGCCATCACGCCGCTAAGCGAAAAGTCGGTGAAAAACAACGGCGCCGTGGTCGAAATCCCCGACTTCACCCGGGGCGCCTGGAAAAACCGCAAGCCGGTGTTCGGGTTCGATGGCGAGTTTTGATAGCGATGAGTGATAAACGATGAGTGAATCTCGTCCGACGAATTCGTCGTCGGACGAGTGCGTAGCCAACCGAATTTTTAACCGAATAACGAACAATGCAGGAAGACCTTCGGGAAATAGCCGCCCGGTTTTTGCCGGTTTCGCCGGGCGAACTGAACGTGTTGCCCATCGAAAGCGGGCTTATCAACCGGACCTTTCTGGTGCAAACCCGTGCCGGCGAGCGGTACGTGCTCCAGCGGGTAAACCACCATGTTTTCCCCAACCCCGACGCCATTGCCGCCAATGTGGAGCACGTGAACGCCCGCCTTGCCGAATCCGGCTACCCGCTGGAGCGGGTTCATTTTTTTAAAACCCAAACCGGCGCATACCACCACTACGACCCCGAGGGTTGGCCATGGCGGCTTGTGTCGCACGTGCCCGACAGCGCCACGTACGACAAGGCCCGCACGCCCGAACGCGCCCGCGAAGGCGCCCGGGCGTTCAGTTTGTTTTACCGCCACCTGAATGTAGGCAGCGGCAGTCTGCCCCTGACTCCGGCCATTCCGGATTTCATCAATTTCCGCAAACGAATAGCCGACTACCGGGCGGCCTTGCAGGAACGGCGGAATTACGCTACTCAAAACTCAAAACCCAACACTCAAAACTGGTTACCGGAACGACGGAAACGCGCCGCCGCACTTATCGCACTCGTGCAACCACATCTGGATTTGCCTGAAAAATGGATCGAATGGCAGGAAGCCGGTCTGTTCCCGATGCGGGTTATTCATGCCGACCCCAAAATCAGCAACGTGCTGTTTCACGAAACTCGTCATACCGCGCGGGCCGTCATTGACCTCGACACCGTCATGCCCGGTACCCTGCTGTACGATTTCGGCGACATGGCCCGATCCTACGCCAACACGACGGCAGAAGACGACGCTTCCGAACCGGCGCCGTTCAGCCCCGAACTGTATCGCGCTACCCGGGAGGGTTTTTTGAGCCAACTGTCGGATGTGTTGGAGCCGATTGAACTCGAAAACCTCGATTACAGCGCGCAGGTGGTGGTGCTGATCCAGTGCCTGCGATTTCTGACCGATTACCTGCAGGGGGATGTGTACTACCGCGTTGTTCGACAGGAGCAGAATCTGGAGCGGGCGGTGAATCAGTTTCGACTGTTGGGGGGAATGCGTGCCTCCTCCATTCTTTGGCATAAAAAATCTGGGGCGCAAACACCCGGATAATTCAAACAGTGTAAGCAATTTGCAGTTTTTTCAAAAAATATCCAGATGCCGAAACACCATATTTGCGGGCATAAACGCCTGTAAATATGAAAAATACACTTGTTATCGCCATTGTCCTGGCTTATTCATGCGCATTTGCACCCGCTCGTGGCCATGCACAATGCATACCCGCCGATTCCTGCGGAGTGTTGCCCTGCCTTTTCGGTCCAACCATTTTTGGCACTACGATCTGGAGTAATGCCGGTTATACCGCAGAGCATGGGAATATTCCGTTCTGTAGTGGTGTTCAGAATGACCTTTGGTTTCCGTTTGTGGCAGATTCCAGCGGGGTTGTACAGGTGACCATAACACCCGTTAACAGTGCCAACGGCCACGGGCTGCAAGCAGCCATTTACGAGAGTTGCTATGTCCCCATTGCATGCAATGCCGGGCAGCAAGATGGAGGAATTACGCCAATCAGTATGAGCGTAGCGGTCATACCCGGGCAGCTGTACTACATGATGGTGGATGGCTATGGCGGAGATATTTGTGATTTTACCATACAGGCAACGGGCATTCTTGATGTGGTCAACACAGGGCTTGTGACCGGTCGGGTCTGGGCCGACCTAAATTTTGACTGTGTGGTGGACAGCACGGACATACCCGTGCCGGAAGTTCCCGTCGTGGCCTCCAACCTGTTTTCTGTGGTCGTCCCTGCAGATTCGCTCGGGCGGTTTGTGTTTTACTATTCCGCTCTGGGCGCCCAGAATTTCGATATCAGCATCAATCTCGGCGGCAATGCCCTGTGGGAACTTTGCACCGACACCTTCCACATCAGCCCTAACGGCAATGCGGACACCACCCTTATCGAGTTTTTGCTCCAGCCGCAGGACTTTTGCACCGACATGCGGGTGGACCTCGGCATGCCGCCGTTTTTGCGGCCTTGCCAAGACATCACCATCCCCGTCAAGTATTCCAACCAAGGCACCCGCCCGGCGGAAAACGTGGTGTTGGACCTCGTTTTTCCCGCCGACCAAATGAGCATTCAGGGCGCTACGGTTCCGTTCGACCAGCTCGGCGACACCCTGCGGTTTTTCCCGGGCGATGTGCCGGTGTTCGATGTTGGGCAATTCAGGATTTTTGCCCGAACGCTTTGCGACGGCGATTTGGCCGGGCACACGCTTTGTCTGTCGGCACACATTTTTCCCGACTCGGCGTGCCACGTCAACCCCGACTGGTCGGGGGCACGCGTAGCGGTAAGCGCCGTTTGCGACGGCGACTCGCTGCTGCGATTCGGCATTCGCAACACCGGCACAGGCCCCATGTCGGGCCAGATGCCGTACCGGGTGATCAGCAATGCAGGAATTGTCGAAATCGGAATGTTCCAGCTCAATGCCGGGCAGGATACCACGTTGGCCTTTGCCGCCGACGGTTCCACCTGGAGAATAGAGGCCGATCAAGAGTTGTTTCATCCCGGAATGTCGAAGCCGTCGGCCTCCCTGGAAGGCTGCGGCGGCCTGACGCCCGGCTACGTCAATGCATTTCCGCAGGATGATGCCGACCTGTTTCGGGATATTGAATGCAGGATGGTCATGGCCGCTTACGACCCGAATATTAAGGTCGCCTCGCCAAGCGGCACAGGCAGCAATCATTTGATTCAGCCGAATGTACCTTTGGAATACACCATCCACTTTCAAAACACCGGTACCGATACAGCCTTTTTGGTACGCCTGATTGATGTGTTGCCCTCCGTTCTGGACCCGGCCACGTTCCGGCCAGGCACCAGTTCGCATCCCTGCACATGGCGCTTACTGAGCGGCGACACACTGGAGATTCTATTCGATCCGATTGTATTGCCGGACAGTACGACGAATGAACCTGCCTCACACGGGTGGTTTGAGTTCAGCATTGCCCAGCGCCCCAACCTGCCCAACGGAACTATCCTGAGAAATTCAGCGGCGATTTACTTCGACTACAACGACCCGGTTATCACCGACCCCGCCATACATACGATCGGACAACTGACGGTCCACGTGGACGACGTACCCGGCGGCGGCGAACCGGGTTGGCAGGTGCTGGGCAACCCCCTTCAGGACCGCTGTGTTTTCGAGGCCACCGGGGAGATAAGCGGCCCACACCGGTTTGAACTCTTCGACCTTCAGGGGCGGTTGTTGCGCACAGAAACATTCGACGGCGGCCAATTCGTCTTTCATCGGCAAGGACAAGCCCCTGGTGTGTACTTGTTCCGGCTCGTGTCCGCCCAAAGAGCCGTTTTTTCAGGAAAACTGGTAATGCCCTAAGCAGGAAGAGACGAAAGGAGAGCCGTACCTTCGCGCCCATGAAAAATCAAAACTTAAAAAAGATAGCCAATACCATCCGCGGACTCGCCATTGACGGCGTGGAAGCCGCCAACTCCGGCCACCCCGGTATGCCGCTGGGTATGGCCGACGTGGCCGCCGTACTCTGGACGGAATTTCTCCAACACAACCCCGCCAACCCCGAATGGGCCGACCGCGACCGCTTCGTGCTCTCCGCCGGTCACGGCAGTATGCTGATCTACAGCCTGCTGCACTTGTATGGCTACGACCTGCCGCTCGACGAACTCAAAAACTTCCGCCAGTGGGGCAGCCGCACCGCCGGCCACCCCGAATACGGCCACACGCCCGGCGTGGAAACCACCACAGGCCCGCTCGGACAGGGCATTTCCAACGCTGTGGGCATGGCGCTGGCGGAAAAAATGCTCGCCGCCCGCTTCAACAAAGGCCCCTACAAGATGGTGAACCACCACACCTACGTCATCGCCAGCGACGGCGACCTGCAGGAGGGCATCTCGCACGAAGCCTGCTCATTTGCCGGTCACAACCGCCTGTCCAAACTGATTGTCCTGTACGACGACAACCACATCAGCATTGACGGTGAAACCGACCTGTCTTTCAGCGAAAACGTGCTCAAGCGCTTCACGGCCTACGGCTGGAACGCCCAGCGCATAGACGGCCACAACTACGACGCCATTCGCGCCGCCATCACGCTGGCCCAAGCCTCGGACAAACCCAGTATCATCGCCTGCCGCACCGTCATCGGTTTCGGCAGTCCCAACAAAGCCGGGTCGGAAGAATCGCACGGCGCGCCGCTGGGCAAGGAAGAAGCCGCACTGACCAAGAAAAAACTCGGGCTGCCCGCCGACAAGTCGTTTTTCATCGCCGATGAGGTGCTGAAAATGACCCGGAAAGCCGGCAGCGAAGGCGCCAAAGCCGAACGCCGCTGGCACGATTTGCTGGCCAAATACCAGGCTGCCCGCCCCGAACTGTCCGCTGCGTTCCGGTCATGCCTGAACAACGAAATTCCCGCCGGCGCACTCGACATGCCGGAATTCCCTGCCGGAAAAATGGCCACGCGCATTGCTTCGGGCAAGGTGCTGGATGCCATTGCCGGAAAAATACCCGCGCTGGTGGGCGGCTCGGCGGATTTGACGCCCTCGAACAAGACCTTCGCCAAAGGCCAAACGGCGTTCAGCCTGAAAAACCCCGCCGGGCAGTACATCCACTACGGCGTGCGCGAACACGGTATGGCCGCCATTATGAACGGCATGGCCCTGCACGGCGGCGTCATTCCGTACAGCGGCACGTTCTTCGTGTTCACCGACTACATGCGCCCGTCCATACGCCTCGCCGCGCTCATGGGCCTGCGCGTAATCTATGTGCTCACGCACGACTCCATCGGTCTCGGCGAAGACGGGCCCACGCACCAGCCCATCGAACACCTCGCCTCGTTGCGGGCCATGCCCAACCTCTCGCTCATCCGGCCCATGGACGCCAACGAAACCCTGGTGGCCTGGAAAATGGCGCTTGCGCGCACCGACGGTCCCACCGGACTCGTGCTTACTCGACAGAATTTAGCCAACCCGGACCGGGCCGCACTCGGCATGGCGCCCGCAGCGGAGGCACAAAAAGGCGGCTACGTGCTGACTGAGGACAAGGATTTCAAACTTATCCTCATCGCCAGCGGTTCCGAAGTGGAAATTGCTTTGGGCGCGAAAGCGATTTTGAATCAGAAAAAAATTGCGGTGCGCGTGGTGTCCATGCCCGGCACCGACGTGTTCGACCGGCAGCCGGCGGCCTACCGCGAATCGGTATTGCCCAAATCCTGCACGGCACGCCTGGCGGTGGAGGCCGGCGCCGGCCTTGGTTGGTACAAGTACGTGGGTCTGGACGGCGGCATCGTCGGTCTCGACCACTTCGGCGCCTCGGCCCCCTACGAGCAGTTGTATGAAAAATTCGGTCTTACGGCTGAAAACGTAGCCGAAAAAGCCGCCGCTCTCGTCCGCTAACGCAAACAAAAAGACACAAAACCGGTTTTCCCCACAACGCACTCAAAACTCAAAACTCAACACTCAAAACTGTAAAATGCCTGTCATCGAACTTCGTATCCCGAATCTGGGAGAATCCATAACCAACGTCACCTTTTCCAAATGGCTGAAACCCGACGGCAGCACCGTGGAAATGGACGAGCCGCTCTGTGAAATTGAAACGGAAAAAGCCAACCAGGAACTTTCCGCCGACAAGGCGGGCAAACTGATCTGGGTGGCCAAAGAAGGCGAAGACCTGGCCGTGGGCGCCTTGTTTGCCAAAATTGATACGGAAGCAGCCGCCAGCAGTACCGCTGTGCCGGCCCCCGCACCGGCAGCCCCGGCAGCGGTGGAAAAACCCGCAGAAGCGCCGGCCTCGGCCAATTACGCTACCGGCCATCCTTCTCCGGCTGCCTCCAAAATTCTCGCAGAAGGCGGCGTGCAACCCGCCGACGTGGCCGGCACCGGCAAAGACGGGCGCATCACCAAGGACGACGCACAAAAAGCCGTGGAAAACAAAGCGGCGGCACCGGCCCCCGCTCCCACACCAACCGCCCCGGCCCCCGCCGCCCCAACTCAAAACTCAAAACTTTCACCCGCCGAAGCCTCGGCAAAGGTGGGCGAAACTCAAAACTCTCGAAACGAGCGCCGCGAGCGCCTTTCCCGTATGCGCCGCACCATCGCCAAACGCCTGGTGAGCGCCAAAAACAACACGGCCATGCTCACCACGTTCAACGAGGTGGACATGAGCGCGGTGATGGCCCTGCGGGAAAAATACCAGGAGGCGTTTGTGAAAAAACATGGCATCAAGTTGGGCTTCATGTCCATCTTCGCCAAAGCCTGCGCCCAGATACTGCTCGAAATGCCCGACGTGAACGCCCGCCTCGACGGCGACGACATCGTGTACCACGATTTTGCCGACATCAGCATCGCCATCAGCACACCCACCGGACTGGTGGTGCCGCCCATCCGCAACGTGGAAAGTCTGGACTACCACGAGATCGAGTACAAACTCAAAGACCTCGCCGCCAAAGCCCGCGACGGCAAACTGTCGCTCGACGAAATGAGCGGCGGCACCTTTACCATCACCAACGGCGGCATATTCGGCAGCCTGATGAGCACGCCCATCATCAACGAACCGCAAAGCGCCATCCTCGGCATGCACGCCATCAAGGAACGCCCCGTAGCTGTGAACGGTCAGGTGGAAATCCGCCCGATGATGTACCTCGCGCTGAGCTACGACCACCGCGTCATTGACGGCTCCACGTCGGTGACGTTCTTGGTGAAAGTGAAGGAGTTGATTGAGGACCCGATGCGGTTGTGGATGGGGATTTGAGGGAGGGGGGTATTTCGGAGGCATACCAGCCGGAGCGGGGCTTCGAAGCGCTCGCACGTTCGAAACGAGTGAAGGAAGCCGTATTGCCGTAAGTAAGGATCAAATCACACCCTTCCTCGATTCAACCTACGGGATGATAATTTCCTCCATATAGAATGAGCAAGACGAATCTCTTCAAGAGACAAGCCGTATTGTTCCTTCAAGAGCACTTTGTTGGTAAACAGTAGGATATCTTCAATGCTCTGATTTTCTCGAAAACGCCTGTCTATTTCATTGATAAGATGAGAGTTGTCAAAATGATATGGCAATAACACTCGTTCAGCCTCACTTGGCATAAGTTCTAGGACTCCGCCGCCGTGGCTGCGTCCACACACCTCAGTCATGGCAAGTGAGAGTGAATTGTAATAGCTAGCGGTAAGAGCATTTACATCAGTACCGGGTTTTGCAAAAACACGGTGCATGGTATCCGTCGTAAATGCTCTCGCCTCATTTACAATAAGACGGGGAAACAAGTTGTTGCGCCTAATAAACAACGCATCAGATATCTTCAAAGAGGGAACCATGAACCAGTCGTTACGAATACCGCATTTGTACCCATGATGTATTCCAACGCTTTCTCCAAGGGCAATGTAAGTCAACGCCCCTTTTTCTCCTTCAAGGAGAGTTTTTTCTGGAAAGACAAGCAAGTGCGCTTTGGCCGACGAGTTCTTATTTTGGAGCCAATCGGCATGATTAAAAATAGCGCTGCTTACTTGGACACTCCTTCCTACAAGTGGTTTTGCGTAGCGTTCGAGTTTGTATTGTTCCACAACCGATAGCGGCACGGAAAAAAAATTATTCGAGCCGGTAGTAATTCCAACTTCTATATTGGCATATTTTCCAATGTTCGGAATGTTATATTGTTGGGCAATGTTTTCTAAAAAATCAATTTCATGCTGCTCCAAAAAATAAAAAGTCCATTTGTTGGAATTGAAATCAAGTCGCTTGCGAGGGCATTTCAATTTGTTTAGATCCAAGTTTTCCAAGTCTTTAGCATCCATTAGTTCAACATGGTCAATAGCATGTTTTTGTGTCCCATCGCGTTCGCAGAGCAACAAAACAACCTCTTGCTGAATGTCCGAGAACACCAGTTTTTTGAATGAGATAATATTTATTTTGTTAAAAGAGCGTGCAAGAAATGCTCTAAGTTGCTTTGCATAAGATACTTGCAAAATTTCAGCGGGAAGCACAAAACCCATCTTGCCGCCGTGATCTTTCAACAACAAAGCAGAGCCTACCACAAATGATACCCATGCATTGGCCAATTTGGAATATTTCAGGCCGGCCTTGATAAAAATATCTTCGGCAGAAACTTGTTGTTGCGTATCAAAAAACTGGTAACGAATGTAGGGAGGGTTGCCTATAATCAGATCAAACCTTCGGTGTGTGTTGTTGCAATAGGTGTGAAAATCGTCGTTGATGATTTGCTTGTTGCCTAACTCAATTGAGTCCGATTTTTCTGCTTCTTCAGGATCTAGTTCGATGCCAGTTACAGAATTGTAGGGTAATCCAAGTTGAAGCATTTGCCTTAAAAAGACCCCGTCTCCACAGCTAGGCTCAAGAATATCCAGGTTTTTGTCTCCATTGATGCCCCAACGCAAAATGAAGTCAGCGATTGGTTCTGGGGTATAATACCCGCCCCTAAGTTTTTCAGAAGAGGTTTCTGTGATCAATTTCATAAATCAACACAAGTTTTTTGATACACTATGAAAAATTCAAAATAAAGTGCCAAAAATAGGGTTGATTTTGTGTAAAAACAACCAATTAAAAACAAAAAGTTTTTACGCAAACTGCTCGAAGGGCATGAAACCCAAGGGCAATTTCGTATGGGTTACTTCTGAGAAATGACGATCGAAAACGGTGCACCTTCTTCCAATGGCGCATATAGATCAAGTTTTGCTCCCTTTAAATTGGAGTCTCGAATCATATTTCCCAGTTGTCCCCAGGATATTAGGGTTGTATAGTTGCCTTGGGAGGCCTCTCCACTGGGCTTGTGACGAATCTGAAAATCGAATCTTCCAATCATTTGTCCGTTTATAACAAGATAAAATGGCACTAAAGCACGCTCTACAAATGGTTCTGTACTTACTTGCACCCACTCGAAGGTGCCAAAGAGATCATGGCGGAAATATGTAGTTTGGTCAATTACCTTGTCTTCAACTTTGAATCCACTCTGCACCAACCTCAATCCACCAGTAAGGTTTGTTCCGGGCTTTGCTTGTTGTGCATCTGAAGCCGTCATTTTATTTTTGCTCCAAACCAGCTTTCTCAAGCCAATCACCTCGGGTACTACTATTTTCGAAGTTTCTGTATCAATAGTGATCGCAGATGGTTTGCCTTTTACTATAAAGCCCGCAGGCACAGGAGACAAACCGCGCTTTGGGAACGAAGGAGGTGTGACCGTTTCTTTTTTCCCATCCTCTACACCATCCTTTTTCTCTTGTTCAGCTTGTCTTTCCGATTCTAAAGGTACAATACGTCTTTGAACCAACTCTTCAATTAATTCTGGCGTAAGCGTTTTGAGATTGGGATCGGTTCCGTCAAAAATGCGCTTGAAGTAGCCTCTCAATTGCATAATCACATCTGACTCTGGCTTCGATTTGTTTTCGTTTTTGAAGAGCATGGATGCTTCAACATTAGAGAAAAGACCTTGCAGAGTTAAATTAGAGGAGCCGATGACCACTTCCGATATCTCATCTCCCTCAAACAAATAAATTTTTGGGTGAAAAATGGATCGCGGTGACGGTTGAAAAAATATATATGCAGGTATGTTTAATGCCAAAATCGTTTGCAGTGCTTCTCGGGTTGTTACTTCTTGATCCACACCAACAACAATTTTCATATCGCGAAAATGAGTTTTTGCTTCCATGATGTAGGGGGACAGCCCACTAATTGCACGTTCGCTGGCAAAAGCAGAAAACCAGGTAAAAGAGTGAAACTTTTCGCTTTTTAAATTGCTAATCAAAAAGTTACCTACAGATTTGTCGGCACCCGGATCAAAACCTTGGCCCATAAATTCGTTTACAATGCCTGAGTTAGTTTTGTCAGTGGTTTCGAAATTTGTCTTTTCGCTGCCGGATTCTAATTTCATCTGCGGGAAAAACAGCACTTCCTGAATGCTCGACTGGCCGGTAAACAGCATGGCCAGCCGGTCAATGCCGAAGCCGATACCGCCTGTGGGCGGCATGCCGTACTCGAGTGCGCGCAGGAAGTCCTCGTCCATGGCCATAGCCTCCTCGTCGCCGCGGGCAGCGAGGCGGAGTTGATCTTCGAAGCGTTCGCGCTGGTCGAGCGGGTCGTTGAGTTCGGAGTAGGCGTTGGCCACCTCCTTGCCGTTCACGAACAGTTCGAAGCGCTCCACAAGGCCCGGCTTGCTGCGGTGTTTTTTTGTCAGCGGCGACATTTCCACCGGGTAGTCAATCAGGAACGTGGGCTGAATCAGGTGTTTCTCCACCTTTTCTCCGAAAATTTCGTCAATCAGTTTGGCCTTGCCCATGCTGGCATCCAGTTCGATGTGTTCCCGGCGGCAGTAGGCGCGCAGTTCGGACTCGTCGGCGGTTTCCACGTTCAGGCCGGTATACTGGCGAATGGCGTCGAACATGGTCAGGCGGGTGTACGGCCCGGCGAAATCGAGGGTGTGCCCGCCGAAGGTAACCGTGGCGTTGCCGTCGTCGCTCAGGGCGCGGGCCACGCGTTCGAGCATCCGCTCGGTCACGTCCATCATCCAGTTGTAGTCTTTGTAGGCCACATAAAACTCCAGCGCGGTGAACTCCGGGTTGTGCGTGCGGTCCATGCCTTCGTTTCGGAACATTTTGGCAAACTCGTACACGCCGTCGAAACCGGCCACAATCAGACGTTTGAGGTACAATTCATTGGCAATACGCAGGTACAGTTTCATGTCCAGCGTATTATGGTGTGTCGTGAACGGGCGTGCCGCCGCGCCGCCGTGGATGGGCTGCAGGATGGGTGTCTCCACTTCGAGCAGGCCCAGTTCGTCCAGATAATTCCGCATGGTGCGGATCATTTTACTGCGTTTGATGAAAATGCGGCGGAACTCGGGGTTCACCGTCAGGTCCACATAGCGCATGCGGTAGCGCTGTTCGGGGTCGGTGAACGCATCGTAGATATGTCCCTCGGCGTCGCGCTTCACGATGGGCAGCGGGCGCAGGCTTTTGGCCAAAAATTTCAGTTCCCGCACATGCACCGACACTTCACCGGTTTTGGTTTTGAAGGCAAAACCGCGCACGCCGATGTAGTCGCCCAGATCGAGCAGTTTTTTGATGGCCGTATCGAAAAAGGTGAAGTCCTCGCCTTGCGCAAAGTCATCGCGGCGGAGGTACAACTGGATGCGTCCGCTGCTGTCCTGCAGGTTCATAAACAGCGCCTTGCCTGCCTCGCGCGAGGCCATTACGCGTCCGGCCAGAGCTACTTCCTGGTAGTTCAGGCGGTTTTTGCTGCCGTCCTCCAGCACTTCTTCCTGGTAGTTTTCCAGAATATCGGCGGCGAAAGCCGTCACGTCGAACATCTCGGCAGGGTAGGGGTCAATGCCGAGTTCGCGTAATTTTTGGAGCGCCTCCCGGCGCAAAATTTCTTGTTCCGTCATTTTTTATTGATTCGATTGGTTCGATTAGGCCGATTGGTTCGATTGGTTCGATTGGTTCGATTAGGCCGATTGGTTCGATTGATTCGATTGGGCCGATTGGGCCGATTGATTCGATTGATTCGATTGATTCGATTGATTCGATTACCGAGCGTGACTACGACAGCATCAGTTTGGCAATCGAATCAATCGGCCTAATCGGATCAATTAGAAAATTTGGCGATCACGTCGAGGTTTCCGCGCACCTGTTGGTCCATGGCCACCTCGATTTTGGTGTTGATGGGCAGGAAAAGATCCACACGGGAGCCGAATTTGATAAAGCCCATATCGGCGCCCTGTTCGACCTGATCGCCTTCCTTGACGTACCATTTGATACGTTTGGCTACGGCGCCGGCAATCTGGCGCATCAGAATTTGCCCGGCGCCGGTGTCGTACACCACGGTGGTGCGTTCGTTTTCGGTACTGCTTTTGGGGTGCCAGGCCACCAGGTATTTGCCAGGATGGTAGCGGAAGTAACGCACCAGGCCACTTACAGGATTACGGTTCACATGCACATTGAGCGGCGACATGAAGATGGACACCTGCAGGCGTTTGTCCTTGAAATATTCCCCTTCGTACACCTCCTCGATCACGCAAATCCGGCCATCTGCCGGAGCATATACGAGTTGGTTGTCCTTAACCGGAATCACGCGCACCGGGTTCCGGAAGAACTGCGCCACCAGGCCGTAAATAATCAACGAAAGCACCAGAACCGGCCAGAAGTACAGCGAGCCGAGCAAACGCAGCGCCACGTTGAGCAACAACAGGAAAAGCCCCACC
This sequence comes from Saprospiraceae bacterium, assembly GCA_016787285.1. Lineage (GTDB taxonomy): Bacteria > Bacteroidota > Bacteroidia > Chitinophagales > Saprospiraceae > M3007. The sequence goes on along the minus strand of JAEUUV010000141.1, from coordinate 18,912 downwards.
GCGATCAGTATCGCAAAACCTTCCTTGTGAAAGCGAATAAACATGTCCATGTCTTTTTTCGGCGCGAAGGTCGCCTTTTCAGACAATTTCTTTTACCCGTCATCGTCTTTTTGCGCCATACCTTTGCGTGACTGGTTGGCTGGTTGACTGGTTGATTGGTTGATTGGACAGTCTACATCGAAGAAAGTTCTTAGATGCGGCATCTAACCTCAACCAATCAACCAATCAACCAATCAACCAATCAACCAATCAACCAATCAACCAATCAACCAATCAACCAATCAACCAATCAACCAGTCAACCAGTCAACCAGTCAACCAGTCAACCAGTCAACAAAAAAATGAAAGTAGCCGTAGTCGGTGCCACCGGCCTGGTGGGCACAAAAATGCTTCAGGTGCTCGAAGAGCGCAATTTTCCTGTCACCCGCCTCATCCCGGTCGCTTCGGAGCGTTCGGTGGGCAAAACGATCCGGTTTCGCGGCAAGCGACACAAGATCGTGAGCATGACGGAGGCCATCCGGAAGAAGCCGGATGTGGCTATTTTTAGTGCCGGCGGGACTACTTCCAAAGAGTGGGCGCCGCGTTTTGCCGAAGTCGGCACCACTGTCATTGACAACTCCAGTGCCTGGCGCATGGACGGCGATAAAAAATTGGTAGTGCCCGAGGTCAATGCCCATGTGCTGACTAAAAAGGACAAAATCATCGCCAATCCGAACTGCTCCACGATCCAGATGGTGGTGGCGCTCAAACCTTTGCACGACCGCTACAAAATCAAACGGATTGTGGTCAGCACCTACCAGTCTGTTACCGGAACGGGTGTGAAGGCCGTCAACCAGTTGATGAACGAGCGCAAAGGCAAACCCGGCGAGCGGGCCTATCCGTACCAGATTGACCTGAACCTGCTGCCGCACATTGACGTGTTTTTGGAAAACGGCTACACCAAAGAAGAGATGAAAATGGTGCTGGAGACCAAAAAAATCATGGGCGACGACAGCATCCGTGTCACGGCTACCACGGTGCGTGTGCCGGTGGTAGGCGGGCACTCCGAGTCGGTCAACGTGGAATTTGAACAGGATTTTGACCTGAACGAAGTGCGCAGCCTACTTGAAAAAGCCCCGGGTATCGTGGTGGTGGATGATCCAGCCAACCTTCAGTACCCCATGCCGCTGCATGCGCACGACCGCGACGAGGTATTTGTCGGGCGTTTGCGTCGCGACGAAAGCCAACCCAACACGCTCAATATGTGGGTAGTATCCGACAACCTGCGCAAAGGGGCTGCAACCAATGCCGTGCAGATTGCCGAGTATTTGCTGGCTCAGGGAATTTTGAAACAAAGACGCCCGAAAACACAAAAACACGCCGTTACCGCCTAAATTTGCGGCCTCATTTTTGAACCTGTATTGCCCGGATGGGCAAGCCACCGTTTAAACACACACTGTAACTGTACACCGTAACTGTAACTGTACCGCAATGAAGAACAAGATCGTCGTTTGGGGAACCAACGCAGAAAATGAAAAAGTCCTGATCGCACTGGAACTCAAGGCAGAAGAAAACAAAGTGCTGCTTTACACCTTTCCGGAATCTGTTGCCACGGAAGAGTTTTTCAACAAGTTGATGAACGAATGGAAGGCCGGCACCGAAGTGGAATTCCCCGCAGAACACACCGTATTGGAACGCGAACTCAGCGTCACCGAGACCCTGCTGCCGGATGACCTCAAGGCCGAAGACCGCAACGGGCTCATCCAGCGCGCACAAACCGAGTGGCACTTCGTAGTGCTCTCCTCCAAACTTCACCAGGCTTACCAGCAGGAACTGGCCGAGTTCAAGGAAAAAGTACAGGCCCTGCAAACGTACGATGCCGGCCTGTGGGACAGCCTCAAGGGCTTCTGGGACAAAGTGCAGGAGCAAGCCCGCGACCGGAATCTGTTCCGCAACCACGCCGACAACCTGCGTGACAACATCAACGTCCTGTTCGACGACCTGAAGAAACTGCGTGCTAAGGTGCAGGACGAGTTTATGTCGTCCTCCCAGTCGGTGTACGACGAATTTATCAACCGGCTCGAAGACGTGGAGCAGCGCATTGCCGCCGGCGGCGCCAAACTCAACTCCGTGTTCGACGACCTGAAAAATATGCAACGCCGGTATCGCGAGGCCAAGATGAGCAACGAGCACCGGAACAAACTCTGGGACCGCCTCGACAAGGCGTTCAAAAAAGCCAAAGAGCGCCGCTTCGGCCCTGCTGCCAACGAGGGGTCGCTCGCTGAGCGCCACGAGCGCCGCATCGGCGGCCTGCGCGACGCCATCCGCCGCATGGAAGACAGCGTGCGCCGCGACGAAGAGGAACTGGCCTTCCAGAGCAAAAAAATTGCCGCCACCGAAGGTCAACTCGAAGCCCAGATTCGCAGCGCCAAGATCAAAATGATCGAAGAGCGCGTGGCTTCCAAACGCGAGAAACTGGACGAGATGAACGCTACCCGCGCCGAAGTGGAGCGCCAGTTGAACCTCGCCAAGGAAAAAGAGGCCAAACGCCTCGAAAAAGAAGCCGAGCGGAAAAAGTTTGAAGAAGCCAAGGCGGCTGCCAAACAGGAAATTTCCGAACAGATATCGGCGTCCACACTCGGCGCTGCCGAAACGGTGTCTGCTCCGACTGATTCCGATAGCGTCGCTGCGGAGGAAAAAGCCCAAAGTGACGAAAACGCCTTCGACGTGGCCGGCAAATTGCTGGGCGAATCGCTGGAAGATGTGCTGGATACCGTCAAGGCAGTCGGAAAAGTATTCGGCCAGAAAGCCGGCGACTTGCTTGACGACGCCATCGAGAAGGCCGACGACCTGCTCGGCGATGTCGTAGAAAAAGTGGAAGAGGTAGCTGAAAACTTTGCTGAAAAACGCGAAAAAGCCGCATCTGCTCGCAAGAAAGCCGCCGAACCGGAGGCCGCTGCGGAAGTACCCGTTGCCGAGGCGACGGAGGAACCCGCCTCGGAAGAATCCGCCGAAAAACCGGCAGCCAAGGCCAGGAAAAAAAGTGCAGCACCGAAAGAAGCAGAAAATACCGACGCTGCGGAGGAAAAAGGCCCGGATGCCTGATCGATATTCTCGGGCAGTATACTTTGCTATTTAAAAAGGCCACACGGACAAGTCGTTCGTGTGGCCTTTCTTTTTTACGTCGGCGATTTTTGGTTTCGGGTCAAGTCATCCAGCAATTGCAAGGCTTCCGGCATACCGGTTAGCGATCGCACATTGGGGGGTAATTTGACCGGGTTAACGAACATTTGTGCGCCACTGAGCAGGATTTGTGCCGATCCGCACATTTTGGCTGCAGTATCCACATACGCCTGGATGGATTGTCGGGCCAAGGGGGTATTCAGGATGGTAAAAACAAAGTCGGGTTGGTAGGACTGGCAGGCATCGCGCAAATCATCAAGCGAAATGGCGCTCCCCAGGTAGACGGCCTTTTGATGCCGGCTTTTGAGTAAATAGTACATGAAAAGGAGGGTCAGTTCCTGGCTTTCACCGTCGGGGAGATAAAGCAAAAACCGGGCGCCTTGATCGGAACTTGTACCGCTTTCCCTGTCAATAGCTACGAAAAGTTTGCGTCGGATCAGGTTTGTGATAAATTTTTCATGGGCATGACTCACACTGTGTGCCATCCAAAGCACGCCCAGTCTGTCCAAAAACGGATAAATCAGTTGGATAATCGTTTGCTCGAAGCCGTTTTCCCAACTGTATGCAGCAAAAATCCGGTCGAACGCAGCCTCGTCAAAATCAATCATGGCTAAGGTGAGCGCCTCGACTTGCGTGTTTGGGCTGTTGTTACTTTCCGCAATATCGGCAACCTTGGCGGCTATTTCCTCCGGTTGCATTTTGGCTAACTTGCTGATTTTATAGCCATATCGGTTCAATAAAGCAATATTGAACAGGTGCCGGAGGTTTTCATCGGTATAGTAACGGATGTTCGTTTCCGTCCGGGCAGGGGAGACTAGCCGGTAGCGTTGCTCCCATATCCGGATGGTATGGGCCTTGATACCGGTAAGTTTTTCCAGATCACGGATGGAGTAGATTGCCATATTTCTTGAACGAAATACTGAAACAGGTATGGTTTTTAAATGTTTAGGAAGGAGGCAGCGTTTCAGGTGGCAAAAATAAGGCCTGTTTCCTAAACTAATCCTTCCTGCCTTTCCTGACTACCCTTGCACAAATCAACCCCTATTCCTGCCGATCAAAGTTGTTTTGACGCCTTACATACAAAAATACCAACCGTATCCTTGACCTTTTGCAAAATCCCGCTACCTTTGGCCTCTGAAAAAAGCGTGAGCCTAAACCTATGTTCTCATTTCTTAAAAAGACGAACGAACCCGCCGGTAAAGAACAGCCTGACAACACGAAAAGTCAGCTCGAATCCATTCAGGAGTCTGTAAAGGTTCTGGATAAGGACGAAATGGTTCGTGTTGAAGGCGGTAAGGGCGGGTCCAAGCCATTTGATCAGGTCTTTCCCTGGAATTCGAGCTGTGGCAGTACCATTCCGCAGTAATCGTTTTCCCTGTGATCAGTATCTTGTCAAAGCCTTCCGCTGTCATCTCACAGCGGAAGGCTTTGCTGTTTCAAACTGTGCACTCCGCTAATTCCATGTTCTTCAGGATATGACGGCGCAAGAAGTTTGGCTCCAATTAATCAACGGACTACTCGCCACGACAGGGCTGGAGTTCATTGCCGTGTTTTTCGGCATCGCCAGCGTTATTTTTTCCAGAAAGGAACACATCTGGGTGTACCCGACGGGTTTGGTCAATACCACCATCTACATCCACCTGAGCATCGTAGCCGGGCTCTACGCCGAAGCCGGTGTAAACCTGTATTACACGGTGATGAGTGTGATCGGTTGGGTGATGTGGACGAAAAAAGACGCCTCCCGACACACCCTGCACATTACCGCCAGCACGCCGCGCGACTGGTTTGTAGCCATTGCCTTTTTCGTCGCCTGCTGGCTCGTACTTTACTTTATTCTCCGGTACTGGACCGATAGCACAGTACCCTTAGCCGATGCCTTTGCCTCCGCTACGGCGTACACCGGCATGCTCCTGATGACCCGGAAAAAACTGGAAAACTGGCTGTGGTGGGCCATGACCAACATGGCAGCCGTACCCCTGTACTTCGTCAAAGGCTATCCGTTCACATCTTTCCAGTACCTCGTTTTTTTGGCACTTTCCGTTCTGGGGTATATTGAATGGCGTAAACGCCTTGAAAAACAACGTCTTGCAGAGGGGCCTCATGGCGCTTGAACGCGTCGCGAAAAAAATAAATCGTATTTTTACGATAAAATTTTTCGCAAACCTTGTCTCTTTTCAATTTCATCGTATTTTTGCGATGAAATTTTGGAGCCTTTAAATTCAACTCACTATGGCAGCGTCGAAAATTGAGGTTTTTACCGACATCGAAAATGAACTTGCCGAACTCGCCAAAGCCCTCGGCCATCCTGCACGCGTGGCTATCCTGCGGGAACTTGCCCGCCGGAATGTGTGCGTGTGCGGCGAAATTGTGAACGTATTGCCTTTGGCCCAAAGCACGGTAAGCCAGCACCTGAAAGAACTTAAATCTGCCGGCCTGATTTCCGGCACCGTCGAAGGGGTTAAATCCTGCTACTGCATCAACCACGACTCCGTTTCGCGCCTGAAGAACCTGCTCGACGAGCTCTTCGCGGCTGTTTCACAGAACTGTTCCTGCTAAATTTTTAACTATAAAAACAAAAACAATGGCACATTCTGAATCAGTTAAAGCCGGTGTCCGCGAGAAATACGCGGAAATCGCCCGCCAAAGCCGGGAGGCCAACAGTAATTCCTGTTGCGGTGTCGGTACGCCCGGCACGTACACCATCATGTCGGAATCGTACACGGCGCTCAAAGGCTACAACCCCGACGCCGACCTCGGCTTAGGCTGTGGCTTGCCGACCGAACATGCACACATCCACGAAGGCGACACCGTGCTCGATCTGGGCTCCGGAGCCGGAAACGATTGTTTCGTAGCCCGCGCAGCCACCGGGCCGGAAGGCAAAGTTGTCGGCGTGGATTTTACGCCCGACATGATCCGCCGCGCCCGGCTGAACGCGGAAAAATTAGGCTTCAACAACGTCGAGTTCCGGCAAGGCGACATCGAAGACCTACCGGTGAGCGACAACTCCGTGGATGTCGTCGTGTCCAACTGTGTGCTGAACCTGGTGCCCGACAAAGCCCGCGTTATTGCCGAAATTTCCCGCGTCCTGCGTCCGGGAGGGCATTTCAGCATCAGCGATATCGTGCTGGCGGGCGACCTGCCCGACGCCCTGCGCCAAAGCGCCGAGCTGTATGCCGGCTGCGTTTCCGGCGCTATCCAGCAGGACGAATACCTCGGCCTGATTCGGGATGCCGGGTTCCGGAACCTGCAAATTCAGCAAGTGAAACCAATCCTGATACCCGACCACATCCTGCTCGAACATTTGTCCGAAGAACAACTTCAAGCGTTTCTGGCCTCCGGTACCGGAATTTTCAGCATCACCGTGTACGCCGAAAAACCGGGCGCCCCGACCAAAGTCGCCGGGACGGAAAAGCGCCGGGTCAATCTTGCCGAACTGAAGACAGCCATTGCCTGCTGCGAGCCGGGTAGCGGCTGCTGCTAACGCGATCCATCATGGAACAGTACATACGCCGGTGCTTTCAACTCGCCCGCCTTGGTGCAGGCCACGTATCGCCCAACCCTCTGGTAGGGGCTGTGCTGATGCATGCCGACCGCATCATCGGGGAGGGATGGCACCGGCGTTATGGTGAAGCGCATGCCGAGGTGAACGCCGTGCAGGCTGTTGCCGGGGCCGATCGGCATCTGATTCCCCACAGCACCTTGTTTTGCAACCTCGAGCCGTGTTTTCACTTTGGCAAAACACCGCCCTGCGTGGATCTGATTTTGAAAGAAAAAGTATCGCGTGTGGTGGTGTCTAATACCGACCCCAATCCGCTGGTGGCCGGGCAGAGTATACAGAAACTCCGGGCTGCGGGTGTGGAGGTTCTCGCAGGTATCCTCGAAGCCGAAGGGCGCTACCTGAACCGCGCATTTTTCACCTGGATCGAAAAAAAACGTCCGCATATCATCCTGAAATGGGCGCAAAGCACCGACTGCTACCTCGGGCGGCAAGGCGAACGCACGGCAATTACCGGCCCGTTGGCACAGCGTCTGGTACATCGCCGGCGCTCCGAAGCCGATGCGATTCTGGTGGGCACAACCACCGCTCTGGTGGACAACCCCCGCCTCGACAACCGGCTGTATTTCGGAAAATCGCCCTTGCGTATCGCTCTTGATTTTGCCGGAAAAATTCCGCCCACGGCGCACCTGCTCGACGACAGCCGGCTCACCTGGATTATTGGCCCCGAGCACAGTGAAACGTACAGGAAAACACAGTTTCTCGCCCCGCCCGAAACCGCCGGCTGGATACCCTGGCTCATAGAAAAACTGACACAGGAAAAACACGCTATCTTGCTCGTAGAGGGCGGAGCAAATGTGCTTCAGCAATTTCTCGAAGCCGGACTCTGGGACGAAATCCTGCGGCTCGAAAATCCGCAGTTTTTGCACCGTGGCGTGCCGGCCCCGGCTCTCCCGAAAGAAGCGGTTCTGGTGGAAACGGGCCGTATCGGAGACGACTGTTTTCGTGTTTTTCTGAAACGCGTGTAACGTTCCTAAAAAAACAACGCATTTGCAAACAGTACCTTCCCCTGTTCCCAGAAACACCGGTACAGCGGGTTGTCCACGAAATAGACCACGTCGCCGCTGCCCATGCGCTGCACAGCCGCCACGGGGGTGTTTTTCAGGCGCGGTTTCAGCCGGCTGCCGATGAAGCCGTACGACTGAAAGTCCTCGCTCAACCAGATGGGCGTGTGTGCGTTGGCGGGCATTTCAAAGGCGTTGGATGTAGTTTTTAACGAAAAATACCGCCCCGAAAAGCCAAAGGTCAGCGGGTGTGTGGCGTCCACCCGGGTTTGTACCACAGCGCCCGGCACATTATCGCTGATGCCTTCTCGCTCGCGGGCCAGGTAGGGTTTGGGGGAGGTGGTTGCGGCAGTATCTTTTTTTGTATCGGTTTTACTTTTCAGTTCAAAGCCCTCCTTGTCGGCAAACGCGCGCACGGCCCCCTCGAACGCAATCAGACGCCCGCCCTGACGCACCCACTCCTGGATAGATTTGAGCACATTTTCCGGCAAATTATAGTTGCCGTGCGGGAAAATGAGCGTGGTGTAGTCCGTCAAACGAAGGCGTGTCAGCCGATCCAGTGCTACCGGCGTCACCGGATAGCCGAGCTCCTGTTCAAAGTAATACCAGGTATGCCCATAGGGATTGTCGTCCACATCTTCTCCATAAACCAGTGCGACTTCGGGCCGGTTGATGAGCACAAAACGATCGGAACCCAGGTCGTTGCCTTTGTTGGACCAGCCGCTGAAAATCGGGTGCAGCGGCACGTTGGCGTTGGCGGCGGCGGTCTGCACGATTGCGTCAAGATCGGCGCTCAGGGCGTGGTTGTCGGCGCGGGTAATCACGAGCGCGCCGGCATCAAACTGTTGGTCGGATCGGTCAAAAGGCATAGTGGCATACCGTACTTTCACGCCTGCGTCGAGTACTTTGGCTAAAAACTGCGCTTCGGCCATGGATTTTCGGTGTACGCACCAAGCATACGGCGAGGCGGCCAGCCGCACCTCCGGCGCCTTGTACGGTTCGTAGTTGCGTTTGGGTTCGAGGCGCTGTTTGAGGGCGTAGGCTTCCAGCCCATAGGCGTAGGGTAGCGCCCAGGCGGTAATGTCGTAGGTCAGGGAATCGCTCAGGCGGTGCTCCGGCTCGAACAGCACTTGCAGCATGACGGAGTGCGGCTGGTAGGCACTGATCACCACGTCTTTTTCGCCGAGGTTGAACGTGTTTTCCTTGCCTTGCACATAGTCGAAACCTTTGAGGTTACTCGCCGTAGTGCCTGCGCGTCCGTAGCGGATGTGGTGCCGGTCGAGCAGGCGGCACAGGGCATTTACCTGGTTAGGATCGTTGGTGGCGGGAATGACAAACGACAGATACTGACCTTGCGGTTGCGCAGCGCTGCGCTCGAAGTATTTGCGGAAATTGTCCACCAGCGTTGCGGCATTTTTGCTGGCTGTTTCAATGGTGGAGCGGCTGGTGGTCAGGTGGTGCAGGATGCGTTCGCGCAGGGTGAGCGTATCGCCGTTGGCTTTTATGACGGCGCAGCCGGCGCTGGAGTGGCCGGCCTGTTCGTAGGTCATGCCGATCGCGCCGTTGAACATCGGGTACGTGTCGCCGTAGGACGGGTAGAACAGATCGAACACCTCTTTGGTGAAATACAGCCAGCCGTTTTGGTCGAAATACCCGGCGTGGTTTTGTCCGATTTGGGTCTGGAAATCGCGTTGCCAGGCGGTGATGTAGTCGTGCATCGGCTCGGCGGCAGGGGCGAAATAGTACGGATTGTCCAGATACTGTTCGTGCAGGTCGGCATGCACGTGTGGCAGCCAGCGTTGGTACAAGGCGAGGCGCTGTTGGGTTTCGACCTGTGTGGCCCAGGCCCAGTCGCGGTTGAGGTCGAAATGGTAGTGGTTGGTGCGTCCGCGCGGCCAGGGTTCGGCATGCTCGCGGGCTTCGATGCGGGGGTTCTTTCGCAGGTTGCTCACGCTGCGGTTCCAGTGGGTGTAACGGTCATAGCCGTCGGGATTGAGCGAAGGATCGAGGATGACCACAGTATTTTTCAGCCATTCCCGTATTGCCGGTTCCGACTGGGTGGCCAATTGGTGTGCCAGCACCATACTGCACTCCGAGCCGGAGGGTTCGTTGCCATGTACGCTCATGCTGAGCCAGACGATGGCAACCCCACCCCCGGGGGGGAGGGGAGTCGTGACGCCGGTATCCGCTCTACGTCCCCCCTCCCCTGCGGGGGAGGGGCCGGGGTTTGCCAAACGCAGGTTATTTAGCCGAATTTGCTCTAATCTGGCCATGTTTTCCGGCGACGAAAAATAGGCCACCTGCAGGGGGCGCGCCTCGTTCGTGGCGCCGTAGCGCTCCATCTTCATGGTCGTGAGCGCGTTGGCGGCGAGGTACTCGAAGTAGTCGGTGAGTAAATGGTGGGGTGTGAATTGCTCCCCGATACGATGGGGTAGAAACTCATCGGGAGTTTTCGGGGCTGTTTGGGCGTTGAGCACAAGAGTCAGGCAGAAGAATGCTGCGGACAGGACAAGGCGGAATTGGTGCATCGTGTATCGGCGTATTTTTTTCACCGCAGAGGCGCGGGTGCGCGGAGTTTTTTTCAGCAAAATTTTCTCCGCGCCTCTGCGTCTCCGCGGTGAAAAAAACAAGCGGGCAAACATCCGACTTTTCGGTAAAAACGCGAAAATGAAAATCCTGTGCCCCACGGAAATCAGGCCTTCCTGAACATGGACAAGGTCAAAAAGGAGCAGCGTTCTTCAGGGTATATCCATAAATTTGCAGCCCTCAAGCAACACCAGTCAAAAATCTTTTTCCTTATCCAAACGTTGTTTGTTCGGTTTTCAACCCACAAGCCACTTATCGCTCATCGTTTAGCACGCCCTTATGATCCGTCGAATCGTTTTTGCCCTTGTCCTGTTTGCTTTCGCACTGCCGCAAGTGCGCGCCGCCTATATGCTGCTTCCTATGGATGAAAACAGCCAGCGCGACCACCTGAAAGCCTACGGCATTACCTACTGGGTATTGTCGCAGGGCGTGGAGGCGTATTGGTTGCTGAATTATCGGGGCGGCAGTTTTGTATTTCCACAAACCTCCGTATTCGAACGGGAATGCAAAATTCGCAACATCAGTTACGAAATTATTGCCGAGGCGCAGTTTGCTGCCATCCAGGAAGAAATCCTGAACCCGGAGGTGAATATGGATGTCATCAAATTGGAAAAGGCGCCGAAAATCGCGGTGTACTCGCCCGATAAAAACGAGAAGGGCGAGACCATTCAGCCATGGGACGACGCCGTGACACTGGTGCTGACCTACGCCGAAATTCCCTACGACGTGCTCTACGACACCGAAGTGCTTCAGGGCAAACTGCCCGAATACGACTGGCTGCACCTGCACCACGAGGATTTTACGGGGCAATACGGCAAGTTTTACGCCAGCCAGAGCAACCAGCCCTGGTACCGCAGCCACGTGCGCATGATGGAAAACCTGGCAAAAGAGAACGGTTTTGCCAAGGTCAGCCAACTCAAACTCGCCGTAGCGAAACGGATCGCGGAGTACGTTGCGGGCGGAGGCTTTATGTTTGCCATGTGCTCGGCCACCGACACCTACGACATCGCGCTGGCTGCCGAAGGGCTTGACATTTGCGCCGACATCTACGACGGCGACCCCGCCGACCCCAATGCGCAGAACAAACTCGATTTCTCCAAAACTTTCGCGTTCCAGAATTTCCAACTGATCCGCGATCCACTCACCTACGAGCACTCCAGCATTGACCACAACCTGGGTCGCAACGTGAATCCCGAGCAGGACTATTTCACCCTGTTCGACTTTTCCGCCAAATGGGACCCCGTGCCCACCATGCTGACACAAAACCACACCCGTACGGTGAAGGGATTCATGGGGCAAAGCACGGCGTTTCTGAAAAACACCATCAAGCCCCAGGTGCTCACCATGGGCGAAAACAAGCCGGCCAACGAGGCGCGTTACATCCACGGCATCTACGGGTTCGGGTTCTGGACGTTCTACGGCGGCCACGACCCCGAAGACTACAAGCACTACGTGGAAGACCCGCCCACCGACTTGTCCCTCCACCCCACCTCGCCCGGCTATCGCCTGATTTTGAACAATATTCTGTTCCCGGCGGCAAAGAAGAAGCACCAGAAAACGTAGGGGGTTAGTGGCGATGCGCCGCACGGCCTGCGGATTCGACGCCTCCCGTCATACTGAATTTGTTTTTGTACTCCACCGGCGACAGCCCGGTCACTTTTTTGAACACCGACCGGAACGCCTTCACGTCGGAGTAGCCCACGTCGTACATCACCTCATTCACGTTTTTCCTGCCGGTTTCCAGGCTTTTTTTTGCGGCCTCGATTTTTACCCGCTGGATGTATTCCACGGGGGTGTTGTTTGTGGCTTTTTTGAACCGGCGCTCGAAGTTGCGTCGCCCGATGGCAAAACGCATGGCCAGTTCGTCCACTGAAAATTTTTCCGCCACATTTTCCTCAATGAAAGCCTGAGCCAGCCGAATCGGCTCGTCTTCGTGGCTTTTCTGGCCGTTGAACATCATAAATGCCGACTGGCTGTTGCGGTCTATTTCGATGGCAAAAAACTTGGCGGCCAGCACGGCCATCGCCCGATCCGTGTATTTTTCCACGAGGAGCAGCAGCAGGTTCCAGTACGAGTTGGCGCCGCCGCTGGTGAATATGCGCCGTTCTTCGGTCACGATCCGGTCGGCCACGAGGGTCACCTCCGGAAACATGCGCTGGAATTCGTGTGCAAAAAGCCAGTGCGTCGAGCACTTTTTCCCGTCCAGAAGTCCGGTTGAGGCCAACAAAAACGCTCCGATGCACAGGCTGGCTACTTCGGCGCCGCGTTCGTATTGCATCCGTATCCACGGCAGAAAAGCCTTGTTCTGTTCGAGCGCCGTGTGGATATCGCCCGTCAGAGCAGGGATGAGCACGAGGTCCGTTTTTTGCACGTCCTCCGGCAGCATATCGGGATGCACCGAAAACAGGCCGCCGTGCAGATGAACCGTTTTTTTCAATCCGACGAGGTGTACCTCGAACATCGGCGGTTTGCCGGCTGCCGCCAGAAAATCGTTGACCGCCGTGAACAGATACCGTGGCGCCGTGATGCTGTCGAGGACCGAAAATTCAGGCACAAGGATGGAAATGTGTTTCATTCGGCAAATGTAAAAAATGATTTCAAAACAAATAATGTCTAAAAATGCCCCCTGTTTTGCCGCAATCGCCCCCTGTACGAAGCCGGCAATTCCGGTACCTTTGTGCCATTGAAAAACAAAACATGCCGATCAGGATGACGACGAGCAAACCCGCCACCATTGACGAATACATTGCCGGTTTCCCCGCGGAAACGCAGGCTTTGTTGCAAGAAATTCGGGCAACTGTGCAAGCAGCGGCGCCAGACGCTACCGAGGCTATTCGGTATGCCATTCCGACTTTTATCCTGAACGGCAACCTCGTACACTTCGCCGGATTCAAAAACCACATCGGATTTTACCCGGCACCCACCGGCGCAGAAGCTTTCAAAAAAGAACTTTCTGTTTACAAAGCCGGCAAAGGTTCGGTTCAATTTCCGCTCGAGCAGCCCATGCCGCTGGAACTGATTACCCGGATTGTACAATTCCGGGTCTCGGAAGTATCCCGAAAAGCGGAGGAAAAACCGCGCAAAGCAAAAATTTGAAGAACAAAAACAACACCTGTCAAACACCTGTCACTATGGCAACAACGAACAAAATCACTCCGTTCCTCTGGTTTAACGGCCAGGCCGAAGACGCCGCGAACTTATACGTTTCGGTGTTCAAAAATTCACAAATCGGCAAAGTGCTCCGCAACGGCGACGCGGTTATGGTCGTGGATTTCACACTCGACGGGCAGCCCTTCAGCGCCCTGAATGGCGGCCCGCAGTTCACGTTCAATGAAGCGGTATCGTTTGTGGTACACTGCGATACACAGGAGGAAGTGGATCACTTCTGGGAAAAACTGACTGCCGACGGCGGCGAAGAAAGCCAATGCGGCTGGCTGAAGGACAAATTCGGCGTGTCGTGGCAAATCATTCCCGAAGCCTTGCCGCGCCTGCTCACCGACCCCAACCCGGCCACGGCGCAGCGCGCCATGATGGCCATGATGCAGATGCGCAAAATTGAAATCACCAAATTGATACAAGACTCCGATGCGGTGAAAACGGCCATTACGATCGAAACGACAGTGCAGGCGCCCGTGGAAAAAGTGTGGCGCCTGTGGACCGAAGCCGCCCACATCCAGAACTGGAACAACGCCTCCGACGACTGGCATACGCCCAAGGCCGTGAACGACCTGCGGGTGGGCGGGAACTTCGTGTTCACCATGGCAGCCAAGGACGGTAGTTTCAGTTTCGATTTCAACGGAGTGTACGACGAGGTGGTGGAAAACCGCCGCATCGCCTACACCATTGCCGATGGCAGGAAAGTAGTTGTCACATTCGACCCCACCGCCGCCGACGGCGTCCGTGTTGTCGAAACATTTGAGGCCGAAAACATCCACTCGCTGGAGATGCAGCAAGCGGGCTGGCAGGCTATTCTGGACAATTTCAAAAAATACACGGATCAACACTAAAACTTCCCTGCTATGAAACAACTCGAGTTTTCCATTCAAATCAATGCCCCGAAAAGCAAGGTGTGGAGCATTCTGCTCAACGACGCCACCTACCGCCAGTGGGCCGGCGTGTTCAGCCCAGGTTGCTATGCCGAAGGGGACTGGAGCGAAGGCAGCAAAATCCTGTTCCTTTCCGCCGAGAGAAGCGGCATGTCCAGCATGATCGCCAAACACATCCCGAACGAATTTATCTCGATCCAGCACCTCGGCATGGTCGCCAACGGTGTGGAGGACTTCGACAGTCCGGAGACAAAAAAATGGTCGGGCGCACTGGAAAACTACACCGCCACCGAGTCAGACGGCGTCACAGTACTATGCATCGAAATGGACACGACAGCCGATCACGAGGCGTATTTTCAGGAAACCTGGCCGAAGGCGCTGCAAAAGGTGAAGGAACTGGCGGAAACGCCGTAACAATTTCTGTGTAACGTCTGTGAATATAGTCTGCGTAACGTCTGTGTGAAATATACGTGGCAAACTTCACACAGACGTTACGCAGACAAACCTCACAGATGTTGCACAGAATTCATGTCGTGTTGATAATCAACTTAATTGCTACAGGCGGCATGCTTTCATAATGTCCTTCGTTTTTTCCTTTTGAAAAAATCAATTCGCCGGCTTGTACCGCGCCACGGCATTTTTGAGCGGCGGCACCGTTTGCAGGTAGGCCCAGATGGCATCTACCTCGGTATCCGTCAGCGTCGTGTGCGGGAACATGGGGTAGTGCAACGGCCCGCCTTTCGGGTTTTTACCGTACTTGGTAGCGTCGCGGAACTGCTCTATCGTCCAGGTACCGATACCGGTTTCCTTGTCCATCGTAATGTTGGCTGTCGGCACCAATTCCCCGTCCAGATTGAGCATAGGATTTCCGCCGCCGTAAAAGCCGAGGCTTTTTTCCGGGTGGATGGGGTCTTGTTTGGCAAAGTCGGCAGAGTGGCAGGCATAACAGGCGCACAGTCCGTTGGCCACATACCTGCCGAACGCAACCTTGTCCGTCGTGTCGGGAATCGTGATCGCCTGCTCGGGTACCGGTGGCGGAAACATAGCAATGTTGCACAAAAACTTCATAAACAGGTTGAACTCATTCGGCGGATACTCGCGGGAATCTGCTGCCAACAGCGGGTCGTCGGAGCGCAGCCAGGCGATGACGCTGTATAGGTCCTCGTCGGCCATAAGCGGAAACTTGGGCATGAACGGCGGCGACCAGCGCTCGTCTTTGTGAATACCGGTGCGAAGGAAGTAGTATAGTTCGCCGTCCGTCCAGGCGCCGATCCCGTGGTCGCGGTCGTTGGTGATGTTGAGCGAGTGTACCTTACCGAATACCGCCGGAATATCGGGCATGCCCCTGCCGGTCAGGCGTCCGGTGGCGTTGTCCTTGTGGCATTCGTTGCAGAGCAGGGTGGCAATTTTGGCGCCCCGCGCCACGCGCGTACTGTCGGGTTCTACCTTCAGGGCAGAAATTTCAGGGCCTGGTTCGTAGGGATATGTGGGTATTCCTTTGAAGTAGAGGAATGCGAGCGCAGCGCCGATTAAGAGAACGAGTACAGCAAAGGTGTAGCCAAGGATTTTGAACAGGCGTTTCATAGACAGGTGTAGTTTTGTTTTGAAAAAAAATCACGCTAAGTACGGTAGTTCCTGAAAAATGGATCGGAACCAATAAAAGTTTTTTTAAAAATACCCATCGGCTCACACCAATCGGTATTTTTGAGCCGAAAACGAAATTTGGTGAAAACCACCTTGTCACCGGTATTTTCCGAGCAGGCGCTGATCGAACGCCTGCAACGGGGCGAACGCGCTGCTTATGCAGAGCTGTACGACCGCTACGGCAGAAGCCTCTATGCCGTCATTTTCGAGGTAACGAAATCGGAGGCTGACGCCGAAAACCTGTTGCAGGACACCTTCGTGAAAATCTGGCGCAATATCGGACGCTACGATGCCGCCAAAGGTCGCCTGTACACCTGGCTGGTGGTCATCGCCCGGCGCATGGCACTGGACTTTGTGCGCTCAAATTATTTTTTGGAAAAACAAACGATCCAATCCGCCGATTCCGTCGTATCTGTGGAAAGTCCGGCGCCCGAAATGAAACAGTTGGATCATATCGGACTGGAGCAGGCCGTCGGACGTTTGGAACCGCACCTGAAGCAAGTCATTGATTTGCAATACTTCATGGGCTACTCCCAACAGGAAGTGGCCGACGAAACGGGCCTGCCGCTCGGTACGGTGAAGAGCCGTACCCGTGCGGCATTGTCGCATTTGCGGCAACAACTGACTTTTGAATCATGAACGAGTTGAACACATACATCGCCTCCGGTATCATCGAAGCCTACTGCCTCGGCAGCCTGCCTCCGGCGCAGGCTGCCGAAGTAGCGACCATGGCCGCTGCACATCCGGAGGTGCAGGCGGAAATTGACCGCACACTGGCGGCCCTGGAAAAATACCCCCAAAGCCCCGAACCCCGCGCCGACCTGAAAAACCGCGTGCTGGACTTCCTGGATGCCTTTTTGGAAAAAGAAACCGTTGACCTGCAAAACCCGCCTCTTCTGGACCGCCACAGCGACGCCGACGCCTGGAACACCGCCCTGAAAAATATTGAGCCCGATATTCAGGAACCCGGCTTTGCGGCACGCGTGCTGAAAGATACCGACGACCTGATGCTCAGCGTGGTCTGGCTTTCCGCCGATCTCGTGGAAGACCAGCATACTGAAGACGAGTTTCACGAGAGTTTTTTCATTCTCGAAGGCGCCTGTGAGTGCAATTTTGAAGGCAAAATTGTGCGATTCAGCGCCGGCGACTACTTCGATATTCCTCCGAATACCCACCACGTGATCAAAAACATTTCCGAAGGGCTGCCTTATGTCAAGGGGCTTGTGCAACGGCGAAGGGCGGCGTAATTCTTTGTCATTCCGAAGGAATCCGTCCGCGATGCAGTTGGCATACTGCTGTAAAAATCCTTGTAGAGTGGACGGATTTCTTCAAAATGACAAAAAAGGGCTGACTGGAATTGTGGCGAACAAACTGACTTAACCATCAACTATGAAATACATCCAACCTTTTTTGGTCGGCATTCTCGCCCTCTTTGCGGCTTGCACGCAAACCGCAACAGCACCCGGTGATAACCCACTGAAAACCTATTTCGCCTACACCGAACCCGGCATCCAAACCGGCGGCACGAAAATCGTCACCCTGAAAACCGACAAGGGCGATTTTAAAATCTGGACTAAACGCTTCGGCAACAACCCGCGCATCAAACTCCTGCTCCTGCAAGGTGGCCCCGGCTGCCCGCACGACTACTTCCAGTGCATGGAAAATTTTCTGCCCGCCGAAGGCATTGAGTTCATCTACTACGACCAGTTGGGCACCGGTTTTTCGGACAATCCGAACGACACGGCTTTTTGGGACTTGCCCCGCTACGTGGAAGAAGTGGAAACCGTACGGCAGGCACTGGGCCTGAACAAGGACAATTTTTTTCTGCTCGGCCACTCCTGGGGCGGCATTCTCGCCATGCAGTACGCGCTCAAGTATCAGGACAACCTGAAGGGGCTCGTCATTTCCAACATGATGGCCAGTTGCCCGGAATACGGCCAATACGCCGAAAATGTGCTGTCCAAACAGTTTGATCCGGCGGTATTGGCGGAGGTGCGCGCGCTGGAGGCCAAAGGAGATTTTTCCAACCCGCGCTACATGGAATTGCTGATGCCCAATTTTTATGCGAAGCATATTTGCCGCATTCCGCTCGAAGAGTGGCCGTTCCCGGTAACGCGGTCGTTTGAGTTGCTCAACCAGAGCCTGTATGTCACCATGCAAGGCCCAAGCGAATTCGGCGTGGCAGGGCGGTTGGCCAATTGGGACGTGAAATACAGGTTGCCTACTATCAAAATACCCACACTCAGTATCGGCGCCACGCACGACACGATGGACCCCGAACACATGAAATGGATTTCCACAGCTGTAAAAAAAGGCCGGTTCCTCCTGTGCGCCAACGGCAGCCATATGTGTATGTGGGACGACCAGCAGACCTACATGAACGGGCTGATCGCCTTTTTGAAAGATGTGGATTCGGGCAAGTTCTGACAGTTATTTCTTTAGCCCGATCTCCCGCAGTCGCTCATCCAGGTACGCCCCGGCGGTGATTGGTTCGTAGTGCAGCGGATTGGCAGCCGTGACACAGCCGGGCAGGCAATCGAGTCGCATGGCGCTCACCGGGTGCAGAAAAAATGGAATGCTCAGGCGCGGCAAGTGCCACTCCTCGCGGGGCGGATTCACTACGCGGTGTGTGGTACTTTTCAGGTAGTTGTTGGTGAGGCGCTGGAGCATGTCGCCCACATTGATCACGATCTCGTCGGCTTCGGGCATGATGGGCATCCACTCGTTTTTGGAGTTGAGTAATTGCAAACCGCCCGCGCTGGCACCCACGAGCAGCGTGATGAGGTTGATGTCTTCGTGCTGTTCGGCGCGGATGGCGCTGGCCGGCTCTTGCCGGATAGGCGGGTAATGGATAGCGCGCAGGATGGAGTTGCCGCTTGTGATGTATTGCTCGAAGTAATCGGGCTGCAAATTCA